>CALXCJ010000005.1 GCA_944386775.1 uncultured Clostridia bacterium
AATGTTACACTTTCTGGACGTTTTTGAGCTATGTTGCTGTTGTCGTCCCATACTTTGGTTGCTTGTACTGTGATTTTGGTGTCTGGAACTTGGTATGTGTTTGTTATTGTAAATCCTTCTTTGTAGTTTCCTTCTATTTTTGTGTTTTCTGATGTGTAGAATATGCTTCCGGTTACTTTTTCTTGTATTGTGTATGTTATTTCGTTTCCGTATGCATCATATTTTGGTAAGTCTGTGAATGTTCCTTCCCAGTTGTTTGCATTTTCTTCTGTTAGGATTAGTTCTTTTGATGCATTTTTTCCTATTGTTCTGTTTTCAGTTAGTACAAATGTTACACTTTCTGGACGTTTTTGAGCTATGTTGCTGTTGTCGTCCCATACTTTGGTTGCTTGTACTGTGATTTTGGTATCTGGTACTTCGTATGTATTTGTTATTGTAAAGCCTTCTTTGTAGTCTCCTTCTACTTTTGTATTTTCTGCTGTGTAGAATATGCTTCCGGTTGCTTTTTCTTCTATTGTATATGTTATTTCGTTTCCGTATGCATCATACATTGGTAGGTCTGTGAATGTTCCTTCCCAGTTGTTTGCGTTTTCTTGGTTTGCATTTTTGTTTGTTAAGGTTAGTTCTTTTGTTGCATTTTCTCCTACTGTTCTATTTTCTGTTAGTACAAATGTTACGCTTTCTGGACGTTTTTGGGCTATATTGCTGTTGTCGTCCCATACTTTAGTTGCTTGTACTGTGATTTTTGTGTCTGGAACTTGGTATGTGTTTGTTATTGTAAATCCTTCTTTGTAGTCTCCTTCTACTTTTGTATTTTGTGCTGTATAGAATATGCTTCCGGTCGCTTTTTCTTGTATTGTGTATGTTATTTCGTTTCCATTATCGTCGTATTTTGGTAGGTTTGTGAATGTTTCTTCCCAGTTGTTTGCATTTTCTTGATTTGCATTTTTTTCTGTTAAGGTTAGTTCTCTTGTTATATTTTCTCCTACTGTTTTTGTTCCTGTTAATACAAATGTTACACTTTCTGGACGTTTTTTAGCTATATTGCTATTGTCGTTCCATACTTTGGTTACTGGCACATTTATTAAGTACTCTGCTGGTATTTCATTTTTAGTATTAACTGTTTCTGTTTTTTGTGGTGTAGTAAGCTCTAGTGTAGCTGTTACGTTATTTTCAACTTTTTGATCTGTTACATCTAAGTTTTTGTATAAAACAGTTATTTCTTTATTTATAGTTACTGTTTTTGGTTCATTTTCAAATGTATTTATGTTTGTTATATTTTCGACCCATGTAATTGTTCTTGTTTGTTGGTTATATGTACCATTTGCAATATTTACTTTACTATTTTCTTGGTCTAAATCATATGGTAATGTATCTACAATAGTTACTTTTGCATTTCCTATATATTGATCTATTGTTACTTGGTAATTTATTGTGTATGTTATTGCTTGTGCTGGATCTACTACTTTAGATGTATCAGTTGTTTTTGTTATTTTAGTATTGGTTATTGTTGGTTGTTTTAATCTGTAATAATATGTTACTACTGTTTGAGTTTCTTTTATTAAACCTGTAGCATATTCTGGAGTTGACACTAACTCATAATTTGCTGGTATATCTGTTGCAGGACTTGTTTTGTATGTACTATCTACTTCTCCTGTTATTGTTTGATCTGGACTTATGCTTTGTGTTGTGTTTTCTATATAGTGATGTACTAGTACTGTTCCTTCATTTAGTTTATAATAATAGATTACTTGTTGCTCTTTTTCTGTGTATTCTCCACTTGTATTTCCTACAATTTCTACTAGCTTATATTTTGTGCTTACATTTTCCGCTTCTTTTGATGCCCATATTTCTCCTATTTTTCCTGTTTGTTTTATATCTTCTACTACTTGTCCTTCTGTTTTTGATGGTACTTTTTCATTTGTTCCTTGGATATAGTAGTGTACTATAACTGTACCTTGTTTCTTTTCATTACTTAAGTTTAGTTCAAAACTTTCTTGGTCTTTTGTTATTTCTATTGTTTTTGTAGGATTTTGTGGTAACTGGTAATCATCTTTTGTTTCTGTTTCTGTTATTTCATATGTTCCTGCTTCTAGTGTTACCTTAATTTTACCTGTTTCGTCTGTTTGGTATTCTTTAACATTTTGTGTTTCTGTATTTTTTATTGTGAATTTTATTCCTTCTAGTAATTGTTCTTCTTCACCTGTTTTTATTATTGTTAGTGGTCTTTCCACTAGTTTATAGTAATATGTTACTATAACTTCATCTCCTGTATAGTATCCATTTGCATCTTGTGGTATTTCCGCTAATTCGTATTTGTCACTTAATTGTTCAGTGCTTATACTTTCTGTTGTATATGCTTCGTTTTCTTTTCCACTTTTGTGTTCATCTTGGGCTGTTCCTGTTTTTAATGGTACACTTTGTGTTGTCCCTTCTATGTAGTGATGTACTGTTAATGGTATTTCTTTTTCTTCATAATAATATTTTACTTCTTGCTGTGTTGTTTGGAATTTACCTGTTGCATTAGTTGGTATAACATATTCACCTTGAGCATCTTTTTCTAGGTCGTATTTTTCTAGGTCTAAGTGTGGAGTTGATGTATAATTTTCGTTTGCCTTTCCTTGTAGTAGTTCATCTTCTGCTACTTTTATTTCAGTGTATTTTCCAGTGTTGTCTTTTAGATAGTGATGTACTAGTACTGTTGCGTATTTTTCATTTTGTATTGTTATTTCTTTTTCTCCATCTGATGTGAAATCTATTTCTGTTGGTGTTTCGTTTAAGATATATCCTTCTGGTGCTTTTGTTTCTGTTATTTTGTATTTTCCGAATGGCAGTTGTACTATTCCTTGGCCTTTGCTGTCTGTTGTTACTTCTACACTATATGCTTCTTGGCTTTCTACTTCTTGCTTTTCTATTTTAAATGTTGCACCTTGTAGTTTGTTTCCTTGTGCATCTGTTTTATTTATTGTTAATTTATTGGTTTTTAGTGCGAATGTTACTACTATATGCTTGTCTTCTGTCATATTTGTGAATTTTGGCATTGTGTATGTTCCATCTGGATTTGTTTCAAATGGATATTCTTCGCCATTTATTGTAATTGATATTAATTCATATGTACTGTCTTGTGGTTTTATTTCTATTGATTTTTGGCTGTTTTCATTGTATTTTACTGTCTCAAATGGTATTTGGTCTTCGCCTGATATTGTTCCACCTTTTTCTCCATTGATTTCTCTTACATCTGTTGTTATTTCGAATTGTTTTATGGTGTTTTCTACTGTGAGTTCTTGAACTTCGGGAACTGCACCTAAAATACTTAAATTTAATATTATTGTATCAGTTCCTCCGTTAGTGTTTACACTTTTATCACCTATCGATACCTCTTTACTTTTTGAAGTTCCTGTTACAATAAATGATTTGTCGTCTATCTGAATCATATGATTAAGTGATTGAGCTGAAGTTCCTGATGTAGTTGTTCTCCATCTTTCTATTCCTTTTTCATCATAAAATACAAGTATTCCTTCATTTTTGGATATACCAGAAACTAAGTATCCTTTATTTTCTATTTGTACAGTATCATATAATGCACTACTATAACTACTATTACGTGTAATTTTATTTGCCCATTCAGCATTTCCATTTTTATCATATTTAACAATCATTCCTAAAGTTAGATAACTAGAACCATAACTAATGTCACCTTCTAATATTACGCCATTTCCAAAATTTACATCTTGTGTATACCCACCAACAGCTATTATCCCATCATCTTCTGTTTGCATGATATCATATATATTCTCATATCCTCTGTCTCCATCTGTATAATTTCCCCAAATTGCAACATCATTTTTATTATATTTTATTATAAATGTTCTATTACCTAAAAAGTCTGTTGGTGTTATAGTTACATTATCTTGTATTATAGTTTCATTAAAATCTCCTGATACTACATAACCTTCATCATTCAAAGGTGTAATAACATCCACACCTCTTGCTAAAGCTTTTACCCACTGCACTTTTCCATCTTTGCTATATTTTGCTAGCATTCCATTTTGATAGTAATTATTTAGGTAAAAAGATTGTCCCTGTATTTGAATCCTTTTTCCAGTAACAGTACCTCCCACAATTATTGAACCATCATAAGTCTCTGCTACTCCATTAAATTCAGCCTTTTCACCTTGTGTAGATGTTGCCCATTCTACTTCTCCTTGGGCATTATACTTTATTATCATCGCATCGGTATCTCCACTATTAGTCAATATATAATCTCCAAGCTGCACCATAGTACTTGAAAAACTACCAACTACTATAAATCCTCCATCTTTAGTTGTTATTAATTCGGATATTGATTCATTTTTATTTCCACCTAGTGTTTTAATCCATTTTATATTATTGTTATTATCACATTTTATAAAAACTATATCATTATATGATGATGAAACACTTGTATTATATATTGTGTTATTTCCTAATTTTAAGTTATCCGATTTAAAACTTCCTGCTAATATATATCCGTCATCTACTGTTTTTTCTATACGAGTTATCATATCATCACCATTTGATCCAATAGATTTTAATTGGTCATAATTAAATTCTAATTTTACTTGTTCTTTATAGTTTACTATAGCAGTATTAGACGTAAGCTCTTCGTTCATTTCAATTCCATCAGCAAAAACAGTTTCTCGAGAGAAGTAACCACCTAATAAATATTCTCCTTTATTAATTTCTATTATTCCTGCAATTGAGTTACTATACCTTCCTTCAATAGTGTCTGCCAAAATTAATTTTCCATTTTTATCATATTTTATTAACATTCCTGCACTATAATATCGACTTGTTTCTATTAATTCTATATTATTTTCCAATAACAATTTGTCACTTTCAAATGAACCTACTAAAATAAAATCTCCCTCACTAGTCTCAATTACAGAATTAATTGCATCTTCATCATTACCTCCTATTAATTTTGCCCATTCTGTTTTACCATTACTATCATATTTAATTAATATTGCATCATTAGTAGGTATTATTGAACCATTATCTCCATTATAACTGAAAGTTAAGCCATTATCTAATGTTATCATATCTGTTGAAAATGATCCAACTACAATATACCCATCATCAGATGTCTGTTTTATATCTTTAATTATGAAAGTTCTAGATGTACTTCCTTCCGTTTTAATTGTTTGTGTCCATTCTATATCTCCATTTCTATCATATTTAATTAATACTCCATTACGGCTACCATTTCCAGTCAAAATATAACCATTACCTAAATCTATTTCTTGACTATTAAAATATCCCCCAATTATATAACCACCGTCATTTGTCTTACACAATGAATAAATAGCATCATCTGCTTCTGTACCAATATTGTTTCTAGATACTTCGTTTCCAGAATTGTCAAATTCAACCAATAACATATCACTTGAAGATCTTCCCCCAGCCATAAAGTTTCCATTTTCCATTTCTATTATATCTTCAAATGAATCAAATTCAGTTGTTCCAATACTTTTTCCCCATTGCATAACACCTTGACTATTGTACTTTAATATCATTGCATCCCAATTAGTGCCACCAGTAGTAGTATTCAATATCTCACCATTATCTAAAATAATCTTATAATTAAATCTACCTACAATTATGTATTCACCTTTACTTGTTTCTATTAATGAATTAATATATACATTTCCGTCATCACTTCTCAATATTTTAGCCCATTCAGCATTTCTATCTACATCATATTTTACAATTATATTAGCTCCTCCGCTTGTACGAGGAAGATCTATTTCTACTCCATTTCCAAAATTATATATTCCTTGATAAGTTTCTATAACCATAATATAACCACCATCTGATGTTTCTTTAAACATTGTTAGTTCATTTTGATAATCTGCATCAATTTCTTCTACCCATTGTGCTTGTAGTTCTTTTGATTCTTCTCTAGATGTGCCTATTCCAAAATAATATTCTTGCCCTTCTATCTCATATTGTTCTGGTGCTTCTACTTCCACTGCTTTATATAGACCTTCTGCCAAGTCTGCTGTTATTTCTCCGTTTTGGTTTGTTGTTAGGGTATAATATTCTTTTTCACCTATAATCTCCCTTGTTCCTAAAATCTCTCCTTTACTATTTGTAGCTGGAACTTCTCCATTTTCTACATTATATATTGCAAATTTTACATTTGATATGGTTTGCTTTGTTTCAGCATCTATTTTTACAAGTTTAAATGATGGGCTATCTTCTAGTGTTAGTTTTATTGTATTTCCATCAGATGTATAATTTGAGCCCAAAACTTCTTGTCCATCTTCATTTACTTCATAGAAGTTTAAAGTTCCATTTTCTTGTTGTACTTTGAAGCTTATATCTTTTACCTTAGCATATCCATCTGGAGCTAATACTTCTTTTAATGTATATATTTGATCTATATCCTTTCCTTCTACATATTGATATAAACCATTTATTGTTAATTTTCCTGTATTATCAGTTATATATTCTCCTATTTCTTCTGTTTCTTTATATAATTTAAATTTTGCACCTTGTAAATATTCTATTTCTTCATTTGACGAATCTGTTTGACTTTCTGCATTTTCTTGCTCATCATTTAATATTGTTTCAATCACTTTTTTAATTTTTGTTATTTCTAAATTGTATGTTGGTATTTTTTCATTTTCTAGTATTATATTTATTGTTGGTATTCCATTGTCAATTATTATTTCATTACTTGCTACTGTTCCTGAGGTTATTTGAATTGTATAATTTCCATCGCTATTTATAATTTTAAATTTTATAGTATCTGCTATATAATATCCTTCTGCTTTTGTTTCTTGCAAAGTGTATTCTTCTTCAATTGCTAAACCACTTATTGTTGCTTCACCATCTGAATTTGTAGATATTGTCTTACCAGATTGTGGTAAACCATATCCTGTTAATTTAAAACGTACTCCTTGTATAGCATTTTCTGTTCCTTCTTCTTTTTTAATTATTTTTATACTAGCTTTTACTTCATCTTCTACCTGAATTAATACTTTATAATTTTCACTTGCATCTTTTTGAATAGTAATGTCTTCTTTTGTATTGCCTGCTAAAGTTTCTGCTGATAAGTTTCCTTCGTCATCTACATTTGTAGTAAATCTTATAGTTTCTGCATTTAGTTCATAATTTTCTGGTGATTTTATTTCTTTTATTTCATATGTTTTCTCTGCATATAAATTAGTAATTGTTAATTTTCCTTGAGCATTAGTTACACCAGTTCTACCATTTTCTTGAACTTCGTCATTTATTACTTCATTTACACTATATGTTGCCCCTGGAACAAGTTTGTCCATTCCTGTTTGGTATTTAGTAAGTTCTAAATCATATTTTTCTGCAATTCTAAAACCTAGTTTATTTGGCTCTGTTTGGGTTCTATATTTTCCTTGATCTGTATCTAAAGAAAAATATATTCCGTGGTGGCTATATGAAACTTCATTAAATTCTACACCTTTTGGTATTTGAATAATATAATTAAATATAAATTCTTTTCCTGTTGGCATTATATAGCTTCCTAGGTCTATTAAGTATGTTTTTATATTATCCCAGTTTTCTACATCTCCCGCTTCTTTCCAATTATTTTCTACTTTTTCTAAGTCTCTATCTGGGTTTTCATTATCTGAATAATATACTTTTGCTATTCCTTGTAATTCTGCTGGTAATTCTATTCCAGTATTTTTCATAGTAGTTGTAAATGAAGAGCCTAAACTTTCCCCAGCTATTACATATGTATTTCCTTCAAAAGGTATTTTACCTAATATTTGTATTTCACTAATTGTGCTTGCATAATTATTTCTTACTTGTACCCCTATTTTAGCTGTTTGTTCTGTTTCTTGGTCTACTAATGCATATGCTGGCTTTATATCTGCAACTTGTGGTGATATTATCTTACTTCCTTTATCATCATATTCTGTTGCAATTTGGTTAGTTAATAAAGAGTTTGGGCTTACCATACTTATATTTACTGTTTTATGGTTTACCTGCTCATCTACATTCATATTATTATTTACATCATAAATATCGTTATCACTATAATAATATTGACCTATATTTTCATTGCTTGCATATAATTCAATTTTGCTTGTTTCTGTTGATATAGTTGGGTTTGGCGAAATATCTACATCTAAAGTTATTATATAACTTTGAGGTTCTTCATTGCTTGTAACTATTTTTATGAATTTTTGTCCATTTTGCTCTATTACTTCATAGCTTTCTATTAATACATTTACATTACTTATTTCTATGTTATTAATTTCTAAATCTATAACCCCTATTGGAAATTCTATTAAAAATATTCCGTTTAACCATTTTACTTGATTATAACTTTCTATTGCTTCTGTTTGTATTGTTAGCTTTAAGTTTTTTTCTGTTACTTGTGTTGATAATATATCTTTACTAAGATTAATTGTAGCTATTGATATTGGCTCTTCATAGTTTGCTTGTGATGTAACTGTTTTTATATATTCGCCTGATATATATCCTACTAAAGTTGATTTAATATATTGTAATTTAGCAAATTCTTCTTGTGTGTATTTTCCAATTACTTTATCAACATCTATTTCTTTTACATTATAAGCATATAAAGATTCTTCATTTTTTATTATATTACTTGTTTCTATTCTTATATGTTTTACTGGCATTTCATATATGTATGGGTTACTTGATGTATAATCATTCCAATTATCCATAGTAAATGTTACAATTAAATTTCCCGTACTTTCGTCATATACTCTAATCCAGCCTTCATCTCCAAGTATTTTGTCTGCATTGCTAAAATATATTCCTACATTTGATATTACATCATCTGTACTTTCTGTACTTGAATCTTGTTTTATAAATTGATCTGTTACTTGAGTTTCTCCATCTTTTGTTTCTTTCATTACTATTCCATCAAGTTTAGCATTTGTTCCTATATATGCTCTCCAAGTGACTGTGTATGTATCATCTACTTCTTGTTCGCTTTGACCATTATATACTTTAAGTGGTTTTTCTTTAGATATGACATTTCTTGAATATGGACTATATATTCTCTTTCCTATAGTTATTTCAAAATTAGATTCATATATCTGTTCTTCTGTTTTTTCTTCTTCTTTTTCATAATTTACAATTATAGTTGATTCTACAACATTTGATTTATATGGATTGGTAAATTCTGAACTAGTGTTATTATACCCCTCATAATATGTACTAACAGGAATTCGTAACTCTACAGTTTCTGTTCCTAAACTTTGGTATGCCTCTATAGGGTACACTACTCTAATTGAATAACTATTTGTCCTTGACAATCTACCTGTTACTGTTCCATCTGCTTCAACTGTAGCTTCTCTTTCCAAAGTAAATTTACAAGATGAAACATCATAATTAAATGTAGCATTACTTCCTGTATATATTACCTCTATTGGTGCATATCCATTTAAATATGGTATTTTTCCTTCAACATAATTACTAGCTAAAATTAGTTCTTGTTTTGTTTCTTCTGTATTTACAGTAAAATCTAAATTTATCAAACCATTTTCTTCATCTATTGCTTCTTCTATATTTTTGCTTTGGTTTAATGAATACATTCTTGCAGTTACTGTTCCATACCAATCTACTTCGAAATTGACTGTTTTAGAAAATTTTATTGAAGTTCCACTTCCATCTACATATGTACCAGAAAATACTACATTATTTGTATTACTATAATTATATATATTATTACCTATTGCATCTAACATTGTTGAAGGATATGAGTAATCACCACTTCTTACAATTCCTGTTAATAACTTTTCTGTTCCATTATTAATTGATTGGAACTCAATAGTTTTTATATTATTCCCAATATAATTATCTTTTAATTCTTCATCTTTTGGTAATGCTGTTTGTAAATAGAAATTTTTACCATTGATTTCTATTTTTGCTTCACTTAAATATCCTTCTGTTTGCACATTTAATTCCATATACAATGTATCTTCTTTTCCAACTTCTCTACTAGTTCCTCTTATTTTATCTGCATAGCCATCTCCATCTATGTCACGCAAAAAGAAGGCATCAAATTCAAGTCCATTGATACCAGTTACCTTGTTTTCATCATCTTCTACTAGTGGATATGACATTGCCTTTGCAAGTTCCGGACTTATTCCTCCTTGGCTATTTTGGGTAGTATTTCCTTGCAAAATTGCTACTATAGCTATTGATATTATTACTAACATAGCTAAAGTGCTTGTTACAACTTGAACTTTATACTTTTTCAAATTTTCTATAAAATGTGAAAAAATACCTTTACCTTTTTGTGTTATTTTTTTAAACTCTTTTCCCATAACAAACAGTCCCCTTTGCTTTTTATATTTATATATATTTTACATTCTGAAAAGATGTAAGTAAATAGGACTTTTTTTAGGCTTTTTTTATAAGTTTTAAAACTATTACGGAAAGACATTTTCTGACATTTTGTGATTTTTATTAATTTTGCTTTACATTTTTGTTACATAATTTTAATTTTTAATGGCGTTTTCTAGGGATTTATAGGTTTTGCCTTTAGATTTAACCTTATTTTAAATAGATTTTAGAAATCAAAAAAAGGTTAATTGTGATATATGTCACAATTAACCTTTTTTATTATTTTTATTATTTTACTACACTTACTGGTAAGTATTTTACTCCCCATTGTAATGCTTCTGAGTGTGAATTTACATATATATCTATTTTGTTACCGTTTATTGCTCCACCTCTATCTTCTACTGTGTAAATATGTCCATTTATGTTTAATTTTGTTCCTAATGCAAATTTACTTGATGCTGCAACTGTTCTTCCTGCTGTTGCTTTTTTTCCTGATGCTGTGATTCCATTTGATTTACCACAACATCTTGAACATGAACAATATGCTGTTATTTTATATATTTGACCATCTATTTGCGCTGTTGTACTTGGTGTTGTAGATGTTCTTGATGTAGAAAGACCTCTTGATGTTACTTTTTTGCTTATTTGTACTATTTTGTCTACTGGTTCTTTTATAATTGTTTCTGATAAAAGTGTTTTTTCTATTTCAATATCATTTTGATATTTTATTTTATATGTTACCTCTTTTATTCCATTTTGACCTTCTTGAATTACTTTGTTTGTTGTGCTTGTTGCACCACCTGCTACATTTTTTGTTACTGTTTCAAATGGGATTTCTACTTGTTCTGTTACTATTTTTTCTGTTATGCTTGAATAGTTTTCTAGTAGATTATCTAGCGTTGTTTGTACTCCTTCTTCAGAAACATTTGCTATTTGCACTTCATTATATGTTTTGTCTGTTATCTTTATTGTTTCTCCTGATGAAATTTCTTCATCTAAACCTGGTATTGTCTTTTGATTTTCGTTTAATACTATATTATTTTCGTTTAAGATTTCAGATACTTTTGTTTTTGAAGTTAGTGCTGTTAGTTCATATCCGTTTTGCATTATTATTGTTACATCATTTAGATTGTCACTTACAGCTAATACTCCTATACCTGAGATTAAAATTAGAATTATGCATGCACCTATAATTTTCATTATAGATAGCGAAGCTTTTTCTTCTACTTTCATAAATTTTTTTACCTCCTTTGGTAACACTTCTTTATTATACTATGTTTTTCCTTTTTTGTCAAATTTTCTGAAAAATCGGCTGGATTTCCCTTTTCCGTAAGAGATATTAGAAAATCTTGTCTGTATATGATATTTAAAATTGGACAAGCTAATTTTAAGTAATTCTAATAATAATATATGTGATTTAATATGCAATTATAACTATTTTTGTGAAAATTTTATGTTTTTTTTATGAAATATTAAAAAATTGCTGACATTTTAATAAATTTGAGATATAATTGAAATTAGGATATATTAGAATATAATTTGTAATAATTATATTAATATGTTAATAAAATTATAAATATAAAAATAAGGAGGAGAAAATATGGTAATATTAATAGTATTAGCTGTTATTATTGTATTAGTAATTGCTGTTATTATTATGTACAACAGTTTAGTTTCTGCTAGAATTAAAGTGGATAATGCTTGGAGCCAAATTGATGTTCAATTACAAAGAAGATTTGATTTAATTCCAAACTTTGTAGAAACTGTAAAAGGTTATATGAATCACGAATCTAAAACTTTTGAAAAAATTGCAGAACTTAGAACATCTTGGGCAAATTCAAGTAGTGTTTCAGAAAAAGCTGCACTTGATAATCAATTATCAGATACTTTAAAAACAATTATGGCTGTTTCTGAAGGTTACCCAGAATTAAAAGCAAACCAAAATTTTGCACAACTTTCTGAGGAACTAAGAAACACTGAAAACAAAATATCTTTTGCAAGACAATTTTACAATGATACAGTAACAATGTATAATGAAAAACTACAAATGTTTCCTTCAAACATAATTGCAAATATGTTCCACTTTACAGCACGCGATTTATTTGAAACTGAAAATGAAGAAGTAAAGAAGAATGTAAAAGTTGACTTCAGTAATAATTAGTTATTTTAAGGATTATTTTTTAAAGTTTACTTTTAAAATATAATCCTTATTTTTAACAAATTTTTTTAGTTAGTATTTTTAAGAAGTATTTTAGATTAATTTATATATATAAATTTAATATAATTTTGAGAGGAGTTAATTTATGTTTCATAATATAAGAAAAAATAAAATAGAATCAGGAGTAATTATAGGTATTTTTATCATAGTTGTAACTCTAATTATATATTATATTTGTAATGCACTAAACTTAGGCACCCTTTCAATATTTATTGCACTTACAGTATCAATACTATCTGCTTGGGGTTCTTACTACTATAGTGATAAAATAGTACTTGCATCTTGCAAAGCAAGAAAAGCAACCAAAGAAGAAGACCAACAACTAGTAAATATTTTAGATGCATTAATGATAACAGCAGACCTGCCAAAAAAGCCTGACCTTTATGTAGTAGACGATCCACAACCAAATGCTTTTGCAACTGGCAGAAATCCAGAACACGCTGTAGTTTGTGTAACAACCGGACTTTTACAAAAACTTGACTATTATGAACTAGAAGGAGTTTTAGCACACGAAGTAAGCCATATAAAAAATTATGATATAATGCTTAGTGCTATAATCTCTGTTTTAGTAGGATTTATAGTAATGCTTTCAGACATGTTTGCAAGAATTTTTATTTTTGGAGGCACAAAAGACAGAGACAGTGATAACAAAGCAAATGGTATATTAATGATAATAGGTCTTATCTGCTTAATACTATCTCCTATTTTCGGAACATTAATGCAACTTGCACTATCAAGAAAAAGAGAATTTTTAGCAGACGCAACTGCTGCCTCTTTAACTAGAAACCCTGACGGGTTAATCTCAGCATTAGAAAAAATATCAAGCGACCCAAACGAACTTGAAACTGCAAACTCTGCAACTGCTAATATGTATATAGTAAATCCTTTTAGAAAAAATGGTGAAAAAGGAAAAAGAAAAAAATCAAGTATCTGGTCAACTCACCCAAGTACTGAAGCAAGAATTGAAGCATTAAGAAATTTTAGGTAGAATTCGGGATTGAGGGACTAGCTTAAAATCCCGGCTAGCCGGGATTTTGGGGACGGAGCTTAAAAATTTTTTAAAAAAAGTTTTACAATGGGGTTGCAAGCAGGTTGACAAAAAATACCAAAAGTGACGGAGCAAATGACAATTTTAAAAAAATTCTTTTAAATGCTACCATTTGCTCCGTCCATTTTTTCAATCTTTGGCAACCTACCTGAAGCAACATCTTTCATTTAAACCTGTCCCAAGTTAACCATTTTTGGTCACGAGGGACCTGTCCCAAATTGACCATTTTTTAAACTTTTTTTATTTATATTGCGTATTAAACAGGATATATTTATACCAATTCCGATTACAATTCGGATTTTGTATAGATATTTTTATAAATAAACTATTGTTCCATAATTTAATGTATACCTTACCATTTATTACTACAACTTAAATTATCTTTAAATTATATTTTTTGAATATATGCCTTATCATTTATTACTACAATTGTGTATTTATTTAAGTTTTTTAATGTTTTCATTTCTTCTGCAACGCTATATTTTTCTATTTGCTTTTTTGCTTCTTCTTGTTTTTCAGATAATTTATTTTCTTCTGTTTTCTTTAAATATTTAAATTCTATCATTATTGAATAATAGCCTTTTGTACTATCTTTTGGTAATAATACTATGTCTGGATATTCCCTTCCTACTTCCATTTCTGATTTCACATTATATATTTTTAAATTCATCATTATACAGTAAAATATTAGTTTTACGTATTTTTCATCAAATCTTTGATAATCTCTGTTTGATAAATTACTTAAATATTTCTGTAATAAATTTACTGCTTTATCTATTTTTCCTTCTAGCGCTACTTCTTGTAGTATCTCATTATATTCAGTTTCTTCTATTATTAAATTTGTTTCTTCATCTAATATTTTTAAGAAATAGTCTGAATATATTTCTCTCATAACTTTGTTTGGTATTTTTAGCTCTGCTTTTCCTAGAAGTTCTTTATTTATTGTTAAATACCCTAAATAATATAACATTGATACTAATTCTCTTTCTGTAAAATCTACTGCTGGATTAAACTTTTGCACTATGTCTGTTAATATTCCTTCTCCTGATACTGTTTTTTGTATTATATCTAGTCTATTTTCTCCTCTACAAAGTTTTAGCATATTTCCTATTTTGCTGTAATCACTTGCTATATTTACATCTACTAATTCTTCTGGTATTTTTCTAAAACTTAAATATGAATTTAAAAAATACAAACACATATTAGAATTATATATTTGCTTTTCTGCATTTTTAGAAAATTTATATCCATCATAGTTTTCTTTCATTATTGGAAGTAAATTTTTTTGTTCTTCTTCGGATATTTCTTGTTCTTTCATTAATATTTTTAATTCTTCTTCTATAAATCCCATCATTTCATTAAATCTTGAATCTCCGGGTTAAATCTGTACTTATATTAAATCCTGATGTCATACTATCTAAAGTAATTGGTGCAACTCCTGTTATAAATATTCTATCTACTACACTTTCAGTTCCTTCTTTTAGTACTTCGTACCATTTTCTTACTTTACCATTTTTAGAAACTAAACTTTTAAAATTATCTGTATTGAATCCTAATAATTCATTGGCAAAATGATCATATTCATCTATGATGATATATAGTTTTTCTCCTTGTTTCTGATTTTTGAAAGCTATTATTAAATTATTTAGTAATCCTTCGGCTGTCATTTCTGGATTTATATAAAAATCTAATTCATAATTTTTTACAAAATCTGATATTGATGCTGTTACTTTTTCTTTAAATCCCTGTATTGTTGTTTCAGGATTTGATGTATCTATTCCTGAAAAGTTAAATTTTAATATGTAATAACTGTTTTTTAGTTTAGTAGGATTTTTTCCTATATATGTTTCTCCATATAATTTTTCAAATTTATTTGCTTTTTTTACGTCATAATAGTTTTCTAAAACACTTGTAAATAATGTTTTGCCAAATTTTCTGGGACGTAAAAACATTATTCTTTTTTCTGCTAAATTTTCTAATATTTCTATGTATTTTGTTTTATCTACATAGTAGTATCCGTCTTCTACTAATTCCTCATAATTACTTATTCCATAAGGTAGTTTTTTCATAGATTTACTTAGGCACTTAGAATCCTCTACTTTTAAGTAGTGGAATAAGTGCCATTCCTCCTTTCTAATATTTTACTATTATTATATCTTCTATATAATTCCACATTATACTTACATTTTTTCTATTTTTCTGTATTTTTATCACAGTATTATTATAACATATGGCAGACTATGTCCGCAACCAGAAAATCTAAAAAGTTTTTTGATTAAAAAAATAGCATATGTTTTATTTTTTTATAATCATAAGAGGGTTCATTTTTTAGGAAAAACTCTTTTATTTATCCAATAAAGACACATACTTCATTTTTCGGGATTGAGGGACTAGCTTAAAATCCCGGCTAGCCGGGATTTTGGGGACGGACGTTAAAAATTTTTTATTTATATTGTATATTATTAATAATTTTGTTTAACTAAAGATTCTCTCGCACTCGATGGAAAAATTATATGATGCCTATTGTATAGCTTTAATTTTTATTTTGCATGCAATTTTTTCACTTGTGCCAGCAGTTTGCCCAAATAGGTTTCCAAAAAGGACGGAGTAAAATGGCAATTTTTGAAGAAATTCTTTCTTTCAAAAATTGCCATTTATTCCATCTGTTTTAGCAACCTGCTTGGAACAACGTCTTAGCATTTAAACCTGTCCCAAGTTAACCATTTTTGGTCACGAGGGACCTGTCCCAGATTGACCATTATCGAATATTTTTTCTGCATTTTTGTATGTTATTTCTGCTAGTTTTTCTAGTGGTATTTCTTTTACTGTTGCGATTTTTTGTGCTATGTATTTTACATTTGTGGGATCGTTTCTGGTGCCTCTTACTGGTTCTGGAGCTAAGTATGGACTGTCTGTTTCTATTAGGATTTTGTCTAGTGGAACTAAGTTTATTATTTCGTCTGCATTTTTTGAGTTTTTGAAGGTTATTGGTCCTGCAAATGATATGTAATATCCTAATTTTAGTGCTTCTTTTATTAGTTCTCTGTTTTGTGGGCAACAGTGGAATATTCCTTTTTTTTGTACTTGGTTATTTTTTAATATTTCTAGTGTGTCCATTATTGCATCTCTTGTGTGTATTACTATTGGAAGTTTTAGGTCGTTTGCAAGTTCTATTTGTTTTTTAAATGCTTTTTTTTGCAATTCTCTTTGCGTGTAGTCTTTTTCCCAGTAATAGTCTAGACCTATTTCTCCTATTGCTACTATTTTTGGTTTTGTGTTTTCTTTTTGACAGTTTTTATAATATTCATTTATTATTTCTTGCATTTTTTCTATGTCTTTCCACAGTTTGTCTTCTGTTTGTGGAATATCATTTGGAGATATTCCTACTGTGGCATATATAAATTCGTATTTTTTTGAAAGTTCTATTGCTTTTTTTGAGCCTTCTAGACTATATCCTGCACTTATTACTTTTGTTATTTCTGATGATTTTATTTTTTGTATTATTTCTTCTCTGTCTTTATCAAATTTTTCATCATCTAGGTGTGCATGGCTATCAAATAGTGTCATAGTGTTTTTCCTTTCGATTTATTTATTTATTTATTTATTTGCTTTTTTTATATATATTAATTTAGCTATTTTAATTACTTTAAAGCTACTACTACATTTGCTATTGCATATTCTTTGCAATGTGATAGGCTTATATCTATATTTGATATTTCATCATCTACTAGATTTATATTTACAAATGGTCTTCCTTGCTCATTATTTAGCACTTCTATGTCTTTCCAAGATATAGAGTATTTGTCTTCTAATAGGTTTGATATTGCTTTAAATACCGCTTCTTTTGCTGCAAATCTTGCTGCATAGTGTTGATATTTTTGCTGTTTTTTACTTTCGCAATATTCGATTTCGCCTTTGGTATATACTCTGTTTAAAAATGCTCCTTCTGTGTTTTCGATACTATCTTTTATTCTTGATATTTCTATTATATCAGTTCCACAACTAAATTTCATAGCTACTATCCCTCTCTTTTTTTATTTTCTTGGGTATTTTTTGCTTGGTTATAAATTAAGTTATTTTTAGTTATAATTGTATTTATTTAAATATAACAAATATTAATAATATTATAACTATCACTATTAGTAATGTTGTTAATCTCATATTTTTTTGCATATTATGTTCTTTATAATATATATCATATTTATTTTTTACTTCATAATATAACCTGTCTAGTTCTAATATCTTACCTATTTTTAAGTTTAATATTGATCCTATTTCATCATCTGTGAAGTCTTGTATCCATATATTTTTTATAAATTCTATGAATTTTCTTTTGACTTTTTTTATGTTTTGCTGGTTTGCAAATTCGTTTTCTAGTTTTTTTAGTGTTATTTTTTTGTATAAATTTAAAATATATGTATATAGATATTCGTTTTCAAATATGTCTGGCAATATTGTGTAGTTGTTTATATCATTATCTGATGTGAATAGTGTTATCCCTTGTTTTGTTATACCAAATTTTGCGTATTTCCATTCTGAAAATGTTGTTTTGTTTTGTTGTTTTAAGTTTTGTGTATTGTCTGCTGATAAAAAGTTTGAGAATTTATCAAAGTAGTATTCCATATCATCAAAGTCTTTTTGTTCGTTTAGCCCTTGACCATTTACACATACATATGAGTATGTAAAAAATTTTTCTGTGTCTATGTCTAATTTTAATGTTTCAAATTTTGAACCTGATATGCTTTCTATAAATTCAGCAAGTTTCAATATGCTTGAAAATGTGTCTGTTTGCAGATATATTTTGTCAAAGCTATTTGATATTTTGTCACCTTGTTTTATTTCTCTGAATTTATAATTAAAATTTAATACATCTAGGAAACTTTCTGAGTTTTCTATATTTGTTTTTATTAGTAAAAAACATATTCCATTTTTAAAACATATTAATTCTAGTTTTTGTATTTTGAAAAAGATTCCTTTGTTTTCTGTTTTTCCTTGTATGTCTTTTTTTAGGTTGTATTCAAATATTGTGCAAGGGTATTTTGCAAGTATTGCACTTACTGTTTCTTTGGGTAGTTCTTGCAGTTTGTTTATTTTTTTGTTTGTTAGACTAAAACTTGTAAATAGTAGTTCTGACATTTTGGGTGAGAAATATCTATATAGTCTTAGGTCTTTTTCTTTTTCATATATTTTTAGGCTGAATCTTTTATCTTTTAATAGTTTTAGTATATATTTTTGGTATTTGTTTTCTTTTACTGCAAATGGATATATAAAGTATGTGTATTGGTATTTTGTCTTAAGTTCCATTTTTTTCTTCTTTCCTTTCTTCTCCTCTTTTGTCATATATTGTTTTTTCATTCATAATTAATTATTCTTGAGTATAATAATTCATATTAACATCTTTTCCCATATGCCAACTTCCAATAAAATCTATTAGCAAATAGTCGTCTAGATCGTATTTTGGCTCGCAAGATACTTGCCCATTGGAATTTACACTTCCCCATTTTCCATCTTTTTTAACTGATGCAAATCCTTTTGAGTTTTGTTCTGTTGCATCATCATAAATGTAGTCTACAACTTGATTTCCGTCTTTATCTACAAAGCCATATTTTCCATCTTTTTTGCTTAGGTAGATTGTGTTTGATGTGTAGATTTCTTGGGATGTTTTTTCTTCAAATCTGAAGTTATAGTATTTTGTGTCATCTCCTATTTTTATGCTTATATATCCTTCTTCGTCATTTAGGTCTAATAGGATTCCGTTTAGTTTTTCTTGGAATATGTTATCCATTAATACTGTATTTATGTCGTCTTTTTCTGCTATGTATATGTCTCCTTTTTCGTTATATGTAATATTTTTGTAGGTAAATGGTACTTTTTCTTCTTGGGATAAGTTTATTATTCCATACACATTGTCTTTTTTTGCTATTAGTGTGCCATTTGTTGTTTCTTTTAAGTCATCATATTCTGCTGGTATTGTAATTTCGCCTGATAAGTTCATTACTCCATATTTCCCAGAGTTTATGAATATTATGCCATTTTCTTTATTTGAAAGTATTTCTGCTACATCTTCGATACCTGATGATATTATTTCATTTCCGCCTTTTTCTACTACTTTTGTTTGTCCATTTTCTTTTACTACATATAGGTCATTTCCATATACTTTTTTTATTTCGTCATATTTGTTTTCTAAAACTTGGGCTTGTGAATAGTCTACTATTCCGTATTTTGAGTCAGGAGTTTTTACTATATAACCTGATAAATTGTCTTTTCCTAGGTTTGTTATTTCGGAATATTTCACATCTAGTATTATTTGACCTTTGTTATCTGCTATACCATATAGGTTGTCTTTCATTATTAGGAATGCGTTTTCTATGTCTGGTAGTGCTGTAATTTGGTCATATGTTGGTTCTAAAAGTACTTTTCCGTCTAGGTCTATTAAGCCGTATTTTTCGTCTTTTTGAACTCTAAGTACTCCTTTTTCATACCATAGATTATTTGCTTGGTCTTTGTTTTCTATTGCTTCTATTTGGCTGTAGTCTGTGTATATTTCTTGGTTTTTGCTGTTTAGTGCTTTTGTTTTATATGTTCCATCTTCATAGTTTACGTCATATGTGCATAAAAATATATCTTTTGTTTTGTCTGGTATTACTATCATTTCTTGATATGATGGGTCTATTATGGTTTCTCCGTTTTGGTTTATTACTCCCCATTTGTTGTCTTTGTATATTGCAAAATATGCTGTTTGAAATAACTTTGAATTATCTTTTTCTCCTGTTAGTATTGAGTTTATTATGATTATAAACATGATTAGCACTATTATTGCAATTATTACTGCTATTACTTTTTTCTTGTTTAGTTTTGGTTCTTTATCATATCTTCTAGCTCTTGCTCTTCTACTCATATCTTTGCCTCCTATTTTGGTACAATATATCATAATTTTGGGATAAATTCAAGGGGTTATAAAAATGTCATAAATGGGAATTATTTATTTTTGGTTAATCTGGGACAGGTACATTGTGACCATTTTTGGTCAATTTGGGACAGGTCTTTGGATTATTAATCCTAGGTATTTTTATTTTTGTTACTATTGCTCCTTATAGTCTGTTTAATATAAGACCCAATATATAGAAAAAAATCATCTTGAAAATATATCTTCAAAATGATTTCTTTTCTAATAAATTAAAATTTTTTGTAAATTTTATAAAATTTTTTCTAAAGTCCGTCCCTAAAATCCCGGCTAGCCGGGATTTTAAGGTCCGTCCCTCCTTCCCAAAAATTTGCAAACGATTATACTCATGTCATCTTTTGGCATTCCAAAGTTGTTGTCTATTGCTTCGTTTAGTATTAGGTCTGCTATTTTTTTGGTGTTTGTTGTTTGTATGTCTTCTAACATATATTTTATCCATAGTTCTTTGTTTCTATATTCTATGTTGGAGTCTAGTATTCCGTCTGAGCAGATGATCATTATGTCTCCTGCTACTATGTCTCGGTCCATTATTTGTAGGTTGTTGTGGTTTATTATTCCGGCTGGTAGTGAGTTTGCTTTTAGTATTTGTACTTTTTTTCCGTTTTTTATATATGTTGGGCAAGCTCCGGCTTTTTATGAATTCTATTGTTCCTGTGTATAGGTCTATTATTGCTATGTCTAGTGTTGCAAATATTTCTTCGTTTTTGTTTATTAGGCTTGTGTTTATTAGTTCGATTGATGCGGTTTTGTCGAATCCTGATAGTAGTAGGTTTTCTAGCATTTTTAGGGCTTCTTTGCTACTTTCTTTGGCTTTGCTTCCAGAGCCCATGCCGTCGCTTAGTGCTACTAGGTATTTGCCGTCTTTTAATCTTATGTTTAAAATACTGTCCCCTGATATATTTGTTTTGTTTTTTGATGTTTCTGATATTCCTATTGCCATTACGAATTTATCTTCTGATAAGAAGTTTAGCCTATTTCCTAGGCTTGCTTCTTCGTTGTATACTATTTTTTCGCCTAGTATTTCAGATAGTATTTTTTCGAATGTTTCTATATTTTTTAGGTTTGCGTCTTCTAGATATATTTCTATTAAGAATCTGTCTTTTCTTTTTATTGATATTTCTTGGATTTGTATTTCTTTTTGTTTTAGTAGTTCTATTATTTTTCTTTTTTCTGGCTCAAATTTTTCTTCTTCTTTGATGTCTTTTTCTATGTCTTGTGCTAGGTTTGAGATTGCTTTTGATACTCCTTTTAGCTGTACTTGCATATTTTTTTTGTTTTCTTCTAGACGTTTCATCCATACAAAGTTTGTTTTACTTATTTTGTATGACATGTTTATTACTCTTAGCATTTGGGTGATGTTTTCTTCTAAGTATGAGCTTATTTGAGTGTCGTCAAATCCTACTATGTAACTGTTACATTCTTGGAATATTGTAAGTAAGTCTTTTCTTTCTATTTTTTGTTTGTCTAGTAATGTATTGAATATTTTGTCGACTATTATGCCGTCTACTTGTGAGATGTCGTCATATAGCATGTTTTGTTCATATCCTTCTAGGTTGTCTAATAGTTCTTGAACAAAGATTTCTTTGTTTTGGGCTTTTTCTTTATTTTTTTCATTTTCTATTTTTATTTTGTTTTCTTCATTTTCTAAAGCTCCATTATTTATATCATTTATATTACTTATATCATTTATATCATATATATTTTTAATATTATTTATTTTATTTTGCATTAGCTTGGCTATATCTTTTGGTGTTTTGTAGCTTTCTGATGCTTTATAGCTTTCTGATGTTTTATAGTTTCCTGATGCTTTGTAAGTTTCTGATGTTTTGTAACCTTCTGGCATTTCATAACCTTGCGTTTTTTTGTAATTTTCTGCTGTTTCATAGCTTTGTGTTGTTCCGTAACTTGGTGCTGTTTTGTAACTTTCTGCCATTTGGTCTATTGTTTCTGATACATTGTTTAGTTTTGTTGCCATTTCTTTGCTGTTTGTTAATGCTCTATTTGGAAATACCGGGAAGAATTTTGAGTTTCCTATAAATTCTTCTATGTTTATTTTTATAGATTTTGGCACTGCAAGTAGTCCTATTGATGCAACTAGTATTTCTTTGAAGTGTATAAGTTCTACTGTATAGCCATTTGAAACATATGCTAAGACTATATTTCCTAGACAAAAACCTATTATTACTCCTGGCTTTCCAAACCTGTTTAATATTCCTGCTATCATTCCAGATATTGCAAATGCTGCAACTTGCATTGGGTCTGATGATGTGATTACGCCTAAAGTGACTCCTATTGTGACTCCTGCTGTTGTTCCAACTAGTATTCCATTTTTCCAGCCTAGTATTAGTACAATTAAGATACTTAAGACATTTCTAATTGAAAATCCAAATATACTTAAATTTTCAAAACAAGTGATTGCTATTGCAAGCATTAGGCTTGCTCCTAATACTTCTTCTATTGAAAATACTTTGTGTTTTGTAAAATCTTGCAATACTCCTATTGAGTTTACAAATATTTTATAAAATACTACTGCAATCATTGAAAATGATATAGTGTATAAAATATCATATACTGTAAATCCTGACATTCCAATTTTAGCTATTCCGGACAATTAGTGTTGATATAAATACATTTTTTGATAGTTTTATTTTTTCGTTTTTTTCTTCTTCATTATACCTTGGTCTAAATAGAAATACTGAAACTATTGCAACAAGTGCCATTAATAAGTAGTCAAGTAGCCCTTCTACCCCAAACCTAATTAAAGAACCTATCAAGCCTGTTATGGCAATTCCAAGTATTGGAATTGAGTTTCCTATTCCTGCCATCATTACACTTATTCCAAATGGTGCAAATTCTCCATTTATTCCAACCATGGAAATCATTAGTGATACTATATATATTACTATGTATTTTGCTGATAATACATCTGAAAAAAGGTTGATTTTTCTTTTATCTTTATTTTCTTTTTTCACATCATATGTGTCTTTATTAATTGTATTTTCGCCTAGTGCACTTTCATTTATATTTTGAAACATCCTTACCACCTCTTAAACTTTTTTATATGCATTATTTTACTACTTGTCCATCACGTTTTTTGTCTTTTTTAGTAGGCATATTTAAAAAAGTTTTCTACTTTTTGTGATATATAATTTATTTTTATTCTTATTTTTTCCAAATTATATTACGTATTTTATTATAATTTGATAGAAAATGCAAGAATTTATTAAAAATTTACATTTGGTCGAGAAATGGAATGTTACAATTCACAGCCGTAATTTTCAAATGTAGAGTAGCCCTCTAAGTCTTTATTTATATAAAATTTATGTAATGACGAATGCGATTGGAGTGATTGTAGCCCTTCTTAATATAAAATAAATGAGGAAGCGCGAAGGATGTAGCGAGAGGCTCGTTTGTTTTATATTTAGAAGGGCTAAATCACGTATTGAGCCGAGGAATGGAATAAATTTTATATAAATAAAGCCTTAGAGGGCGGTCTCTTTTAAGCCGTAAATTGTAACTTACTTTTTGTTACTTTAGATTTTTTTATACGCAATCTATTTTTTTGATTTTCTCATCAAAATTAAAACAGGTGCTCCACATACAACACTAAGTCCAATCAAAATTACTCCTAATATTACTCCACTACTTACTGGAACATCTTGTGTAACTCTTGCATATGTTTCAGGGTTTTGGCTATCTATATAAAGTTCATATTCGGTTCCTTCTGGATTTTTTTGTGTTTTTCCGTCAAATGTTGAAATTTTGCTACTATAGTACTTACCATTATAGTACCATTCATAATATTTAGTAGAATATTTTGAACCATCCTGGGCTACTCTATTTGGTGAATATAATTTTGCAGTTACTATTGTATTTTGTTCTTTTAATTCATTATAAGTTTGCACATCACCTATTCCTTTAAATATCATAATTACACCTAAAATAAAAAATATTGCAATTAGTATTAGTATTGTTTTAAATTTTCCTTTTCGTATTAAATCATATCCAATTCCAATTCCTGGTCTATTTATATCCATTCTTATCCCTCCTTTATAACTTAAATACTTATTTTTCTAACATAATTTATCTTTGTTTTTATCTTTTGAATTTAATAACATTTTTAATATACACGCAAGAATAAATTATATTATTTTTTATATTTATAATTTTATATCAAAATATAAATATAATTCATTTTTTATTTTATATTTATAAAATACTAATAATAATTCTTTTTTATTTATATAATCCCCCAAAAATTTTTTTGAGGGATTACTTTATAAATGAATCTTATTTATAATAATTGTATTTAAATGATTTTTACTTAAATAAATTGTGTCTAAATGATTTTCATTTTAAAGAATTGTATTTAAATGAATCTTATTTAAATTCACGCTTCATTATCTTTACTACTATCAAATATGTTCCTACTCCTATCATAATAAATGTTATGATTAAAACTGTTATAGGTAATACAATATTTCTATTTGAACCTGTATTTGGTGTTATTATTAGTTCTTCTGATACTGAGTCGTCACTTTCTTGATCTGTTAGGTTTGGTGTGTAGTTACCTGGTGTTAGTTCAACTATTTTGCTTCCTCCTGGTTTTGATGCAAGTACTACTTCTAATTGATTCATAAAGTTTGCATCTTCTGATGATGATAATACTTTTTGTGTTTCCATATATATGTTGCTATTTTCTAGGTTATTTAATGTATTATTTAAGTAATATGCTGGTTTTACATATATATTGCTGTCTTTGTAGTATTTAGTAACAAATATTTGTACTGGGTCTAATGGTTTTCCATTTGCATCTATTCCAGTTTGTAACCTTGTTATTACATCTTGTTCTACTAGTCTTGCGTTTCTTAGTTGTTCTATTGTATATCCTTCCCAACCATATTGTTCATTTATTGTGCTTCCTATTTTTAGTGAAGAGTTTTGGTCTAGGTAGTCTACCATCATTGATGGTGATATTCCTACTATGTCTGCTAGTTTTGCACTTTGTTCATTTGGTCTTGATGTATAGTATTCTTCTCCAAAGTTATAGTATCCTTGTGATGTATAGTCTGTTTCACTTGTGTTTTGTGTTGTAAATTTATATGCCATATCTATTGTTGCACCTTGTATTAGTTCTGCATCTAGTTCTGCTCTCCATGTTCCGTTTACTATTTTTCCGTCTACTACTGTTGGGCTCATATATGTCATATATTGTGTTTGACCTTCTAAGTGTGCACCTTCTGCGTCTTCTACTAGTGTTGCATCTATTAGTACTTGTCCATTTGCAAGTGTTAGTTTTACTTTTTCTAGCGTTTTTGTTACATTATAACTTTGTACTGGTCTTCTTATGATACCAAAGCTCATTTTTTCTACTTCGAATTTTATGCTGTCTGATATTCTGCTGTATTCTGATGGTAATTTGCCTTCTTCTGTTTTGTCATAAAATTCTATATGGAAGTCCATAATTGGTGTTTCTGATGTCATTTCATTTATATCAACTGTTGTTGTGTAGTTATAACCTTGGCTGTCATCTGTTACAGTATTTTTGTTTAGTTGTTCATCAATTTGCAATCTTGTTTCATAGTTGTCTAGTGCGTGTGATAGTTCTTTATTTAGGTATGGTTCTTCATTTGCGTCTGCAACTTTAGTAAAGAATGTTTGGTCTTGGGTTTCACTATTATTCATTTCTTCATCTATATTTGTTGCTTTATAGTTTTCTACCATATCTGTGTATTCTTGAGTTGTGCCATCTACAATTTTGTATGTGCCATCTCCCCAAGTGTATTTTAGTACATATTTTCCTGGTGCAAAACCTCCTATTTCGTATTGACCATTTGTTCCTTCTGTTTCATCTATTGAGTCTTCCCATTGGTTTGTTGTTTCATTAAATACTCTTGCAACATTTTCTGTTACATTTCCTTCATCATCTACTTCCATAAGTTGTACTTTTACACCACCTATGGCACTTTCATCACTGTCTAGTATTCCATTTCCTTCTCTTAGGTTTTTCTCTTCTAATATGTCTTCTTCTGCACTGTCTTCAAATACTGTTCCTGTAACTTCTCTTGCACTTGATAGTGTTAGGGCTATTGTTGGTGCTGTGTCTGTGTCATCTTCATATGTTGATTTTGTTCCTGGTGTACAGTTATTTGGAACAGAGTCTTTGTCTACTGCTGCATATAATCTCATACTATTTAGGTCATAATATGATGTGTATGATGTAACTTCTGCTATATTTTCTAGTCTTTGTGGGTTACTTCCTTCTGCATCATCTAATAGGTCTATTACTGCATCATCATCTAATACAAATTGGATGTATACATATTTTTGTGTGTTGTTTTTGTCTTGTTCTTGGTTATTGCTTATTGATTTATCTACTAGTATGTTTGTTTCGATTGTTACTTTTTTGTATTTTCCATTTACATATGTATTAGAATCTATGTTGTAGTTTAATAGGTTTCCTACTGTTCCTGTGTTATCATCAAGTGTGGTTCCTATTGCTTCTATTTCATATCTTGCATCATAGTAGTCTACTACTTGGTTTACTCTTCCTGCTATTGTTTCTTCATTTCTTATTGCTATTTTATATGTTAGTGCAACTTTTAGGTTTTCTGATGCTGGTATTGGGTTTTCTGTGTCTTTTCCATAATATGCATCTGCTTTATATACTGGTCTTGTGTAAGATAGGCTACTATATTCATTTTGGAATCTTACTCCTACATTCCAAGCATTTTCTATGTAATAGTCATCTTCACTACTACTTGCATTTTCAAATCTGTTTGCATATTTATATATATGTCCATATCCTGCAACTTCTACTTTTACATTGTCTAAGTCTTGCATTATTGCAAGGTCTGCTTGTGTTCTTAGGTATATTCCTAAGTTTACATTTTTTATTTCTGTTTCTGTTGATGTTCTGTCATATATTAGTACATATCCTGCATTTGTTGTTGTAGATGTTATTTTGCAAGCACTTGAGTCTGTAACTTCAGCTGTTGCATTTGCTGGGTCTAAAGTATATTTTATGTTATATTGTGTATTGTTATTTGCATCTTTTACAGAAACTGTATCTTGTGTTCCTCCATTTTCTACTTTTGCAAATTTATTGTTTAGTGTATCTCGGGCTGAGCCTTCTGCTGCTTTACTTCCGTTTGTTCTATCATTATGTACTATTACATTTTCATATTTTAAGCCATCATATTCAAATTCTATGTAATAACTTGATAATTTATCTATTAATACATCTACAAATATGTAGCTTCCATCATTTGAAGTTGTTGTTTGCTGTAAGACATTATTTCCTTCTTTTAGTCTTACTATTATATTTCCTAAAAGTTTATCATTTGTATCATTTACATCATTTCTGTATAAGTCATTTCTTTCTGTTTCTTTTCCTCCTAGTGGTCCATCTTCCCATACATATCCTGATACTTTTACATATACTTTTCTGTTTGTTATTGTTAAATTTGTTGTTTGCCTTTTTGCAACTGCTGCTGTTCTTACAGTAGAATCTACTGTATAACCATAGTTTGGATTACTTACCTCCTGTACTTGGTAATTTCCAACCCATAGACTGTTTAATGTTATTAAACCTTGTGAGTTTGTTTTTACAGTTTGGTATGTTGTTGAATATGCTACATTTCCGCTTGAGTCTTGGTATACATATTGACCGTTTCTTTGTCCACTTGTTGCTCTTACTGTAAATTCTACATTTGCAAGTTTTATTGCACTATTGTCTGCATCTATTTTTAGTATGCTTAAGTTTCCAAGTTGATATTCATTTTGTACTTGTACAGTTGCAGTTTGCCTTTTTGTTACTTGTGCATATCTTGGTGTACTATTTACTAAATATCCGTAGTTTGGGTTATTTACTTCTATTATTTCGTAATTTCCAACCCATATATTATTTAGTGTTATTGTTCCACTTGAGTTTGTTCTTACAGTTTGTCTTGATGATGAGTATCCTACTGTTCCATTTGCATTTAAGTATAAATAGTTTCCATTTGCTTGTCCACTTGTTGCTCTTACTGTAAATTCTACATTTGCTAAGTTTGCACCTGTGTCTTGGTCATATTTTCTTATACTTAAATTACCATATTGGTAAGTGTTATTTATTCTTTGGTATGAGCTTGTATTTGTTGAGACTGTTACAGGTGATGTATTTAATACATATCCTGAATTTGGGTTTGATGTTTCGTATGCTCTGTAACTTCCAAGTAATACTCCTGTTACTGTTAAATTTCCGTTTCCATCTGTTCTAAATTCTGTTGCACTACTTGCACTATCTACATAACTTATAGTTCCATTTGAACTTCTTACATATTTTCCTGTACTTACATTTTGGAATTTGAATCCTACATTTGCAAGTCCTGCTCCTGTGTCTGTATCTTTTTTGGTTATGTAAATATTTCCTACAACTTTTCTGTTATATACAACTGTTGTGCTATAACCTTGTATATTGTATGACCAAGCTGCAACTTCTGAATTTGGGTTTGGTGTTCTTCCTATAAAATTTTCATATAATCTTATAATTAAATTTTGTCTGTAACTTTCAGTGTTTTGATAATTATTAGTAAATTCCTGAGAGTCTACCAAACCATTAATTACATTCATTTGTGAAGTAGGGTTTCTTCCTTGGTCTAATTGTGCTTTCCAACCGGCTAAACCTCCACTATCTGCTTCTCTACCAAGTATTGCTCTATATGCCACTTTTACAAAGTCTTCATTACTTAGAGCTGCCATTCTATTTTGCGAAGTCTGGTCAAGATATATATTTCTTACTGACGCTCTAGAAAGTGTAAGAGAATCATATCCTGAATATGAAATAATTGTAAAATTTGTTCCATTAGCAGGTATTACTTGGCATTGCTCATATCCTGAGTTTGGATTAGAAACTTCGTAATATTGGTAAGTTCCATATGGTATATTACTTAATGTAATTTCTCCATTTCCATCTGTTGTAAATATTGTGTTATCATTTACATTTGTTGTGAAAGTTCCATCTGTTTTTAGATATTGCCCATCTTTTGTAAATCTGAATTGTACATTTGCAAGCCTTGCTCCTGTGTCATTGTCTAATTTTATTAGTTTGAAATTTGCTACTGGGTTTTCTGCTTGTAATGTTATTGTTTGCTGAAATGTTTTTGGGTTTCCTTGGTATGCTACTGTATTTTGACATCTTGAAGCACTACCACTATATGTTGCAAAAAACATAATTCTTGCTTGATATCCTGTAAATTGTTTTGTAAGGTTTATATCTACTGCACTAGTTAATGGTCTGTCTAGTACTATATAAAAATCTTCATTATGTGGTATTTGAAGCAGATCACCATTTACTTGTCCATCTACTGATGTTGCAAATCCTAATACATTATATCCTGAAGCACTTGCGGTTATAGATGAACCTTCTTTATTTTCTATTCTAAATGGTCCTACATAATTTTGTGAAGCTCCTGATGCTTTACCTTTTTCTGTTGAGACTTTGCTAAATCTATAGTTTTCTACTGAGTCTGCATAAGCGTTTGCTTGATCTCTCATATTTTTTGAGTCACCTGGCCAAGTTCCATATAAAGATTCATTTGAAAAGGCTGTTGTTAGTCCAAGCTCACTGTTCCAACTAGATAACCATTGGTATATATATCTTGCAAAAAGCATTTTATATGCATATGAACTTCCAGCATTTACTGCTAAGTATGCCATTTGTGCTACTGGTGAATTTAAATCTTTTGCATAATATACACTCCAAGGGTTTTTTCCATATGATATTACTGAACCTGCAAAACCTTTATTTGGATTTCTATCATCTACCCAAGATGTATCTATATCTATAATTGTTTGTATTTCATAATATGCACTTGAGGAAATAATTGGTGTGTTACCGTGACCTGCACATGCTCCATTATACTGTCCTCCATAAATGTATGAGTCATAAATGTCTACCCATACTTCTTTACCTATTACACTGCTTGGATCAAAATCATATAATGTTCCTGATCTACCTCTTAATACGAAATCATATTCAGTAACTCGATTTCCAGAGATGTTAGATCTTCCTCCTACATCCCATTCATTACCTAATAAATCGGCGGCGGCTTTAACTATACTTCCAAAACCGAAAAGTATTATTATAAAGAATAATAAAATAATTATTTTATAAATTTTTTTAGTCATTTTTTGCCACCTTCTTTCTTATAATATAAACTCCAACTATAATTATTGCTAATGCTATTATTACTAAAATAATACTTATTATTACATATCCTCCTGTTTTTACAGATATAAGTGTATCTGCTATTGCCATATCTGTTTCTCCTTGGATTTTGTTTCCATAGTTTGAGTCTTTATCTGTTATACCTAAATTATTTTCTGCATTTGCTATTTCTGCTATATTAATAATGCTTCCCATATTATTGCTATTCATATTTTTTGTTAGTGTTAATGTAAGTGTGATTGCTTGGTTTGGTAATAGTCTTTCATTTTTTAAACTTGTATTATGTAAAAATCCGTCTGATGACATATACCAACCTTGATTTGAATTTGCATTAAATTGTAAATCATTTGGGATATAATCTATAATATCGTTTATATATCCTTCAATTTCTCCATCATTTCTTATTTCAATTTTGTATTCAATTGATACTGTTGAGTTTTCTACATATTTTGAGTCTATTTCCATTTTTGCAAGTTGTGCATTATTGTATTCTTGTACTATTACACCTTGACTATTTTGCAATACTATTTTACTTATGTATTTATTTAGATTAATATCAAAAATTTCATTTTGTATTAACCCCATATCTATATTAGATATATTATTCATATTTAGTACTATAATGTCTGTAATTGCTAATTGCATATTATTGTTATTTAGTATGTTTGTACTTTGAATAAAGTCTGAGTTATTTTCTTCAAGAACTCCTTCTTTTTGGTATTCTGCTAGTCTATATGATTCACCATTATATTCTATTGCAACAATATATCTTCCATTTGTAACATTATTAAATGTATATGTTCCATTACTTGCCTCTACTGTTTGAAGTATTTCATTACTTTCTGCATTTAATAAATACACATTTAATTTGGTATTTAATAATGGTTCACCATCATTTTTTTGTCCATCTTTGTTTTGATCTTCCCAAATTTTTCCTGATATATAGTATGTTTCTAGTTCTGGAGTATTTGGGTCATCTGGGTTATTTGGATCATCTGGGTTTACTGGTTGGTTTGGATCATCTGGGTCTACTGGTTGGTTTGGGTCATCTGGATCTACTGGAGTATCTGGGTCGTCTGGATTATTTGGATCATCTGGATCCACTGGAATATCTGGATTGTCTGGATCATCTGGATTTTCTGGGTTATCTGGATTTTCTGGAATTATTGGTCCTCCAGGATTATCTGGAAGGGTTAAGTCTACTTTATATAATACTTCGTTAGATGTTACAAATTTAGAAGATGATATTTCTACTTTGTTTGAAACTTCTCCATTTATTACTTTGTCTTCTACAACTTCTGTTTCAAGTACTAGGGTAATTGTTTCTTGAGGACTTAAAGATGTTTCAAATTTAATTCTGTCTTCCTGTAATTCTAATGTATCATAATTTTGACCATCTTTTTGTATATATGCATTTAAAAATTTTAAACCATCATCTATTTTATCTACTACTTCTAATGTTTCTTCATATACCCCATAATTTTCAATTACAGTTGTAAATGTGATTTTATCACCATCTTTTACATATAATTCTTCTACACTACCTTGTTGAACTGCTCTTATTTTTCCATTACTTAATACTATTTTATTTGTATATTCATTAGATATATATTCTTTTGATGAATTAGTATTTGCAGTATAATATATTGATAAATCAGTATCTTCTTGTTTTAAATCATTGTTAATATCAAATATTACATTAACTGTTTTTTCTTCATTTGGCCCGATATTATAAATTTCAATATTTAGTGTATGTTCTTCTTCATTATAATTTAAGATTCTAAAGTCTTCTGTTTCTTCTATATATTCTGAATTGTATGCTAGGACTTCTGGAATTTGCATATGTATTATTATATTGTTTTGTTCTTGAGCAGAAATATTTTTTACATTACAAGCTAATGGGATAAATGATCCTTCAAGTAATTCTAAATCTTCTGACTGTGTATTTAATAATGTAAGTTTTAATTCTGCATCTTTTATTATATTTGTCATTATATCAATTGTATTTTCTTCTATATTATCTGCTTTTATTGTAAGATTTGCATTTGTTGTATCTCCATCATTTGCTTCTTTTACACTTACCATATAGGAAATAGTTTTTGTTTCTCCTGGGTTTATACTATCTATTGTGAAGTCTTTTTGTGTTAATTCTGGAAGTTCTCTAAAATACACATTATCTTTTCCTTCTGGTGAGATTGCTTCTACATATTTTTCTCCCCAATATATTGCATTTGTATTTTTTGCGATTATACTTATATTGTTTATTACTTCATTTGTATTATTAGTTAAATTAATATCATATTTTATTGCTTGCCCTTCATTAATTTCATCACCATCATTTATTTGTTTTCCTCCTGAAATTGCTATAGCATCTACTGATATTCCTTGAACTTCTGCTATACTTAATGGTTTAATATTTCCTTCTAGCCCAATGTATGAAATATTTTTTTCATCTTGTAAATTGTGTTCCCATTCAGCATTAATTTCTGGATAGATTTCTATATTTTCATTTGACTCTTCTATATTAAAATTGTATCCTACTTGTATACTTTCAGATGGTTTTAATTCTCCATTTAATACAATTTGGAAATACTTGTTATTAGCAAATTCTTTTGTCCAGTCTTTTCCATCATTTGAATAATAGATTTCTACATCATCTCTATTTACAGTTATTTGGTTTTGTAAATTTACATCTGCTGTGTTTTTCTTGTTTTCTTGTATTTTTTTGTCTTTTTGTGGCATGATTCCTGTTAATACTACAGAATTTATAGTTTCTTCATAATTGTTTATAAATACTGTATTTCCACAAATTTCGGTTAATTTATCATTTTCTAAATTTCCTATATTAATTTGTTCATTTACACTTTCTACTATTTCTCCGCTTGAATTATAATTGCTTAGTTTATTATAAATCATTCCTCCATATTTAGATATTATATTACATTCTAATACTTTTTCTAACATGTCTTCTTGTGAGTTTTCATTTGTATATTTTAAAACTATGTTAGCTGTTTTTGTAGGAGTGGATTTTTCAAGTGTTAAGTCTACATCAAAAAGTATTTGCATTCCATTATTTACAGAATTGTTAAATTGAGTTTGCTCCCCTTCTAATATAATTTCTATTACTTTTTTGCCATTTTCTTCAATTAAATTTGCACTTTTTATTTCTATTTCATCTGAAAATAGCTTTTTAATAGAATTTACTTTTACATTACTTATTTCTTCTGGTAATTCAATTCTTAAACTTGGGTTTTTAAGTAAGTCTTTTGTATTATCATTTGAAAGAAATGTAACTACCATTTGAATGTTTTTGTTTTCTGATATTGTTGATAAATTATTATTATTAATTTCAATTGTTGCTTCTGTTTTAGTATCATTTAGAGTTATTTCATATTTTTCTTGTGTGTTTTGTGTTCCATTTTTTACTTCAAATGTATTTTCTAGTTTTTCAAATGTTTTTAATTGTTCTTTTGTATATGGTGTTTTTCCTTTTATAGATTTATGGTTTTGTATGTTAAGTTCCCCTATTTCTTGTGGTTTACTTGCTACAAATTTTAGTATATTATATTCTTCTTCATAATTTATTATAAAATTATTGCTAGCATCTACTTCTGTATCTTTATTTATTTCTTTTATTAATTCGTCTTTTTCATTATAAATTTGTATTGTTCCATTTTCACCAAGTATTCTTATAAATTCGTCTTTATTTATAGTTGTTTTATTGTATATAATATTTGCCATAATGTCATAACTATTTCCTCTAGAATTTATAAAATTTTCTTCACTGTTTTGTAGTTCTATATTTTCTATATTATTTAGGCTTGATATTTGTAAGTTTATGTTTTCTTCATAATCTGTTTTATCATCAACATTTGCATACATATACCCTTTATATAATGGGTTAACATCTGAAAATTCTGTACTTACTATATTTCCTTTTTCTTCTAGTTTTATTTCATCAATATTTTCATTTTCAATTTCACTTTTTGTATATAGTTTTGTGTATATTTTAGTGTTTAAACTGATACTTTCTGGCAAATCTAATTTTTCATCATATTCTAGTATTAGATCATATGTATCTTCACATAGCCATTGAATTTCATTGTTTTCATCTATTTTATTTTCATATACTAGTTCTACTATATTATTTTCTTCATCAATTTTTATGTTTTCTTGACTTATTTTTACTCCATTGTGCATTATATTTATATTTGCTGGAGCTTTATTATTAATTACTGGGATTGAAAATTGAACTTTTTCAATTTGTTTTGGTAGCTTATTTTCTATTACTTTAGAATTAACTTCTATTTGCATTATTGTGCTATTTTCAAGTTTTATAAGTTTTTCAAGTTTTTTTGTTATTTCCATAGTAATATCATCTGTCCAAATTAAGTTTAATTCTACATTTTTGGTTATTTGTTCTTCTTGCTCACTTGTTAATTTATATTTTGCTGATAATTCTACATTGAACTTTTTATAAAAATTATCTACATTTATTTTTTCGAGTTTATTAAACTTTATTGGTATTTCTAGCTCAAAACTTTGCCCATATCTTAAGTTGTTTAAAATTATTTTGTTTTCATTAATTTCTTTTATGTTTTCATTTTGGAAATCTACTATAGCAAAATTTGCATTGTTAAAAGATATAGAGACATCTTCTAAAGAGCCTTTATTTTTAACACCTATCTTTACATATAGTTTTGCATTATCTGTTATGTTAGAATAATTGCTATATACTTTTGTTCCTTCTTCATTTTTAAAATATGCATCAAATTCGATTTCATTTAGAGCCTCACTATTTTCCTCTGCATCATCTAATGCATATACAAAGCTTGTTTGAGATAAAAGAAAGTTTAATAAAATTAAGATACAAACTAAGTTTTTTAATATGTGTTTTACATATTTTGAATTTTTAGAATTCATGCTAATACCATCCCTTCATACCTTCTTAAGTAATGAACTATTTCTTATATTTCATTTACTACTATTTTTTACATTAATAGCTATTTTTATTGTATTATCAACAAATTAAAATATCAAGTGTTAAAAATTCCACTTTTCCCTGATTTTACTATTTTATTTAAGATTAACTTACGGAAATAGTTTTGTAAAATTAGGAAATTTAAAATTAAATTTTCATTACATTATTATTACCTTTTTATTACATTGTTTTATTTTTTTCTATATGCTTAGGGAATTCCAAATTTGAAGATTTTGGCATAAAAATGAACCCTCCTTATTAAACTTTTTGTCTAATAAGGAGGGTTCACCTAAGTCTTAACTTTTTTTCTTTAAAGAAGCTATTTTTAGTTTATCTAAATTTTATCAAGTGTCTTTTCCTCTACCTACTACTTTTCTTTTTATAAGAATTATACCTACACCTACAATTACTACTGCTACTATTCCAATTGTAATTGGTAATACATAGTTTCTGTCAGCACCTGTATTTGGTGTAATCATAACTTCTTCTGATGTGTCTTCATCTTCTTCTTGTGGATTTTTATTTGGTATGTAGTTACCTGGTGTTGGTGGAATTTTACTTCCTCCTGGTTTGTCTATTAGTGAAAGTTCTGCTTGGTTTGTGAAGTTTGCGTCTTCTGCTGTGTTTAGTACTTTTTCTACAACCATATATACATCTCCACCTTCTGCTTGTCTCTTTTGGCCATTTTCTATACGTACTGGTTTTAGTGTTGTTGTATCTAAGTAGTCTGTTGTGAATATTTGTGGCATATCTAGTTCTTCTTCATAAATTTGTCCATTTTGTTCATATTGATATTTACCATCTTCTAATGCTTTTATAACATTACTTGCTACTAGGTGCATATCTTTTAAGTCTTGAAGTGTTGCTTGTCTCCATCTGTATTCTTCATTTGTTGCATCTCCTTGTTTGTATACAGATTTTGGATCTAGATAGTCTATAATTCTTGATGGTGTTATTGTGATTATGTCTTGGTTTTTAAGTTCTTCACCATTACTTAGGTTATTGTAGTAGTCTTCACTAAAGTTATAGAATCCTTCTGATGTGTAATCAGCATTACTTGTGTTTTCTGTTCTTAGTTTGTATTCCATTTCAACTGTTGAACCTTGTATTAGTTCTGTGTCAAGCTCTGCTCTTAAGTATCCGTTTTGTACTGTGATTCCATTTTCTTTTATTGGTTTTACATAGCTTAGGTATCCACCTGTTTCACCTTGTAAGTTTCCTTCATCGTCTATTGTTGCATCTATTAGGACTTGACCATTTGCAAGTGTTATTCTTATTTTACTTAGTGTTTTTACAAAGTTTACACTTTGTACTGGTCTTCTTATAATTCCAAAGTCTATGTGGTCTACTTTAAATGCTACTCTGTCTGTTATTCTACTGTATGTTATTGTTGTTAGGTCATTGTCATCATATTCTACTTGGAATTCTAGTTCTGGTGTTGTTGATGTCATTTCATTTATTGTTACTTGTGTATTATGGTTATATCCTTCTTCTACTATTGGGTTTCCGTTTTCGTCTGTTACTATTTCACCATTTTCGTCTACTTGATAGTGTTCGTTTAATTGCTCATCTATTTGCTTTCTTGTTTCATAATCATCAAGTGCGTGTGATGTTCTTATTTCTGATTCGTTTGCATCTCTGTAGAATTTATTGTTGCTTGCTTCACTTTCATATGTTGCTTGACTTAAGTTTGTTGCTTTGTAGTTTTCTACCATATCTGTGTATTGCTCTTGTGTTCCATCTACTATTTTGTATGTTCCGTCTCCCCAGGTGTATTTTATTGCATATCTACCTGGTATATATCCTGTTATTGTGTAGTTTCCGTCTTGGGTAGTTTCTGCTGTACATTCTGCATCTGTCCAAGCACCATTACCATTGTTTGCTTGTTCGTCAAATACTTTTGCAACTGTGTCTGTTACATTTCCTTGGTCATCTACTTCTACAAGCTCTACTTTAACTCCTCCAATAGCATTTTCACCTTCATCTAGTGTTCCATTACCTTGTCTTATATTCTTTTCTGATAAAGATGTCTCATCTGCATTATCTTCGAATATTGTTCCTGATACTTGTCTTGCATTTGCTATTGTTATTGCAATTGTTGGTGCTGTGTCTGTATCATCTTCATATGTTTGAGTTGTTCCTGGAGTTGTGTTTTGTGGTACAGAGTCTTTGTCTAGTGCTGCATATAGAGTTGTTCCTTGAGCATCTGAATATGATGTGTATGATGTTATTTCTGCTATGTTTTCTAGGTTTGGTAGTCTTGATGTGTCATTATTATTAATTTTTGCTTCATTTAATAGGTTTAATACATTTTCTCTTGATAGGTTAAATTGTATGTATATGTATTTTGCTGTTTCTCTTTTTGCTGTTTCATCTGAGTTTGATGTTGATGCTTGTACTAGTATGTCTGTGTTTATTATTACTTTTTTGTATGTGCTACTTGAATATGAAGTGTCTTCTACATAATTTAATGGGTCTGCTATAGCTCCTGTTTCTTCATTTATTGATGTTCCTATTCCTGCTATTTCGTAACGTTTATCAAAATAATCTACTACTTGATTTACTTTTCCTGTTATTGTCTCTTCATTTCTGATTGCTATTTTGTAAGTTAGTGCAACTTTTAATTCGTTTTCTTCGTTTTCATCTTCATAGTTTGCATCTGAATTATAGATTGGTCTTGTGTAGATTAATTGATTATATGGATTTTTATATCTTACACCAACATTCCAAGAGTCTTGTGTATAGTCCATTCCGTCTCCTTCTAGATGTTCAAATCTGTTAGCATATTTATAAATATGTCCATATCCTGCAATTTCAATTTTTACTTGGTCTAAGTCTTGCATCATTGCTAGGTCTGCTTGTGTTCTCTTGTAAATTCCTAGGTTGATGTTTCTAATTTCTTTTTCTCCTGATCCTCTTGTATATTCTATTGTATAACCTGCATTACTTGTATTTGCTGTTATTGTACATTGTGATGTATTTCCTATAGTTGCTGATGCTTCATTTGGGTTTAATGTGTATTCTACATTATAAACTGTGTTTCCTTGTGCATCTTTTACTGCTGCTAAGTTATTTGCTCCACCATTTTCTACTGTTGCAAATCTGTTATTAAATGTATTACGTAATGTTCCTTCTGATGCTTTACCTCCATTGTCTTTGTCTAGGTATGGTGTTGTGTTTGCATAGATTAATCCATCATATTCAAATTCTACATAGTAGCTTGATAGTTTATCTATTAATACATTATCAAAAGTATATGCTCCATTACTGTCTGTTGTTGTTTCTTGTAATACTGTATTTCCTTCTTTTAGTCTTACTTTTACTCCTTGTACTAGTATATCGTTTACATCAAATTCATCATCTCTATATAGTCCATTTCTTCTTGATTGTTTTTCTGCTTGTATATCTTCAAATACATAACCTGATAGTTTGATGTATTGTAGTTTGTTTGTTTTTAAGTACTCTGTGTCTTTTCTCTTTTCTATTACTGCTATTTCTGGTGTTGAGTCTGTTACATATCCATAGTTTGGATTGTTTACTTCTGTTACTTCATATGTACCTATCCATAGATTTTTTATTTCGATTAATCCTTGTGCATTTGTTTTTACTGTTACTCTTTGTGTAGAATATGCAGCTTCTCCATTGTTTATATATACATATTTTCCTTGTTCTTTTCCACTTGTTGCTCTTATTGTAAATTCTACATTTTCAAGTTTTATATTTTGATTGTCTTCATCTACTTTTTCTATTTTTAAGTTACCTACTTGGTATTCATTTTCTATTACTTTTAGTTCCTCTTCTGTTGAAATATCTACTGCTTGTATATCTGCATAGAATTTATTTGCTTTTTTAGTTTCATATGCTCTATATGTTCCAATTAGTAGTCCTTGTATATGAATGTTTCCATTTATATCTGTAATAAATTCTGTTGCAGAATCTATATTGTCTACATAGCTAATTTCTCCATTTGAGTTTTGGTATACATATTTTCCAGTGTCTAGAGATTGGAATTTAAATCCTACATTTGCAAGTTCTTCTCTTGTGTCTTTATCAATTTTCTTGATATTTAGCTCTCCATATTTTCTTTTATTTTCTACTTTATATGGTGTATATCCTTTTAATACCCATCTCCAGCTTGCAAGTTCTGCATTTGCATTTGGAGTTCTTCCTAGTACATTTTCGTATAGGTTTGTAATTAATGTATTACGCCACTGGTCTGTGTCTTGGTATTTATTTTTAAATTCTGGTGAGTTGTATAAGTTTGCTAAAACTGTTTCTTCATTTGCTTGGTTTCTTCCGCTATTTAATATTGCAACATTACCATTTAGTCCTTCTTGGTCTGCATCTCTTCCAAGTATTGCAAGATATGCGGCCCTTACAAATTCTGTATTATTAAGATTTGCTGTTTTTTCTCTTCCCTCTGTACTTCTAAATACCCCTAAAATTACCTCTCTAGATATTTCCATTCTTGATGCAAATTGGTAACATTTAACATTTACTGTATTTCCTGAGTCTGTTATTATTTCTGCATCTTCATATCCTGGGTTATTGTTTGAAACTTCTTCTATTGTCCAAGTTCCTACTGGTATGTTTGTAAGTGTTATTTCTCCATTTCCATCTGTTGTCCAAATTACATTAGGGTCATTAGGGTTTGTTGACCAACCTCCAGTTCTTGTATAATATTGGTTTTTGTATATAAACCTAAATTGTACATTTGGAAGTCTATTTTTTGTGTCTGCATCTAATTTTATTAGTTTTAGGTTTCCTGCAAAGTCTAAAGTTATATCTGTAGATATGTTAAATTCTGCTGGTATTGTATTTGTTCCTGGTTGTGCAAGCATTATTCTTTGTGTAGTTCCAGCTGTTAAAAACCATAGTTCTGCTGTATATATTGTTGATGCATCTGATACTTTAACTGTTGCAGAAACATTTCTTATTCCTTCAATTCCTGAATCTTCTGGAATTGAGATGTAGAAGTCTTGACCAGATTTTATATCTGATGCATTTATAAAGTTTTGTGTAGTTCCTTGATATTCACTTATAAATATTTTACTGCTATCTATAGGATTGTTTTCTTTGTCTGTTACTGTTAAATCTTGAAGTGTTCCTGTATAAGTCCAGTTAAATGGTCCTATATTATATAAAGTTGTATTTACTCCATTTATAGTTGTATAGCTCATTCCAACTTTTATGTTATCTTTGTTTGTGTTGTCTACAGGTTCTTCTGCATTTGTATTTACTTCTGAATTTCCTAAACTATTTACATAGGAATTCATCTCATTTATAGTTTCAGTAGTTAATCCTCCTACACTAGTATTGGCTGAATCTAACCAACTATCCATTCCAAAGTGTTTTCCTACTGTTTTGAACCATTCGTTTATATATGTATATACTCCTCTTTGTGCTTGTGTATAATATCTTTGCTTATAGTTTCCATATCCTTCTGCTCTATTTACTAAATAGGCTAATCTAGCATTTATAGTTCTTTCATTTGTTCTTGTTTGTTCATCAGTACTTTCCATTAGTTGATTATTTGCATCATATGCTTGGTTTCCAATAATTTTAACATATTTTGAGACTGTATATGTACTTGTTCTATTATAATATAATAGTGCACTATGGTTTACACAGTATAAATCATTTCTACCATCTAGTGAATATTGCGAAACTCCAGCGGTTAAGCCTATTGCACCTGGACCAAGTGTTTTTATCTCGTCTAAGGTTGCAGCTTTTACTGATGTCATTGGTATGAATATTAGTGCTAAAATACTAAATAGTATTATTGATATATATTTTTGTATCTTACTCACTTTTTTATCCTCCTTTCCTTATATAATTTTTCTTTTTAAGATTTTTCTTGCTATTATAACAGCTACTATTGCAAGTACTGCTACTATTGCGATTACAATTAATATTGTTCCTACAACTTGTCCAGTTTTAATTGATATTAATACATCTGCTGATCCTAAGTCGTCTTCTGATAGGTTATTTCCTGGTATTGAGTCTACATCTTGTAATCCTAGTTCATTATAGCTTTCTGCTATTTCTGCTTTGTTGTTTATTAGTCCTGTATTATTTACTGTCATTTGTTTTGTTACTGTTAGTTTTATGTCTCTTGATTCTCCTGGTTGTATTAGTTCATCTGATAGACTTGTGTTATATAGTCTTTGTCCTGATTGATACCAGTCACTGTTAAGTTCAGAGCTAAATCTGTATTCTGATGATAGGTAGTCTACTATGCTTCTTGCAAAGCCTGCAACTTCACCTTCGTTTGTTACTCTTATTGTATATTCTACTATAACTGTTGAACTGTTTAATAGTTTTGAGTCTATTTCTGTTTTTACTAATGTTTCGTCTGTGTATTCTTGTGTTTGTGTTCCACTATTGTTTTGTACTATTATTTTGCTTACATATTTGTCAAGTTTTAGGTCAAATATTTTTGCTTCTTTTAGACCTATGTTTATATTTGCAATATTTTCTTCTGATATTGTTATTATGTCTGTTGCTGCTACTTGCCTTGTTTCTTCGTTTATTGTTATTGTTTTGTTTATTACTTTTGATGTTAAAGTTTGGTCTACTCCTTCTTTGTTGTAGTCTGTTAAGATGTATTTTGTTGTATCATATTCAAATATTACAATATATTCACCTTTTGGTACTCTGTTTAAGCTATAGAATCCGTTTGAGTTTGTTACTCCTGTTATTTCGTTTCCTTCACTGTCTACTGCAAATGTATTTGTTTCTGTGTTTAATAGTCTTACTGTTATTCCATCTAGTAGTGTTTCTCCTTGGTCTAGGCTTCCATCTGAGTCTGTATCAAGCCATGCTCTACCACTGATTATTTTTGTTTCTTGTTCAGATGGTGTATTTGGATCATCTGGGTTTTCTGGATCTTGTGGGTTTTCTGGGTTTTCTGGATTTTCAGGGTCTTGTGGAACTTGTGGATCGTCTGGATTTTCTGGATCTTCTGGAGTTACTGGCTCTTCTGGATCACCTATATCTATTTGTTCATCGTTTTCTGGTTCTAATATGTGCATTACTTCTTGATTATCTATTTCTATAATTCCTGCCATTAGTGTTGCAGTGTTTGTTATTTCTTTTGCATCTTCATTTTTTAGAATATAGTCTACTACTACATCTATTGAGTATTCGATTTTTTGCCCTGGTTCTAAGGTGTCTGTAATTTCTATGTATTTGTCATAAATTACAGTGTATTGATCTTGTGTTAGTTCTTCTCCATTTCTTCTTATTGCTTGTAAGGTAACTAGGTCTGAAATTTCATCTTTTAGTTTTATAGCATTTTGGTATGTTTGCCCGTCATTTTGGATTGTTATATTATATGTTATTATATCTCCGGCTTGTACGTAACTGTTTTGATTTTCAGAGGTAGATACCATTGATAGGTCTACTCCATTTAGTACTACTGTTCTTTCATTAAATCTATATGTTTGGTTATTATATGTACAATTTGCACTTACTGTTACAGTAGAGTTTTCTTTGACTGTTGGAACTAGTATTTTTATTAATACTTCCATAGTTTCTCCTGCATTTATTTTGTCTATTACTACTTCCTCAGCTTCTGTGTATATTTCTTTTTCTTCTACTACACTAAAGTAGTCTATTTCTAATACTTCTGCTCCTTTTACTATGCTTGAGAATTGAACATTAGATATATCTTCACTTGATGTATTTTTTATGCTTGCTAAGAATTGGTATGAGTAACCTGCTTCTACTGAACCTGTGTCTCCTCCTGATACTATAGATACTTCTAGTATACCGTCATTTACTGTTAGTTGTGATTTTTGTGATTCTTTTGTTACTTCTCCATATGTTATATTAGATGTATTTTCTATAGTTCCTACTGCTTCTTTTACTCTTACATAGTATGTTTTTACTACTTCTTCTCCTACAGCTATGTTATCAATTGAGAAATCTACTTGTTTTTTATTTTCATCTTCTATAAAGTTTCCTCTATTTTTGTCTGTTTCTTCTGATGGAAGAATTTCTTCTGCATATACTGTTCCTTCTGGAACTTGTCCTTGCATATGGACATTTGCTACATCTTCTGAACCTGTATTTTTAACTTTTAGTTCATATTTTACAAGTTCTCCTTTATTTACAGTTTGTACTTCTTCTGATCCGACATATGCTTTTATGCTTGTTTCTAGAATTGGTCCTACTCCTGTTTCAAGTTTAATAGTGTCTAAGGTAATGTTTTTGTTTATTCCTGTTGCTTCTGTGTAGTTTATTCCATATCCTAGGTTTGCTACTTGGTTATATTCAAGGTTTGCAGGTATTGTTATATTATATGAAAATTTTACTTCTTCACTTACTGCTAGTTCATCTATTATTATTAAATATTTTTGAACTTTTGTCGTGTCTGTAATTGTTTCTGTCCAGTTGTTTTGAGCGTTTTCTATATCATCTGTTGCATTTTCGTTTTCTGTGTAATAGATTTTTGCTCTAGTTTGTTCTATTCCTTGTAAGTTTATTTGGCTTACATTTGCATTTATATTATTTGATGTGTTTTTATTAGGATATGTTCCTAATATTTTTACGTTTGATACTTGGTCTCCACTGTTGTTTATTATTTCACTTTCAAATGTTATATTTTTTGCATCTGCACTTAGTTCTAGTTTTGAAGTTTTTTCTCCTTCATTGTTTATGATTTGCATTCCATATTCTGGTATGGTTGTGTTTGTTACCATTCCTGTGTATGCTATTATGTTTATTGGTAATAGTTCTTCTCCTTGTGATGCTCCTTCTTTATAGTTTACGGCATTTTCGTTTGTGTAGATTAATCTTATGTTTTGGGTGCTACTTGGCACTTTTTTGTCTACTGTTAAGTTTGCTTTTATTATAAATGTTGGTCCTTCTATTGCTTCATTTGAGTATTCTTGTTGCTTTCCTTGTAGTTCTATTACTATATCATTTCCTTCTCTATATGTTCTTTCTATTTCAAATTCGTCTGCATATAGTGGTGAGATTGATATTACATCTATTGTTTGTATTTGCTCTGGGAATTGTATTCTTATTGTTGGGTTTTGGTACAGTTCATCTTTTTCTGAGTTAGAGTTTAATACTACTCTTATTTCTACATCTTCATTTACTGTCATTGTTGATAGTTCAGTTCTGTCTATTGTTATTTGTGCTGATGTTTGTGTTTCTTGAAGTTGTACTACTGCTGTTTTTGCTTCTAGGCTTGTTACCATATCACTTGATGTGTATGTTCCTTCTATTGTAAAGTTAATTGTATTTGTTTCGTTTACTAGTTGTCTTGTATTTTCTTTTATTAGTTTTGTTATTTTTAAGTCTATTGTTCCTACATTTGCTGGTGCTGATGCTAATATTTTTATTTGTCTTACATTTTCTTTTAATGTTATTGTTATATTTCCATCTTCATCTGCTATAGTGTCTTTGTTTATTTCTGCTAGATTTTCGCTTGTTTCGTTATTTTGTATTAGAAGTGTAAAATCTTCTCCTAGTATTTCTTGAAGGTTTTGTTTTGAAAGTGTTACTTTGCTTGTATATACATTTTGAAGTCCTATGTTTTCTATATTTTCTACTAATGATATTTCGCTTGCAACATCTGCCATATTTACATTTAGGCTTACATTTTGGGTTATTTCTCTGTCTATTCCTGCATATAGTTTTCCTTTATATATGCTTGTTTCTTCTGATGATGTATCTATTGTTACTGTTGAGTCTTTTTCGCTTGGGTTTACTGTCATTTCATATTTTGCGGTTATTACTGTGTTGTTTTTGTCGTATAGATTTATTCTTGTGCTTCCTTCTATTGTTTGTTCTTCACTTTCTTCTGTGCTGTCATATATGTATGTAACTATTAGTGTGTCTTGACCTGTTTTTTTCCAAGTTACTTTTCCGTCTTCTGCTGGGTTTTCTATTGTTACTTCTATTTTTCCAGTTTCTTTATCATATTCCCAGTTTTCTTGTGCTAGCTTTTTGCCATTTGTTGTTAGGTCTCCTATTGAGTTTATTTGCACTTCTTCTGGTAATTTATTTTCTACTTTAGGAGATGGTATTTCTAGTGTTTGGTCTTTAATAGGATATAAGTTGTTTTCTACTCCTGATACTACTTTTAGTTGAATTATTCTTTTTGGCTCTCCTTTATAGTCTAGTACTTTATTTGTTATTAGTTCATAGTTTAATACAGAGCCTACATAATCGTTATCATATGGGCTTGCTAGTATTAGTTTTACTGTTTTTGCTGCTGTTATTGTTATGTCTTTTTCTGAGCTGTCTTTATATATTCCGTTTAGTGTGATGTTACTTTCCATATCTATAGAGTTTATATCAAAGATATCACTTTTTATTATTTCTATTCCTACTTCTAGCTCTTTTGTCTCTCCTGCGTTTACTTGGTTTAGTGTTATTGTGTTTCCTTCTATTTTTGATATTCCTTCACTTAAGATGTCTTGTTTTAGTACAAAATTACTAGAACCTAAATTTACTATTCCATTAAAGTATCCATCTTTTTTTACTGAGATACTTAATTTAAGTTTTAGGTTTTCAGAATTCATTTTTGCTTGCAATGTGTTTGCTTTATTTCCTTCTGAATCTACTAGTTCTACTCCAAATTCTACGTTTTGGTTGTTTGTAGATACGTCTCCTTGAGCAAGTGCATCTGCTGCATATGATACAACACTTACTCCTAGAAGAAGAAAGTTTGCCATTGTCATTGTGATTATTATTGCAATGATTAGTAGTGTTTTTCCTATTTTTTCTTTCATTTTAACCCCTCCTAAACTTGGTTTCGTTTATAATTTTACTTATTATATAATAAATGCTACAAACTGTGGTGTCAAGAGCATTTTTTATTTTATGTTTTTTCCTTGTTACGGAAATTCTATTTTCATTTGTGTTTCATTTTTATTATTTTTTTGTTACATTTGTGTTACTTGGGTTAATTTTACATTACATAAATACCCTATAATATATTATACATTGATTTAGGGTTTTTTTCAAGCTTTTTTTCTAAGAATTTGTATATTTCTATTGGTATTTATTACTTTTTTAAGTTCGCTTGTTTATGAAGCTTATATATTTATATATTGTTATAATTTTAGTCAACTTATTTGCTTTTTTTTCATATAATAATATTGTACATATAAAGGAGTTGGTATTGGTGGATAATAATATAAATTTTAATGAAGATACTATTAAAAATATACAAAATATGATGAAAAATGGTGATATGCAATCATTGATGTCTCAAATTCCTCCTGATGTGATGCAGAATTTTCAGGGTATGTTTTCTAATTCAAATAGTCAAAGTGGGAGTTCTAAGGGTTCTGATTCTGATTTGGTAAATAATAATTCTTCGAATTCTTTTGGTGGTGAACATGGAAATTCTTCATCTTTTGGAAAAAATAATAATTCTTCTTTCCATACGGAAAATAGTAATTCCGCTCCTAATTTGAATAATATTGATATGAATACTATTATGAAAATGTCTTCTATTATAAGTAAAATGAATAATTCTAATGATCCGAATAAAAATCTTTTGAATTCTTTGCGTCCTTATTTAAGGGATAGCAAGAAGGATAAACTTGATAATTATATTAATTTGCTAAATATGGGAAAGATTGCGGAGTTACTACAAAATAGTAATTTTAATAATAGTAATAATAAGGAGAATAAAAATAATGAGTAGTTTTCTTCCTCCTCCTTTTTTTATGCGATATCCTAATTATAATTTGCGTAGAAATAGTTTTTATAATAGTGGCCGTAATTTGAATAATAATTGTGGTAAAGTGGGGGCTGGTAATGATTGTTCTGGGGTGAATAAAAATAATGTGGATAGTTGTAAGAATAGTTGTGATGTAAGTCATTTGGATAATGGGTGTAAAAAGGAACATTCTGGTGGGAATTGTAAAGATGGTTTTAGTGCAGAACATAAAAATGGTAATAATTTTGATTTTTTGAATTTTTTGCCTAGATCAATAGGTCCTTTGTCTTTTAATCCGAATGGTATTATGGATAATAAAGAACCTATTTTTGAATTGCTTGGTATTGATATTTATATTGATGATATTATTATTATTGGGATTCTTATTTTTTTGTATAAACAGGAGGTTAAGGATGAGGGGCTTTATTTAGTGCTTATAATGTTGCTGTTTTCGTGAAAATGGTAACTCAGGACCTGGTCACAGTTGACCATTTGGTCATCTTGGGACAGGTCCTGAGTTACCATTTTTGGTTAATTTGGGACAGGTCTTCTAAGTTATTATTTTTTGATTTATATTTTTTACTGGGGTTTACCTTTTATTTACCATTTACTTTTTGATTATTAGATTATTATTTTCACAGTCTACTAAAACTTTGCTTGATGGTGAGATTGTTTGTTTTAGGATATTTTCTGCAATTAGTGTTTCTAGTTTTTTTGTTACAAATCTTTTTAGTGGTCTTGCTCCATAGATTTGGTCATATCCATTTTCTATTAAATAGTTTTTGGCGTTTTGGGTTAATTCTAGTGTTATGTGTTTGTCTTCTAGTCTTTTTTCTAGGTCTTTTATTAATAGGTCTAGTATTTTTGATACTTGCTCTTTTTGTAGTGGTTTGTAAAATACTATTTCGTCTAGACGGTTTAAAAATTCTGGTCTGAAGCTTTTCTTTAATAGTTCGTTTACTTTTTCTTTTGCTTCTTCTGAGATTTCGCCTTTTTCGTTTATGCCTTCCAGAATATATTCTGAGCCTAGGTTAGATGTTAAGATTATTATTGTGTTTTTGAAGTCTACGGTTCTTCCTTGTGAGTCTGTTATACGACCATCGTCTAGTACTTGAAGTAATATGTTAAATACGTCCGGGTGTGCTTTTTCTATTTCGTCAAATAGTATTACTGAATATGGTTTTCTTCTTACGGCTTCTGTAAGCTGACCTCCTTCTTCATATCCTACATATCCTGGAGGTGCTCCTATTAACCTTGATACTGAGTATTTTTCCATGTATTCTGACATATCTATTCTTATCATATTATGTTCGTCATCAAATAGGCTTTCTGCTAAGCTTTTTGCAAGTTCTGTTTTTCCAACTCCTGTTGGTCCTAAAAATAGGAATGAGCCTATTGGTTTTTTTGGGTCACTTATTCCTGCTCTTGACCTCATTATTGCTTCTGCTACATCTTCTACTGCTTCGTCTTGACCTATTACTCTTTTGTGTAAGATGTCTTTTAGATGCAATATTTTTTCTCTTTCGCCTTCCATAAGTTTTGTTACTGGTATTTTGGTCCATTTTGATACGATTTTTGCTATTTCTTCTTCTGTTACTTTGTTTCTTAATAAGACATTTTCTTTTTTGTTTTCTTCTGCTTCTTCTTTTTCTAGTTCTTTTTGGAGTTCTGGTAGTTTTCCATATCTTAGTTCTGC
>CALXCJ010000006.1 GCA_944386775.1 uncultured Clostridia bacterium
GATAAAACTTCAAATACACCATCACCAATATCTAGGATAGATACATCAAATGTTCCTCCACCTAAGTCATAGATTAAGATTTTTTGGTCTTGTTCTTTATCCATTCCATAAGCAAGTGCTGCTGCTGTTGGTTCGTTTATAATTCTTAAAACATCTAGTCCTGCAATTTTTCCTGCGTCTTTTGTTGCTTGTCTTTGGCTATCATTGAAATATGCAGGTACTGTTATAACTGCTTGAGTTACTTTTTGTCCTAAATAATTTTCTGCATCAGCTTTTAATTTTTGTAAAATCATTGCTGATATTTCTTGTGGAGTAAATTCTTCTCCATCTATTTTTACTTTTTCTGCTGTTCCCATTTTTCTTTTTATAGAAATTACAGTATTGTCTGGATTTGTTACAGCTTGACGTTTTGCAATTTGACCAACTAGTCTTTCTCCATTTTTGTTAAATGCTACGACAGATGGAGTTGTTCTGTTTCCTTCTGCATTTGGTATAACTACTGGTTCTCCTCCTTCCATTACTGCTACACATGAATTTGTTGTTCCTAAGTCAATTCCTATTATTTTTCCCATTTTAAATCTTCCTTTCTTATATATATTTTAAACATTTTTTAAATTCCATCTTAAGTAATTTATTTTAAGTAATATTTTTTATCACTTCGGTTTAAGTAATATTTTATTATTTAATTTAAAATCATATTTTTATCATTTAATTTAATGTAATATTTTACCACTTTATTTTAAATAATATTTTTATTACTTAATTTAAAGTAATATTTTTATCACTTAAAATTTTAGTTTATATATTTAATAAATAAGATTAATAACAAAACTTGATAAGACCATTATGCCTGCTTGTATAAGTATACTTAATATAATAAATGAAATTCTAGAAGTATATTCACTTATTTTACTTAGAATAAATATTAATGCTAAACCTATTATAAAATATGTTCCAAATGTAAGTAAAAACATTATAAGTGAAATGAATCCTGTTGTTAGTGCTAGTTTTATTTCCATACCGATGGTATATATTAGTACATTTGCTAAATATTTCATTCCAGAATTTAGGCTTGAATATATTATATTAAATATTATTGCATCTATAAATATGCTTAAAAGCATAATCAATACTCCACTAATTGCAAACATAAAAATTCCCCTTCTAATTTGCTACAACTACTATTGAATGTCTTATTACTTTTGGTCCTATTTTATAGCCTTTTCTGTATTCTTGTACTATTTCTTTTTCTTTCTTTTCTGGATCTTGAATACTGCTTACTGCTTCGTGTAGTTCTGGGTCAAATGTTTCTCCTAGTGCTTTTATTTCTTCTACTCCTTTTGATTTTAAGGTATCTTGAAATTGTTTTAGTACAAGTTCTATTCCTTTTTTGTATTCTTCATCTTTTGTTTCTACTTTTGCTGCGTTTTCTAGGTTGTCTAGTATTGGTAGCATTACTTCTATTATGTCACTTAATATTGAATTGTATAAGTTTTCTCTTTCTTTTTGATTTCTTTTTTTTGAGTTTTCAAATTCTGCTAGAACTCTTTTGTATCTGTCTGTTATGTCGTCTAGTTCTGTTTTTATTTTATTTAGGTCTTCTTTTTCAGTGTTTTGTTTTTGGTTTTCTAGATTTTCTTTGTTTTCTAGCTTTTCTTGATTTTCTTCATTTTGATTATTTTCGTTATTTTTTTGTTTTGTGTTTTCTGACATGGTTTACCTTCTTTCTTATTTATATTTTTTACTTATTATTTGATTATTGATTTATTAACTTAATTAGTTATTTGTAATTAGTTTTTTTGATTTTATAATCTTTTTATTTTATTTTGTTGGTTTTGCATATCTTTTTCTTTTAATTTTTCGATTTTGCATATCTTTTTCTTTTAACTTTTTGCTTTTACATATCTTTTTCTTTTAATTTTTTGTTTATATATTTCATTACTGATATTACTTTTGAATAGTCCATTCTTTTAGGTCCTATTATTCCTATTGTTCCTAGGTCTTTGTCTCCTACTTTGTGTTTAAATGTTATTACACTAAAGTCTTTTAGTTCTTCTTTTTCGTTTTCGTCACCTATGTATACATTTATGTCTTTGGCAAATCCTGAGTCTAATACATCTGCGACTAATTCTTTTTCGTCTATAATATTTATGAAATTTTTGGCAACTTCTAGGCTATTAAATTCTGGTAAGTCAAATGCTTTGTTTGCTCCTTCTAGATATATTTGCCTTTCTTCATTTATTGCTTTTTTTATTTGCTCTATTATTGGTTTTATTACTTTTACGCTGTATTTCATTTCGTTTATTAGGTATTTTTCAAGTGGTATGTCTATTATTTCTAGAGGCTTTCCTTTTAGTTTGTTATTGAACATGTAATTTATTGTTTCTACTTGCTTTTCTGTTATGTCTTCGTCAAATTTGATTATTGTTTCTTTTACAAGGCCAGCTGTTGTTAGTATTATTGCCATTAACATTCTTGGTCCTAAAAGTACAAATTTTATTTCTTGTATTAACTGGTTATCTGCTCCTGGACCTATTGCTACAGTTGTGTAGTGTGTGATTTCAGATATTGTTGTTGTTGCAATTTTGGTTAAGTCTTCTATTTCGTTTACTTTGGCTTCTAGTTTGTCACTTATGTATTTTATTTCTTCTAGGCTTATATTGTCATCTCTTAATAGTTCGTCTACATAGTATCTGTATCCTTTTTCTGATGGGATTCTTCCACTTGATGTGTGGGTTTTTTCTAGGTAGCCTGCTTTTTCTAGGTCTGCCATTTCATTTCTTATTGTTGCACTACTGTAGTTTAGTTCGTTTCGGTTTGTTAATGATGTAGAGCTTACAGGTTCTGCTGTGTTTACATATTCTTCTACTATTGCTTGCAATACCTTCTTTTTTCTATCATTTAACATTTTCTCACCTCTTTTAGCACTCGCTGGTTGCGATTGCTAATCTTTATATATATTATATCTTTTTTTAGCAGTTGTCAAGGAGTTTTGCTAAAAAGTTTTGTGAATTTTTTGTGAATTGTGATTTCACTTTAGATCTTACAATAAAAAAATTAGACTAATTTTGACAAGAGCATTTACTTTAAATTCCAATATCCTTCTGCCTCATAATTTGTGTTTGTATTTCTAAGCTTGCTTTTGGGAATACTGTATATCTTTGTCTTTCTCCTTTTCCGTTCCTTACAAACAGTCTAATATTTTTACTATCTATATCTTCTATTCTTATATTCGTTGCCTCTAAAATTCTCAGCCATGACCCATATATTATCATGAAAACTGTTTTATACATTTAATTATCACAAGCATTAAAAAAGACATTAAGTTCTTCTTCACTTAATATCTTCGGTAATATTCTTTTCTTTCTATACTTTGGTAATGCTTGTGGTGATTTATCAGATAATCTAATACTACATCATAGATAAATCTTATTACACCATTGTAGTGGTTTACACTTCGTTCTCTTACTCTTTTTACTTCTCTTAAGCATCTCAGTAAAAAGTAGCATAATTATTTTGTTGTTACTTGTTTCATCGGTTTTTCAAAAATTTTACTATTTCTTTTGGTTTTCTCAGATAACTGTCTTTTGTGTAATGAAAAAAGCTTCTCGTTTCCATATCTTCATGCTTTCTCATCATGACCATGTAAAAACATTTAGTTCATTTTATTTTCCATTTTAATTTTATACATTAAACTTCCAGAATTCTTTTTATTTTCTAATATAAAGCTGTACGAAAACCTCCACTATCATAATTACCTAAAATATTAGTATAATTTCGTGCAGAAGCAGGAATATTAATACCAGTATTGCCGTAATAACCTCCTCTATTACTACATGGATTGCTAGCATTAGTTGTTTTTTCTAATGTAAATTCTCTTACATTCCCCGCTAGGTCATATATTCCTAAAACACTATTTCTTTCAGTTGTACCCGTTGTTAATAATATATTTTTATTTATTTTTGAATAGCCTTTTGATGGTATAAAATTATATGTTGCTCCACTGTCTTCTGAATATTTTGCATTTACATTTATTATAGTAAATGTTGAATTTGAATAATTTCCCCAGTTTGTACTATCTGATTTTATTAATGATTCATTTATTAAAATGCTTGTTCCGTCTTTTGTATATTCTCCCTTGCTCTCAATGTATTTTAATACTAAATCCCATTGAATTCCAAACATTAAACTACTTGTCTTTGTTTCTATTGACAAACTTTCAGATAATTTTTGAGCCTGACTGCATGTTACCCAATTATATACATATTTATTTTTTTGTATTACTGGGGTTTCATTTATTGGATGTTCTGTTAAAAAATCTGTTCCATAATTTCTATTTATTTCTTCCTTAATTCCTGTTTCATATCTTCCTATAAAAAATCCTTCATTTTTATATATACTCTTTAACATTTTTTGTTTTAATTGTACATATTGATTAGAATCTAAACCACAACCATCATACCACTCATCTTTACCCACAGGTTCGCCTTTATTACTTGCATCTCTATATCTTGATACATAATTTGCTAAATCACTATAGATTATATCACATTGTTCTTCATTAATATTATTTACATCTAAATCAACTCCAGCGTTTTGATATATATCTAGTATTCTTGGAACTTCTATCCAAACCCATTCGTTTCCATTAACATCTATAATTACTAGTCCATCTTCTAATGTATTTTCTCCTTCTATCTGTGATACAGAACATTGAGGTGGTATATTTATTTCTGCTCCATTTTTATCCTTATAATTATATTCTTCAAGATGGGTAGCAGCTTCCATTTGCGCTAGTTTTTTTAATTCAATTTCTTTGGCTTCCTCTGTTTTTTCTTTGGCTTCACTTGCTTTTCTTAATACTCCATTTTCTCCTGTTAATGTTGCAATTGTTACTCCTGCAAGTATTAGCAAAACTATAATTGTTATAACTAAGGATATTAGTGTTATTCCCTTCGATTTCATTTGTTTTTCTTTGATTAATTTCTCATTAGTTTTTCGTAAATTGTTCTTTTTTAACATTTGTTTCTTCCTTTCCTTCTTTGATATTTCTTTTTTTAAAATATCATATTCCGTACTTTTTGTCTATAATTTTTTATCATTTTGAATATTTTTTATTATACTAGATATATATTTTTAAACTTGTGTTTTTATAATTAAGTTAAAAAATTAATGAAAAATCTAATCTATATAAATTATTGGAATTTTAAGCTTTTCTTTAACTTTTTTTTGATTTAAATTCTATTTTTTTCTTTATATTTTATACTCATTATTTATTGACTTTTTCCCGACATAATGCTATATATTAATAATAATTAAAATATCATTAATTTTTTAACTTAATTATATTAATACACAATTATTAAATAAAAAAAATTTTTTCATTAATATCTTTAATTCTTAAGCTACACCGTTTATACTTATTTCTCCTAATAATATCTTTTACTTTATTTATATTATTAACATTTTTTCTCAATTTATTCTTATATTTTTCCGTATCTCTTCTTAGTTATAACTATTCCCTATAATAATGCAACAAAAAAAGCCAAAATATATTTATTTCAGCCTTTTTATTTATTCTATTTAATTCAAAACTTTTTAATTTACCACTTAAATTAATTGCAATATAGCAACCTCTGCTCCGTCTCCTCTTCTTGGACCAGCTTTTACTATTCTTGTGTAACCACCAACATTTTTTCCTGCATATTTTGTTGCAATTTCGTTAAATAACATTGCTGGTACATCTATATTTTTACCATCACTGTCTTTTATTTTGTTTACTTTTCTCATTATTTTTCTTCTAGCATTTAATCTTGATGGCATATCTTTTTGTCTTTTTTCTGTAACTTCTTCTTTTACAACTTTTAAGTATTCTTTACCATTTTTGCTTTTTACTAGTTCTGTTTGTTTGTTACCTTTAGAATCTAGTTTAGCTTTGTTTATTTTTACTTCTACTTCTTCAAAGTTGTCTTTTTCTTTTATTGCTAAAGATATAAGACTATCTACTATTGATTTTACTTCTTTTGCTCTTGCAAGTGTTGTTTCAACTTTACCATATACTATGCAGTCTGTTGTAAGTGATTTAAGCATTGCCATTCTTATATCTGTTGTTCTTCCTAGCTTTCTATTTGTTGCCACTTTATTTCACCTTCCTTTTAATTTTTCATCTTTTAAATTTGCTTTTTTTTAGCTTTTCATAATTGTTTTTCTCAATTTATTTTTTTATTATTCATCCTCTTGTGCAAAGTCTAAGCCTAGTGAATGTAGTTTAGCTGTAACTTCATCAAAAGATTTTTTACCTAAATTTCTAACTTTCATCATATCTGATTCAGATTTACTTATTAAGTCTTCTACAGTTGCAATTCCTGCTCTTTTTAAGCAATTGAATGATCTTACAGATAATTCTAGTTCTTCTATAGACATTTCTAAGACTTTTTCTTTCTTAGATTCTTCTTTTTCAATCATAACTTGTGTATTTTTTGCAGCTTCTGATAGGTCTATAAATAATTCTAGGTGACCTGTCATAACTTTTGCTGCTAAACTTAGAGCTTCATGTGCTTTTAAGCTTCCGTCTGTCCATACTTCTATTACTAATTTGTCATAGTCTACCATTTGACCAACTCTTGTATTTTCTACTTGATAATTTACTTTTTTTACTGGTGTAAATATTGAGTCAATTGGTAATACTGATATGTCTTGGTTTGGTTTTTTGTTTTTTTCAGCTGAGTTATATCCTCTACCTTTTTCAGCTGTCATTTCCATATATAAACTTCCACCTTTTGCAACTTGTGCAATATGTAAATCTGGATTTAGTACTTCTACAGTTCCATCTGTTATGATGTCTCCTGCTTTTACTTCTCCTTCTCCTTTGAAGTCTATTCTTAGGATTTTTTCTTCTTCTCCTTCAGATTTTAACCTAACATTTTTTAAATTAACAATAATTTCTGGTACATCCTCTACAACATTTGGTATTGTAGAAAATTCATGCAATACTCCTTCAATTTTTACACTTGTAATTGCAGAGCCAGGAAGCGATGAAAGTAATATTCTTCTTAAAGAATTTCCTATTGTTACTCCATATCCTCTTTCTAATGGTTCACATACAAATTTAGCATAATTTTTTACGTCGTCTACCTCTAAACATTCAATATTTGGCTTTTCAAATTCTATCATTTTTACCTCCCAATTTGAGATATAATCTCAATATTTTTTAAAACTTTTTCAGCTTCCATAAATAAACTTTTAAAGTTTTTGATAAAACCCTTACACTCTGAGTATAACACTACTATTACGAGTATAACACTACTATTTTGAGTAAAGCTCTACTATTAAATGTTCTTCTATTGGTAAATCTATATCTTCTCTTGCAGCAAGTCTTAATACTTTTCCAGATAGTTTTTCTGCATCTTTTTCAAGCCAAGCTGGAACTGGTCTTGATGCATTTTCTTCAACATTTAATTTGATTGTAGCATTATCTTTTTTATTTTCTCTTACTGTAATTATATCTCCTGGTTTTACTAAGTAAGATGGTATATCTACTTTTTTACCATTAACTTCAAATTGTCCGTGATTTACAAATTGTCTTGCTTGTGCTCTTGATTGCCCAAATCCTAATCTATAAACAACATTGTCTAATCTACTTTCTAATAATTGTAATAGGTTATCACCTGTTACTCCTTTTATGTTTGAAGCCATTTCAAAATATTTTCTGAATTGTTTTTCTCCAACTCCATAATATGATTTTGTTTTTTGTTTTTCTCTTAACTGTGTTCCGTATTCAGAAAGTTTTGCTCTTTTTTGTCCATGATCGCCTGGTGCATAGTTTCTTCTTGATATACTACATTTATCTGAATAGCATCTTGAACCTTTTAAGAACAATTTTTGTCCTTCTCTACGGCATATACGACATTGCTCATCTTTATATCTAGCCATTTTATTTCTCCTTTCTTTTCTAATGACTTTGGATTTAAAACTTTTACTTTTTTGCTTTTTGCTTTTCACTTTTCATTTTTTGTTTAGAATAAAGTTTTAGTACTTTAAACTTTTATGAATTTAGTTTTGGTTCATTTTTTGAGTTAATTTTGTTTTATTTTACACTCTTCTTCTTTTTGGTGGTCTACATCCATTGTGTGGTATTGGTGTTACGTCTTTTATAGCACTTATTTCTAGACCTGCTGTTTGTAATGCTCTTATTGCAGCTTCTCTACCAGCTCCTGGTCCTTTTACAAATACTTCTACTGTTTTTAGACCATGTTCCATTGCAGCTTTTGCAGCTGTTTCTGCTACTTGTCCTGCAACAAATGGTGTACTTTTTCTTGAACCTTTGTATCCTAGTTCTCCAGCACTTCCCCAAGATATTGCATTTCCTTGAGTATCTGTTATTGTAACTATTGTGTTGTTGAAACTAGAGTGTATATGTGCTTGACCTTTGTCAATGTTTTTTCTATTTCTTCTAGCTACTGGTTTTCTAGCTTGTGTTTTATTAGCCATTTTTAATTATTCCCTCCTTGTTTGGAAATTTTTTTATTGCTTTCTTATTTTTTGATTTTAATTTTTAGTTTGAATATTTTTTATTTACAATTCTATTCTTTAGTTTGATTCTAATTTTTTTATATTGAATTTAAGTTTTATTATTTTTTGCTTTTGCTTACTAGTTTTCTTGGACCTTTTCTTGTTCTAGCATTTGTTTTTGTTCTTTGTCCTCTTACTGGTAGACCTCTTCTATGTCTTAGTCCTCTATAGCAACCAATTTCTGTTAGTCTCTTTATATTAAGAGCTACTTCTCTTCTTAAATCGCCTTCTACTTTGTATGATTCGTCGATTATTTTTCTGATTGCGTTTTCTTCTTCTGCTGTTAGGTCTTTTACTCTAGTGTCTGGATTTACTCCAGCTTTTTCTAAGATTTTTCTAGAACTTGTTACTCCTATTCCATAGATATATGTAAGTCCTATTTCTACTCTTTTTTCTTTAGGCAAATCTACTCCTGCGATACGAGCCATATTTTTTTGCACCTCCAAATTTTTTTCTTTTTGTTGTTTTAAAATTTTCTAAAGTGAAATGCACAAATATTTGTGGTCTTTAGATTTTTAAAACATATATATAAACACAAATTTGATATAGAAATCTTTTAGATTCCACAGCCGCTACCTCATTTGTGCTATAAGCTTTTTTATTTAATTAACCTTGTCTTTGTTTGTGTTTAGGGTTTTCACATATAACTCTAATAACACCTTTTCTTTTTATTACTTTGCATTTGTCACACATTTTTTTTACTGATGGTCTTACTTTCATTTTATGCACCTCCTTGAAATTCAGAAATTAACTTTTTAGTATTTTTTTGTGATTGAATTGAATAGCTAAACTATAAATTATTTTCTGGTTTTATTTTATTTAGATGGGTTAATTTTAAACTTTTTTATTTGAATTATTTGTTTAGATTATTTTATTTAAATTATTTTGCTCTCCAAGTTATACGACCACGTGTTAGGTCATATGGCGAAAGTTCTACTTTTACTTTGTCTCCTGGTAATATTTTAATGTAATTCATTCTAAGTTTTCCTGAAATATGTGCTAAAATTTGATGCCCATTTTCAAGTTCTACTTTAAAATTTGTATTTGGTAGTGCTTCTACTACCGTTCCTTCTACTTCAATGACGTCTTCCTTTGCCATTTTATCCCCTCCTATAAAGAGCTTTTTTATATATTTTTTTGCACAATTTGGCAATTGTGCATAATAACTATTACAGTATACAACATAATTAAAGAATTGTCAATATTTCTGGCTCTTTTTCTGTAATTAAAATTGTATTTTCATAATGTGCTGCTAAACTTCCATCTTCTGTTACTATTGTCCAACCATCATCTAGTTCTAAAATATTTGGTTTTCCTTGTATTACCATTGGTTCTATTGCAAGTGTCATACCTGGTTCTAATCTAATTCCTCTACCAGCTTTTCCATAGTTTGGTATTCCTGGATCTTCATGCATTTGCCTTCCTATTCCATGACCTTGAAATTCTCTTACAACTGAAAAACCTTGAGATTTTACATATTCTCCTATTGCGTGACATACATCACCTATTCTATTTCCACTTTTTGCATATTTTATACCTTCAAAGAAAGCTTGTTTTGTAACGTCAACTAACCTTTGAGCCTCTTTTGAAACTTTTCCAATTATAAAGGTTCTTGCAGCATCACCATTAAAACCATTTTTTAGTGCAACTGTATCAACACTTACAATGTCTCCTTCTTTAATTACTCTATTTTTAGATGGTATTCCGGTGAATTACTTCATCATTAATTGAAACACAAATTGAAGCAGGAAATCTTGGCACACCTCTAATTCCAATGTCATATCCTTTTTCTGCTGGAATTGCACCTAGACTTCTCATTTTATTTTCGGCTATTTGGTCTAGTTCATATGTTGTCATTCCTGGTTTTATTTTTTTTTCTAATTCTTTATATGTTAGTTTATCTTCTTTGGAATCTTCTTTTATTAATTCTATTTCTCTTTTTGATTTTATTGTTACCAACTTTTATACTTCCTTTCAAATTTATCCCTTTGTGAACAGTCCTTTTGGGACGTTTTACACTTTTAGTCTATTTTTGCCCCATTTTGGGGACTATCCATTTTTGGAACATTTTACACTTTCAGTCTATTTCTATCCTATTTGGGGAGCATCTCTTTTTGGGACATTCACTTTTTTCTTTTTCCCCTTTTTAGGAAAAATCTTCAAAGTAAGTCTATCAAAAGAACATTCTCAAAAAATTTTATTTTTTTTAAGGTCCGTCACTAAAATCCCGGCTAGCCGGGATTTTGAGGAACGTCCCTTAATCCCGGTTAAAAAAATTTTTCTATTATTTCTTCTGCTACGTCTTTTCCTAGTTTATTTATTTCTTTGCTTACTTCTGCTGTGTATAGGTTTCCTTGTTTTTCATAATATTTTATTAGTGGGCTTGTTTGTTCTAAGTAGCTGTTAAATCTTTGTTTTACTGTTTCTATGTTGTCGTCTTTTCTTTGAATTAGTTTTGATCCACATTTGTCACATATTCCTTCTTGTTTTGGTGGGTTTAGTATTAGATTATATACTGTTTTACATTCTGAATTTGAACATACTCTTCTGTTTACTATTCTTTCTATTATTTCTTCTTCTGGTGTTACTAGGTTTATTACTAAGTCTACTTTTTGTCCTTTTTTTGCTAATATTTTGTCTAATTCTTGTGCTTGTACTACTGTTCTTGGGAATCCGTCTAGTATTATTCCCAGTTTTACGTCGTCTTCTTCTAATCTTTTTTCTACTATTCCTATTGTTATGTCATCTGGTACTAATTGTCCTTTTGATATGTAGCTGTCTGCTATTTTCCCAAGTTCTGTTTCTTCTTTAATGTTTTTTCTGAATATGTCTTCTGTTTTTATTTGCTTGATTCCTTTTTTTTTTTGTAATATTCCGGCAACAGTTCCTTTTCCTGTTCCTGGTGCACCTAACATTATTATATTCATTTTTTTTCCTCCTAAAAAAGTGACTTTTAAAGATTTAATAATCTTTTTAATATTTATTCTGCATTTTTATATTTTTGACTAAAATAAACATTAAAAAAACTATTAAATTTATGTTAGACTTTACATTTCACTAAAACAACGGTTGTGGATAATAAAGATATTATCCACAATATTGTTTAATTTATATTTAGTAATTTGATATTTACTATTTTTCCAAAAATCCTTTATAATGTCTCATTACTAATTGTGATTCTAATTGTTGTATTGTCTCTAAAGCAACTCCTACAACGATTAATATTGATGTACCACCAAATGCTATATTTAGGTTTGTAAATCTTAAGAACATTGGGATTATTGCGATTATTGCTAAGAATAGTCCTCCAAACCATGTTAATTTAGATATTATTGATGATAGATATTCTGTTGTTGGTTTTCCAGCTCTGATTCCTGGTATAAATCCACCATTTCTTTTGATGTTGTTTGCAACTTCTGCTGGATTGAATGTTGCGTATGTGTAGAAAAATGTGAATCCTATAATTAATAATAAGTACACTATTGCATTTGCGATTGAATATCCTATTCCAACATTAGATGATGATGTTGCAATAGAGAAATTGTATATTGCAGCTAAAAATCCTGTTTGAGTTGCAATATCACTTACAAATATTTGGATTATCATGGCTGGGAATGTCATAAATGATGATGCAAATATTATTGGCATAACTCCTGCCATTGCTAGTTTTAATGGGATGTGTGTGTTTTGTGCTCCCATCATTTTTCTTCCTACTACTTTTTTAGAGTATTGAACTGGTACTCTTCTTTCTGCTTGTTGTACAAATACAACTCCTGCAATTAGTATTATTGCTCCTACTATTATTCCAATAGATAGTAATAATCCTGTTGTGCTAAATCCTGCATCTGTTACTATTAATCCCCATAGTGTTGTTACAAAACTTGGTAGTCCTGATATAATACCTACAAAGATAATTATTGATATTCCATTTCCTATACCTTTGTTTGTTATTTGATCTCCAAGCCACATTAGAATTGCTGTTCCTGCAACTAAACCTACAACTACTAAAGCTCCTGTTAGGAATGTGTTATCTACAAATATTCCAGATGTTCTATATGATAAAAATATTCCAACGGCTTCTATTATTGCAAGTACTATTGTAAGCATTTTTGTGTATTTATTGATTTTCTTTCTTCCTTCTTCTCCACCTTCTTTTGTTAGTCTTTCTAAAGATGGGATTATCATTGCTAGCAATTGTATAACAATTGAAGCTGTGATATATGGAGTTATTGACATTGCAAATACAGAAAATCTTGAGAATGCTCCTCCTGAGATGGTATTTATTAGTCCTACTATTCCATCTGTAGATGACATTGCTTCATTTAATGCAACATTATCTACTCCTGGAACAGTTATATAACATCCTAATCTAAATATTACTATTAATAGTAATGTGTATAATAATTTTTTTCTTACTTCTGGTGTTTTAAATGCATTTGCTATTGTTTTAAACAACTAAATCACCTCAGCCTTTCCGCCTAAAGCTTCGATTTCTTCTTTTGCTTTTTTTGTAAATCTAACGGCTTTTACATTTAATTTTTTCTCTAATTTTCCTGTAGCTAGTATTACTATTCCATCATTTATTTTACCAATGATTCCTTCTTCTAGTAAGCTTTCTGCTGTTACATCTGTAGCTTTTGATTTGTTTAACATAGCAAATGTTACTTCTGTGTAATTTTTAGAATTTATATTTTTGAATCCTCTTTTTGGTAATCTTCTATATAATGGTGTTTGTCCACCTTCAAAGCCACGTCTTACTCCTCCACCAGATCTTGCTTTTTGTCCTTTATGTCCTCTTCCTGAAGTTTTTCCAAGTCCAGAACCTATTCCACGTCCTCTTCTTGTTCTTTCTTCTTTTTTTACTGCTGGCTTTAACTCGTTTAGTTTCATTTTCACTTGCACCTCCTTAAATCTCTATGAATATGTAGTATTTGTTTGGTTATTTTATAATTCTTATTATAATATATTTTATATCATTATTACAAGATATCTTCTACTTTTTTACCTCTTTTTTTAGCAACTTGTTCTAGTGTTTGCATAGATTTTAATCCTTCGATTGTAGCATATACTACGTTTCTTGGATTGTTTGTTCCTATAACTTTTGTTCTTATATCTTTATATCCTGCAAGTTCTAGTACTGGTCTAACACTTCCTCCTGCTATAACTCCAGTACCAACTTCTGCTGGTTTTAATAATACATTTGCACTTCCGAACTTTCCTACAAATTCATGAGGTACAGTTGTGCCAACTATTGGAACTTCTATTAAGTTTTTCTTAGCTTCTTGTATAGCTTTTTTTATAGCGTCTGGAACTTCAGCTGCTTTTCCATTACCTACACCAATATGTCCATTTTCGTCACCAACAACTACTACTGCACTAAATCTAAAAGTTCTACCACCTTTAACAACTTTTGCAACTCTGTTGATAGCAACTACTTTTTCTTTTAATTCGTTTTTTTCTTCCATCGGTTTATTTATACCCTCCTTTACCTAAAATTTCAAACCGCCGTTTCTTGCAGCTTCTGCTAGTTCTTTTACAACTCCATGATAAATATATCCACCACGATCAAAAACTACTGTTTCAATATTTTTTGCTTTTGCTTTTTTTGCAATTAATTCTCCTAGCTCTTTTGCTGCTTGTTTATTTGCATATTTTGTTTTTACTTCTTTGTCAAGTGTTGAAGCACTTACTAATGTATTTCCTTTTACATCATCTATGATTTGTACATATAAATTAGTGTTACTTCTATATATGCATAGTCTTGGTCTTTCTGCTGTTCCAGATATTTTTCTTCTTACTCTTAGATGTCTTCTTTGTCTTTCCATTTTTCTATCTGTTTTCTTAACCATTTTTTTCTCCTTTCTTATAAAAAATAAGATTTATATTTTTATAGGTTTTATTATTATATATAGTAAGAATTTTATATTTACTTTATTATTTATTTTTTTCTTACTTTGTTTTAAAAGCTTATATATATGAAAGTATTTCTTACATATATATGAAATTATTTCTTTCATACCATACTTATTTACCTGTTTTTCCTTCTTTACGTCTAATAACTTCATCAGCATATTTGATACCTTTACCTCTATATACTTCAGGTGGTCTTTTTGTTCTGATAACTGCTGCTGTTTGCCCTACTAGTTCTTTATCTATTCCTTTTACTATTATTGTGTTAGCATTTGGAACATCAAAAGTAATTCCTTCTGGTGCTTCGAAAATTACTGGATGAGAATATCCTAAAGCAAGATTTAAATCTTTTCCTTGTTTAGTTACTCTGTATCCAACTCCGTTTATTTGTAGTTCTTTAGAAAATTCGTCTTTTACACCAATTAACATATTGTTTATTAATGTTCTAGTTAAACCATGTAAACTTTTATTTTGTGTTTCATCATTTATTCTAGATACTTTAATTGTGTTTCCATCCATTTCTAAAGTTATATTTTTATGTATTTCTCTTTCTAATGTACCTTTTGGACCTTTTACAGTTATATGATGTCCGTCTATTTTTACTTCTACACCATCTGGTACTGTAATAGGTTTATTTCCTATTCTTGACATTTCTTTGTTTTCCTCCTTTTCGTCAATTTTAATTAGGGATTTTCCCTTATTTAGCAATTTTTATTATAATTTACTTCAATTATTTGAATTGGTTATAATTTACTCTAGCTAAGTTCATCTAATTCAATTCAAATTAATATAATATAATTTAATTTACTGTAATGTAATCTAATATACTATGTTTTCTTATAATATAAATTACCAAACATATGCTAAAACTTCTCCTCCAACACCTAATTGTCTTGCTTCTTTGTCTGTTTTTAGTCCTTTAGGTGTAGATATTATTGCTATTCCTAAACCGTTTAAAACTTGTGGTAATTCATCTTTTCCTGCATATACTCTTAAACCTGGTTTACTTATTCTTTTTAATCCATCTATTACTCTTTTTCCTTTTTCATCATATTTTAGAGTAATTCTTATTGTTCCTTGATTATCATCTTTTATTTCTTCAAAAGATTTTATATATCCTTCTCTGAATAGTATTTCTGCAATCCCTAATTTCATATTTGATGCTGGTACATCTACTATTTTGTGTTTAGAACTATTTGCATTTCTTATTCTTGTTAACATATCTGCAATTGGGTCTGTTGTATTCAATTTATATTCCCTCCTTTTCTAACTAATGCTAGGGGATTTAAGATTAATCACCCTTATATTTTTTTACCAACTAGCCTTTTTAACACCTGGTATTTCTCCTTTATGAGCTAATTCTCTAAAACAAACACGACAAATACCATATTTTCTAATATATGCATGTGGTCTTCCACATAATTTACATCTATTATATTCTCTTGTTTTGTATTTTTGTGGTCTAGCTTGTTTTACTTTCATTGATTTTTTAGCCATAGCTTCTTTTCCTCCTTTTGACTAATTTTTAAAAGGCATTCCTAAAAGTTTTAGTAATTCTTTTGCTTCTTCGTCTGAATTAGCTGTAGTTGCAAATATAATATCCATTCCTCTTATTTTGTCTATTTTATCATATTCTATTTCTGGGAATATTAATTGTTCTTTAATTCCCATTGCGTAATTTCCTCTACCATCGAATGAATCTTGTGATACTCCTCTAAAGTCTCTAACTCTTGGAAGTGCTACATTAAATAGTTTGTATACAAAATCATACATTTTGTCTGCTCTTAATGTAACTTTGCAACCTACATTTACACCTTCTCTTAGTTTGAATGCTGCAATTGATTTTCTAGCTTTTGTTACAACTGGTCTTTGACCTGTAATTTGCATTAAATCATTCATTGCATTTTCTAGTGATTTAGGGTTTTCTTTTACATCTCCTAAACCTATATTTATAACTATTTTATCAAGTTTTGGAACTTGCATTATTGATTTATAATTAAATTTTTTCATTAATGCTGGTACTACTTCATTTATGTATTTTTCTTTTAATTTTTCCATTTCCTAGTTTAAGCCTCCTTTCTAAACTATTTCAATTTTGCACCACATTTTTTGCAAATACGGATTTTTTTATCATTTTCCATTTTGTATCCAACTTTTGTTGCTTTTCCACATTTAGGACATACAACGTTTACTTTTGAAGCTGGAATTGCACATTCTACTGATAATATTCCGCCTTCTTCTCCTGCTTTTCTAGGTTTAACATGTTTTTTTCTTATATTTACATCTTTAACAACAATTTTATCTTGTTTTGGTAATATTTCTAAAACTTCTCCTGTTCTGCCTTTATCATTTCCAGACAAAACTGAAACATTGTCACCTTTTTTTATTCTCATCAGAGTTTTTCCTCCTTTTCTTTAACTTCACTTATTATTTTTGCTTTGATTATTTTTTTGCATAAAAATATTTTATTGCAAGCATAAATAATAATGTTTTTATATATTTTTTGTCTACTTTTAATTTAATTAATTATGCTTTTTTATCTGAATTTAATCAAATATATTTTTTATTTGAATTTAGTCAAATATATTTTTTATAAAACTTCTGGAGCAAGTGATAATATTTTCATATAATCATCATCTCTTAGTTCTCTTGCAACTGGCCCAAATATACGTGTTCCTCTTGGTGTTTTATCTTCTTTTATGATTACAGCTGCATTTTCGTCAAATTTTATATATGAACCATCTGCTCTACGTAGTCCTCTTTTACTTCTTACAATAACGGCTTTAACAACATCACCTTTTTTAACAACGCCACCTGGTGTTGCTGATTTAACTGAAGCAACTATAACATCTCCGATGTTTGCTGTTTTTCTGTATGAACCACCTAAACATCTGATGCACATAATTTCTTTTGCACCTGTGTTATCTGCAACTTTTAATATTGTTTGTTGTTGTATCATTATAGGTATCTCCTTTCTTTTTGATAAATTTCATACCAATTTATTTTATAATAGCTTTTTCTACTATTTCAACTACTCTCCATCTTTTATCTTTAGAAAGTGGTCTTGTTTCCATAACTTTAACTTTGTCACCAATTTGGCAAGCATTTTCTTCGTCATGGGCTTTTAGTTTATATGTTTTTTTCATTGTCTTTGAGTAAACTTTGTGTTTTGTTCTTGTTTCTACAGCTACTACAACTGTTTTATCCATTTTGTTTGATATTACAGTTCCTACCATAGTTTTACGAAGATTTCTTTCTTCCATTTATGAATCCTCCTTCTTTTTTACTTGATAGCAAATTTTATTAAATCATATTTATATTCGTTTAATGTTTTTCACTTTTTTATAGCTTATCTTTTTAACTTTTTTATAATTATCTTTTTAACTTTTTTATAATTATCTTTTTATAAATTGTTTTTATAATTATATTTTTATAGATATTTTATAAATTATTTTTTTGATTCAGCTATTTTTCTTTCTGTTAATACAGTATTTATTTTAGCTATATCTCTTTTAACTTCTTTTATTTTCATTGGATTATCTAATCCATTTGTAGCTAAACTAAATTTTAATTTGAATAATTCTGTTTTTAGTTCACCTAATTCTTTCTCTAAATCTGGTGAAGACATTTCTCTTATTTTATCTATCTTCATCATTTTCACCTACCTTTTCAGATTCCTTTGCAACGAATTTTGCTTTAATAGGTAGTTTATTCATTGCTAAACGTAAGGCTTCTCTTGCTGTTGCTTCTGGTACACCAGCTATTTCAAACATTACTCTTCCTGGTTTTACAACAGCTACCCAATATTCTGGAGCACCTTTACCTTTACCCATACGAGTACCGATTGGTTTTGCAGTTATTGGTTTGTCTGGGAATATTTTAATCCAAACTTTTCCACCTCTTTTTATATAACGAGTCATAGCAATACGAGCTGCTTCTATTTGGTTACTTGTAATTAGTCCAGCAGTTACTGCTTGAAGACCATATTCTCCATCAGAAACACGAGTTCCTCTTGTTGCTTTTCCTCTCATTCTACCTTTTTGCATTTTTCTAAATTTTGTTCTTTTTGGCATTAATGGCATTATGCTTCTCCTCCTTCCACTTTTTTAGCTGGAAGAACTTCTCCTTTATATATCCAAACTTTTACACCGATTTTTCCATATGTTGTATCTGCTTCTGCAAATCCATAATCTATATCTGCTCTTAAAGTTTGTAGGGGAATATTTCCTTCTTTATAGAATTCTGTTCTTGCCATGTCGGCTCCACCTAATCTTCCAGATACTGAAGTTTTAATTCCTAAAGCTCCTGCTTTTATTGCTTTTTGCATACATTGTTTCATTGCACGTCTAAATGAAATTCTTCTTTCTAGTTGTCCTGCAATGTTTTCAGCAACTAATTGGCTGTCTGTGTCTGCATTTTTTACTTCAACTATATTTAAATTAATATTTTTTCCGATTAATTTTGTAAGTTCTGCTTTTACGCTTTCTGCTCCAGCTCCACCTTTTCCTATTACTATTCCAGGTTTTGCTGTATATAAGTTAACTTTTATAGCTTTTGCAGTTCTTTCAATTTCTATTTTAGCTATTCCTGCTTGGTATAATTTTTTCTTTAAAAATTTACGAATTTTTTGGTCTTCTACTAAATATTCTGAGAAATGTTTAGAATCTGCATACCATTTTGAGTTCCAGTCTTTAATTATTCCAACTCTAACTCCTGTTGGATGTACCTTTTGTCCCATTTAGTTTAATCCTCCTTTTCTTTTAACACTATTGTTATATGACTTGTTCTTTTTCTTATTCTTACTGCTGAACCTTTTGCAGCTGGTCTTATTCTTTTTAGTGTTGGACCTTGGTTTGCATATATTTCAGCAACATATAAATTTTCATGTTTTAAACTATGATTATTTTCAGCATTTGCAATAGCTGATTTTAATAATTTTTCTATTATTTCTGATGACGCTTTTGGTGTGAATTTTACGATTGCTAAAGCTTCATCTATATTTTTTCCTCTTATTAAATCTGCAACTATTTTTACTTTTCTAGCAGAAATTCTTGCAAATTTTAAAGTTGCTCTTGCTTCTTTTTGCATTGTTTCTTCCACTTTATTTACCTCCTTTTTTAAAAGTAAAATTTATTTTGCTTTTATTTTCCAACTTTTGTTGTTTTTTCTCCTGCATGGCCTTTGAATGTTCTTGTAGGAGCAAATTCACCTAGTTTGTGACCAATCATTTCTTCTGTAATATAAATTGGAACATGTTTTCTACCGTCATGTACTGCTATTGTGTGTCCTACCATTTGTGGATATATTGTTGAAGCTCTTGACCATGTTTTTAAAACTTCTTTTGCTCCTGTTTCGTTCATTGCTTCTATTCTTTTTAGAAGTTTTTCTTGAACAAAAGGTTTTTTCTTGCTTGATCTAGACATATTTTATGTCCTCCTTTCCAGGTTATTTTTCTGCATATTTATCTCATTTTTTAATTTATTTGAAAAGTTATAACTATCTATTTTTAAATATAGATTTTTAATTATTTTCTTCTCTTAACTATAAATTTATTTGTTGTTTTCTTTTTATTTCTTGTCTTATATCCTAGAGCTGGTTTACCCCAAGGTGTTAATGGTCCTGCATGTCCTACTGGTGCTCTACCTTCACCACCACCGTGTGGGTGATCTACTGGGTTCATTACAGATCCTCTAACTTCTGGTCTCCATCCCATGTGACGTTTTCTTCCAGCTTTACCTATTTTAACATTTTCATGGTCTGCATTTCCTATAACTCCTATTGTTGCTCTTGCTTTTGCTAAAACTAGTCTCATTTCTCCTGAAGGTAATCTAACGTGTGCGTATTTTCCTTCTTTTGCCATAAGTTGTGCACTTTGTCCTGCTGCTTTTACTAGTTTTCCTCCTTGACCTGGGTTTAATTCTATATTGTGAATTAATGTACCTACTGGTATTGAACTAATTGGCATACAGTTACCTGGTTTTATATCAACTGATTCTCCAGATATTACTTTATCACCATCTGTTAATCCTTGTGGTGCTAAAATATATGCTTTTTCTCCATCTTGATATTGAATTAAAGCTATGTTTGCGCTTCTATTTGGATCGTATTCAATTCCAATTACTGTAGCTTCTTCATTGTCTTTTTTTCTTTTAAAATCTATTATTCTATATTTTTGTCTGTTTCCACCACCTTGGTGTCTTACTGTTATTCTTCCATATGAGTTTCTTCCTGCTTTTTCTTTCTTTTTAGCAAGTAGTGACTTTTCAGGAGTTTTCTTTGTAATTTCTGCAAAGTCTGAAACTGTCATATTTCTTCTTGATGGTGTATATGGTTTAAAATGTTTCATTCCCATGATTTTCTCTCCTTTTCTTTTATGGATTTTTTCCTGCTCCATTTGCAGATATTCTTTATTCTCCGGGTTCTTTCCCGATATTTTTTTCTTTGCATTTTATTAATGCTTTTTGATCATTTTGTTTTATTTGTTTTTTAAGCTTTTTATGTTCTTTTATTTGTTCTGCTTGTTCTATAAAGAATGTAAATTGTTTATTATTTATAATTCTGTATAGTTCCAAGACTTCACTATCTTGAAATTCATATAAGTATTTCAGATTTTCTCCATATTCCAATTCAATCTCAATTATTTGTTCAATAGTTTCCTCTATTCCTTGCAATTTTATATCTTCAACTTGTAAGATTCTTTGTTTTAGATTTTTTAATTGCTGTGGTAATAGTTTTCTAATTTCTTGAATTGTAGGAAGTCCACCTTGAAGTACTTTTAAGAATTTCTTTCTTTCTTCTCGATTTTCCATTTTTTTATATTTTAAGCTCCCATAAATTCATCTATTGAATCTTTGAATTTTTTAGAACCTTTTAATTGTTTTCCACCTTTTCCAAGATATGTTACATCTTCTGGATTTGTGTCAATAGTAACTATTGCTTTTTTCCAGTCAGATGTTTTTCCTACGTGGTATCCAACTCTTTTTTCTTTTCCTTTTACTGTCATTGTATTTACTTTTAATACTTTAACTTCAAAAAGTTTTTCAACAGCATTTGCTATTTGAACTTTTGTTGCTTTTTTGTTTACTTTGAAAGTGTATTTACCTTCTTGTAATTCGTCATTACTTTTTTCTGTAACAACTGGTGCTATTATTATTTCTTCTGGTAACATTATGCATACACCTCCTCTATTTTCTTAACAGTGTCTACTGGTAGTATTAAGTTGTTATATTTTAATAAATCAAATATGTTTATATTGTTTAGTAATATTGTTTTTACACCTTTTATATTTCTTGAAGACATATAAACATTTTCATTTTTTTCTGGTAATACTATTAGCACTTTTCCTGTTACTTTTAAGTCTTGTAATGCTTTTACCATATTTTTTGTTTTTACTTCTTTTAATTCTAGTTTATCTACTACTGTTAGTTCTTTTTCTATTACTTTAGAGCTTAATACTGATTTTATTGCAAGTCTTCTTTCTTTTTTATTAACAGTATATTTATATGAACGAGGTTTTGGACCTAAAGCTATACCACCTTTTATCCATTGTGGAGCTCTTATGCTTCCTTGTCTTGCTCTACCTGTTCCTTTTTGTCTCCATGGTTTTTTTCCACCACCTGAAACTTCTGCTCTTGTTTTTGTACTTTGTGTTCCTTGACGTTGGTTTGCTAAATAGTTAACTAATACACTATGTACTACAGCTTCATTTGGCTCAATTCCAAATATATTTTCAGCAAGTTCTATGTCACTTACTTTTTTACCATTCATATCTAATACATCTACTTTTGGCATTTACTTTCCTCCTCCCTTCTATTTACTAGCCTTTACTGTTGATTTTACTTTTAAGATAGCTCCTTTTGCTCCTGGTACACTACCTTTAACTAATATTACGTTTTTGTCCATATCTACTTTTACTACATCTAGGTTTTGTATTGTAACTGTAACTCTTCCCATATGTCCTGGCAACTTTTTACCTTTAAATACTCTTCCTGGTGTTGATGTTGGTCCCATTGAACCTGGTCTTCTATGGTACATAGATCCATGTCCCATTGGTCCTCTGCTTTGTCCATGTCTTTTTATAACACCTTGGAATCCTTTTCCTTTTGTTGTTCCTTGAACATCAACTTTTTCTCCTGCTTGGAATATGTCAGCTTTTACTTCATCTCCAACTTTTATTCCTTCTACTTTATTTAGTCTGAACTCTCTTAGGTGTTTTTTGTTTTTAAGACCTGCTTTTGCAAAGTGTCCTCTTTCTGGTTTGTTTATGTGTTTGTCTTTTATTTCGCCAAATCCTAGTTGTACTGCATCATATCCATCTGTTTCTACAGTTTTTACTTGTGCTACAACACAAGGACCTGCTTCTATAACTGTTACTGGAATAACGTTTCCATTTTCATCGAATATTTGTGTCATTCCTAGTTTTCTTCCTATTATTCCTTTTTCCATTTTTATTCCTCCTAACTATTGGCTGATATTTTTAATTTATTTTACTTTTTAATATTTTAAATTTAGTATTTTACATTATTTTAATTTAGCATTTTACTTTATTTTAATTAATTTTAATTAATTTAGTATTTTGCTTTATTATTTTAATTTTTTAAATTATACTAAAAATTATTGATATATCAGCTTGGTTTTGATGCTACTTTTTTAGTAGTCTTTTATATTTATTTTATTTTACTTTTGAATTTTCTTTTGATTTGATTTTGAAATTTCTTTTGATTAAATTGAATTTAATTACTGATTATAGTTTGATTTCTATATCTACACCAGCTGGTAATTCTAATTTCATTAGACTGTCAACTGTTTTTTGTGTTGGATATAAAATGTCTATAACTCTTTTATGTGTTCTCATTTCAAATTGCTCTCTTGAATCTTTGTATTTGTGTGGAGAACGTAAGATTGTAACTATTTCTTTTTGTGTTGGTAGTGGAATAGGACCTGATACTTTTGCTCCTGTTTTTTTAGCAGTATCTACTATTCTTTCAGCAGACTGATCTAAAATTACATGGTCATAAGCTTTTAGTCTTATTCTTATTTTTTCACTTGTTACAACTGTTGAATTTGCCATTGTAATTTTCCCTCCTTTTCTTTTCTACTAATGTCAGGGGACACACCTTACCTTTAGGTCACTTCCACTTAGGGCTAAGGAATGTCCCCTCCCCTTGTGAATTACTGATGACTCTTTTTTTATGATGTTTCCTTTTGCTTTATTTTTAGCTTTGGACACACCTTAATTTTTTGGTCACTTTCACTCTGGCTAAGGAATGTCCCCTCCCCTTGTGAATTACTGATGACTCTTTTTTTATGATGTTTCCTTATGCTTAAATTTTAGCTTTGGATACACCTTAGTTTTTGGTTATCTCCTGCTCTAAAATTACCGTGGCAAGCAAAAACGCACTCTGGCGTTTCGAATAACTCCTATTTTTAAACCCAAAAAAACACATTTTTTTATTTTTGGGATAAGTGTTATTTTATAACTTACCGCCTGGTCTTTGCCATAACATACTCCACCAAAGTTCCCTCCATCGCCTATTTTTGTAGGTGTGTAGCTACATTTGGCTTCATCGCTTTTTTATGCGTGTATATTATATAATGTTTTTGGGCTTCTGTCAAGGGTTTTGGGAAAATTTTTTAGCCTCCCATTTTTTTGTGTCAAAGTATTAAAATTATATTTAGTATGTAGATAATTATATTTTTTTGCTCTATACTTTTATCATTATTAATCATCCTATCTTTGCGCCTAAAAAAGTATTGCATCACTTTTATATAAATGTTATAATTTAATACGAATTACTTATATAATTTTAATATAGCTATTATCAATTACTTATATAATTTTAATATAGCTATTATCAATTATTTATATAATTCTAATATAGCTATTATCAATTATTTATATAATTTTAATATAGCTATTATCAATTATTTATATAATTTTCTTATTATATAAAAATTAAATATCAATATAATAAAAATGGAGGAAATATGACAACCTTAATAATTATCATTATAGTATTACTTTTATATATAATTATCCAATACAACTACCTAATAAATTTAAAAAACAAAATAAAACAATCAAAATCTGGAATTGATGTATACCTTACTCAAAGATTTGATCTTATCCCAAATCTTGTAGAATGTGTAAAAGCATATTCTGAACATGAAGAAAATGTTTTTACTAAAATTGCAGAAAGTAGAAGCAAATATTTTGAAACCAAAAATTTAAAAGATGGTGAAGTTGTAAATAAAGAGTTTAAAGAAATTATTGCAATAGGCGAAAACTACCCAGAGCTTAAAGCTGACCAGCATTTTTTAAACTTAGGCAAAACTTTAAGCAAAATAGAAAGCCAGCTTCAAGCAGCAAGAAGAATTTATAATTCTTGTGTTACAAAATATAATATTTGCATTAATTCTTTTCCTGCAAATATTATTGCTAAAATTTTTAAATTTAGTGATGAAGATTTATTTGAAGCCGATGATGAGGTAAGTAATAATATAAAAGTTGAAATATAATAACTGTTTGAGCTACTTAATAAAATATAATTAAAAATAAATTTTTGTAAAGTTTAAAAAATTGAATAAGAAATAAAGTTTTATAAAGCTTAAAAAAATTTAATAAAAATATTAATTATATATAATAATTTATGTGGATTTTAAGGGGAATTTAATTATGAAAAATTTTAATGAAATATATAAATCTCTATATGAAAAATTTAATGTTCGGAGCTACTGAATATGAAAAAAAGCAAAGAAATTTAAAAATTGGTATTTTCCTTGTTTTGACTATCATTCTAATATTTTTAATAATATTTATTCCAAGTAGCTCTAGCTTTACATTTATTATAGGTTTTCTTTATATTATTTTTCTTTTTTTACTAATACAATTTCATTCAAAAAACTACAAATTATTTTATAAAAAGAATATTATAAATGATTTAATCAAAAGTTATGATGATTCCTTTAGATATTTACCAAATATAGGTATTAGCTCTAACTTATACAAAGATGCTGAATTTGAGCAGTACTTTGATAGATACACATCAGAAGATAGCATATCTGGTAATTTTCAAAATAAGTTTCCTTTTACAATGGCAGAAGTTAAAACAGAAAATGAAACAAAAGATAGTAAAGGTCGTTCTTCATACACAACTATATTTAAAGGTTTATTTATACATATTACATTAGATAAACAAATACCTGCAAAGATTCACATAAGAAAAAACTCTTTAATTAAAACTAAATTTTCTCTTTTTAATTTTAAAATTAATAAATTAGAAAGAGTGGAAATGGATTCTCCAGATTTTGAAAAGGTATATGATGTTTATTCTAATAATAATATTATAACTATGCAGTTTTTTACTTCAAGCCATATGCAAATGATTATGGATTTTAAGAAAAAATATAAAATATATCCAGAATTTACTATAAAAAATAATTCTTTATATTTAAGGTTTTCAAGTTCTAAAGCAATTTTTGAGCCTAAGCCTTTTAAAAAGATGTTAGATTATAGTTGTTTGAATAAGGAATATGAATTTATTACAAGCATTATGAATATTTGTAATTTAATTATAGAGAATATAAGTACTACTTTAATATAAGACTTGAACGTTTTTATAAAGTTAAGGTAATTTTCAAAAAAGATTTTATTAACTTTAAAATTTAAAAAAATTTGAAAATGAAAAAGAACTTTAAATTTGAAAAAAATTTAAAAATAAGAAGAACTTTAAGTTTTAAAAAAAATTTAAAAATAAGAAGAACTTTAAGTTTAAAAAAAATTTAAAAATAAGAAGAACTTTAAGTTTGAAAAAAATTTAAAAATGAGAAAAACTTTAAATTTGAAAAAAAAATTAAAATTTGAAAAATTTTTTTTAAAGTCCGTCCCCAAAATCCCGGCTAGCCGGGATTTTAAAGACCGTCCCCTAATCCCTGATTATTTTATCAATTGAGTCATTTATCATTTGTTTTAAAATTTTGCAACTTTCATCTAATTTTTCTTGTTCTTTTTCTGTCAAATTAAGATTTAATATTTCTCTTACACCATTGCTGTTTACTACTGCTGGAACTCCTATATATATGTCATCTTGCCCATATTCTCCGTCTTTTAAGTATGTTGATACTGTTAAGATTGAGTTTTCGTTGTCTAGAATTGCTCTTACTATTCTGTTTAGTCCCATTCCTATTCCGTAATATGTTGCTTTTTTCTTTTCTATTATTTCATATGCTGCATTTACTACTCCTTTGTGGATTTCGTCTAGGTGTTCTATTGGTAATTTATTGTCTTTCATTACATCTTTTACTTTTTTGCATCCAACATATGCATGGTCCCAAGGTACAAATGATGAGTCTCCGTGTTCTCCCATTATATATGCGTGTATATTTTTGCTAGATACTTTTAGGTAGTCTGCCATTAGGTAACGTAGTCTTGCTGTGTCTAATACTGTTCCTGAACCCAATACTTTGCTTTTTGGAAGTCCTGATACTTTTGAGACAACATATGTCATTAGGTCTACTGGGTTACTTGCTACAACTATTACTCCATTAAATCCACTTGCCATTATGCTTTCTGTTACTTGTTTCATTATTTTTGCGTTTATTTCTGCAAGTTCTAATCTTGTTTGTCCTGGTTTTTGTGCAACTCCTGCTGTTATTACTACTATTTGTGCGTCTTTGCATTCTTCATAGTCTCCTGCTTTTATTACCATTTTTTGTGGTGCAAATGGAAGACCATGAGATAGGTCCATTTCTTCTCCTATTGTTTTATTTTTGTCTATGTCTATTAAAATAAGTTCATTTACTCCGCCTCTATTTAACATAGAATATGCCATGCTCATTCCTACAAAGCCTGTACCTACTAAAACTACTTTTCCTTTTTTCATAATTATCAACCCTTTCTTAAATTTTTTAATTCTTTAATTTTTTAACTTTTTTAATTTTCTATTTTCTTAATTTTTAAATTTTTTTAATTTTTAGATTTTTTTATTTTTAGGTTTTTTTAATTTTTAGATTTTTTCTAATTTTATTTACTATAGAAAATACTATTAAAAAAGTTTCCATATTTCATACTTTACTTTTTTACATTTCTTATTATATCACTTGTATATGTATTTTTAAACATTTTATTTCAAAATATTTTACAATTTACATTTTTTATGATATAATTCATAAAAATTAAGTAAGGAGTGTTATTTATGCCAAATTCAGATAATACTACTGCTTTGGCTGAAAACAAAGTCTTAATCTTATACATATTAGAACAAATTAAAGATGGCATAATTGAAGATGGACTTTTTAAGATTATTACATCAATTAATGGCATTAATTATTTTTATTTTAAACAAGTTCTAACAGACTTAATTGAAACAAAGTTAGTAGGTATATATACAAAAGACAACGAAGATGATATGACAGTTATTAAAATAACATCTGAAGGAAAAAATGCATTATCTCTTACAGAAGATGTTTTACCAGGTATTTTAAAGCTTAAGGCTGACAATGTATTTCAAAATGAAATTGCATCTATTGCAGATGAAACCTCGGTAATTGCTGAATTTATACCAAAAAATGAAAATGATTACACTGTAAAGTGTAAGATTATAGAAAATAATGAAACAATTTTTGAGGTTAAAACTTTTGCAGGTTCTAGAGAACGTGCTAAAAAAATTGTTGATAACTGGAATAGTAATGCATCTAAAATATATCCTAAAATTTTGGATAGTTTGCTTAATGCTTAAACTATAATGATATAAGAACTAGAAAATTTCGAATTTCTAGTTTTTTATTTTTGTAAATCAATTTATTTGTACTTTTTGGCTTGGTAAATTTTTAGTAGATAAAAGAATGTTTATACTTTACTTTACCTTGCTTTACATACAATGATAATTATTACATATACTATAAATAAAATAAAAATATTATTATATTACGACTTACATTTTAAAATAACCGCTTTAAGAAAAAAATATTACATTTTTAAAATTATACTAGTTTCTTTCAAAAGCTTATTTATTTTTCTAATCATGAATTATTAATTCATTTCGATTAAGATATAGTATTGACGTACATATAAGCGTATGCTATAATATAATATATAAAAAGAATAGGAAAGGAAGTGAACAAAATGACTAATACCAATATAACAAATTTTAGAAAAGATATATATAATCTATTAGAACAGACTATCAAATACAATGAACCTATTAATATTTCAACAAAGAATGGAAATGCCGTTGTATTATCAGAAGAAGACTATAATAGTATAATGGAAACATTATATATTATATCTGTACCTAATCTAAAAGATGAAATAATAAAAAGGGCTAATGATGATGATAAAGAATATGTAAGTGAAAGTGAGGTTGACTGGTAATATATGTATGAAATAAAATTTCATAAAAAAGCTGTAAAAGAAATATCAAAATTAAAAAAAAGTAAACTTGATATAAAAGCTAAAAAGTTAATAGAATTAATAAAAGAAAATCCATATCAAATGCCGCCACCTTACGAAAAATTAACAGGAGATTTAAAAGGTTTGTATTCACGTAGAATAAATATACAACATAGATTAATTTATAAAGTAAATGAAGATGAAAAAATAGTAAAGATTTTATCTTTATGGTCACATTATGAGAATATATAAAGGTTGAAAAATAACTTTATTTAATTCTATCTTAGACTAAGTTGATAATAAATCGTAAATAGAAAATAAGATGTTTCTAAAACTTTGAAACACCTTATTTTTTATACATCTTGGTAGCGAAGATGTGATTCGAACACATGACCCTTCGGGTATGAACCGAATGCTCTAGCCAACTGAGCTACTTCGCCATTTTTTAGAACATTAATATTATACAGTGTCTTTTTTTATTTGTCAAGAAAAAAATAAATTTTTCTTTAAATTAAAATTTACGTAAATTTACAAATATAATTTACTTTTTAGGTAGAAGTAACTTTTTCAATTAACCCAATTAAAATTTATAATTTAAAAAATACAATTCAAAGAAAAATTTATTTTTATACTATTTACTAAGTTCTTCATCTTGTTCTTCCTTAATAACTTCTTTCCTTGCTTTTCCTTGATTATTATTAACTTCTTCTAACCTTTCTTTATTTTGAGTTACTTTTGTAGGGTTAAATCCTTTTACTTTTAAATCCATCACTTTATAATATTCTCTAAACATTTTGTTTCCAAGTTTTTCACTGTCATCTAATGTTTTTAAAAGTTCTTTTTTTTGTGCATCAGATAATGTAGAATCTGCTAATATTACTTCTTCTGAAGTTTGTTCTACATCTGCTGGTGTGAAGAATTTCTTTAGCAATCCTTTTAAATCAAAATCTATTCTTTTTTCTTTTATTTTTTGTTTTTCTGCTTTAATTTTCATTTTTTTGTTTTCACCTCTTCTTTTTTATACAAAACTATTATAGCATAACTTTTATAGTAAATCAATGCTTTTGTTGAATTTTACATAATATAATTTTTCTAGAATATATAATAGAAAAGTTTATGTAAAAGTTACACAAACTTTTCTATATTTGTTAATACAATTTTTTAATAGTTATACTTATACTTATATTTATACTTATATTTGTACTTATATTTATATTTATATTTATTTTATATTTATATTTATATTTATACTTATATTTATTCTTATATTTATTCTTATATTTATATTTATATTTATACTTATATTTATTCATATATTTATACTTATATTTATATTTATACTTTTATTTATACTTTTTTACTTAAAAATCAAATATAAATTCAAAGTCATATGCATTTACTTTGTCTTCTACTATTGAGGCACTAATTGTATTCATTTCACCTTTTTGTAGACTTGGAAGATATGCGTGAACTTTAGCATATTCATTACCAGTTTGGTCTTTAAAAAGTATTAAAATGTCTTTTTCTTCCAAATCAGTTTCTCCTATATTTTGCACATTTGCTGTAAATTCTGTTATACCATTTTCATTAATAAGATTAATATCTGTCACTTTTATATTGTTAAAAACTTTTTCTTCTTTTAGTTTGGATGATGTGTTAATTTTTATTCCATTTTCTTCATTATAAAAATTTTCTTCATTACCAACTATATTTTTATTAAATTTTAAATAATATAAAGTAATTCCAATTAAAATACTTATAATTACTATTAAACTTAAAATTATTATAATCTTTTTTTTGTTCATATTTTTCTCCTTTTACATCCACTTTAATATAGGATATCCTGAATTAACATTTGATGAATCTGCTTTCCAATTGCCACCAAGTGTACCTGCTAATGATTTTATTTGTGCTGCAGTTCTACTATACATCCCTCCAACATAAGCATTCCAATCAAATAAATAATATAATCTTACACAACTAGTATCTAACGAATAAGCATTTTTTATTGTTGAAACATTTTTAAGTGCTCCTGTAACACCTCCAGTTGTGCTGTTACTGCTTTTTGTAGAAGATACTGAGCCTACATTATATGCATTTGTTATTGTTCCATTAAATGTATTTCCTGCAACTCCTCCAAAGTAATCTCCATATCCAGATATGTTTCCTTTATTAAAGCAATCTACTATACTTCCACTAGAACCTACTGTATTTCCATCATATCCTACTATTCCTCCTAGTACCATATATTCTGATGAGGTATTGTTTCTGGTCATTACTAAATTTCCTTTATTATATGATTGACTTATTGTTCCACAGTTTACTCCACAAATACCTCCTCCTGATGAAACTACATTTGCCATCCAGTCTCCTGAAATTCCTCTATCTTGTAATGTTATTGTTCCATTATTCGCACATTGAGTAACTGTTCCTCCATAAATAGCTCCTACAATTCCTCCAACTGTGTTTTGTGCAGTAACATTAGCTCTATTATTACATTTTGTAACTTGTGCCCCTTCATAAATTTCACCTACAATTGCTCCACAACTATAGCTACCTTTTACTGTACCTGTTAAATTTAGGTTTTGCAGAGTTCCACCTAAACTTCCAAATAATCCTGCATTATATGATAATGTATCTATTGAAATTCCTGTTATAGTTTTACCATTACCATTATAAATTCCATTAAATCTTTTATTTGAAGCGTTACCAATAGGCGTCCATGAAGAAATTGCAATAGATGTTGTTTGCAAGAAATATGTTCCGCCATACCTATAATTTGATGCTGTACTTGAGTTTACCTTTTTTTGTAATTTTGTTATATCTCTTGTATTTGTTATTCGATATGGGTTTCCTGATGTTCCATCTCCTGTTGCCCATACTCTAACATATACAGTATATGTACAAGTAGCTCCACCATTTGACTCTTTAACTGTTATTGTAACTGTTTTAGAAACACTAGTTCCTATATCTATTCCTTTTACTACTCTTGAGTTATTTACGGTTGCATAACTTGTATTGCTTGATGTATATGTAATTGTACCTACATTTCCACCTGTAATTGGTGCTGCAAGAGTAATTGTTGCATCTTCTAAAACTGTTACAGCTCCTCCTGATGCAGTTAAACTTGTAACATAGATTGTAATTTGTTTATATACACTTGTATCCCAACTAGATGTAGCAGTAATAGTTACTGTTCCTGCTTTTACAGCTGTTACTTTACCATTACTATCAACAGTTGCAAGACCTGTATTACTACTTTTATATGTAACTGTACCTAAATTAGAACCTTGCACTGTAATTTGAGCAGTTGTTGTACTTCCGTTTACTCCTATATATTGCCTACTCGTTGAAATAGATGTCATAACAACATTTGATTTCCAATGTGCATATAAGGTTATATTACTTTTTGGTATATATTTGCTTCCAGCATCACCTACTTTATTTCCATTTTGATCATACCATCCTAAAAATGTATGTCCATTTCTTGTTGCTGTAGTAAGTGTTACACTACCATCTGAATAGTTTGCTGTAACTGTACCATCACTTGTACCAAAAGTATATATATTTCCACTTAAACTACCTCCTCCAGTAAGTGTCCAATTTAAAAATGTTTTTTGTGATATAGCACTACTTGCTCCTACTGAACCTCCTTCACCACTGTATGTTACAGTGTATTTTGCAGGTGGTGTTGGATTAGATAATGTATATTTGGTATTATGAGTTTGAGTTACAGTCGTTTTTGAAGTGCTATTATTATATGTTCCTCCATTAGGGTTTATTGTTAAAGTATTTTTTAATATCACTTGAACTGAACTTGTTGCTACATTTCCTGCTTTATCTACAATTTTATATGTATATGTTCCATCTTGTGTTATTTTTTGGCTCATTCCATTTATATTTGCTAATCTTGTAATTACATTTATTATATTTCTAAATAATTCACTTGTACTTGGATTTAATTGTGAATGAAACCATTTTCCGCCTTGCTCATTTTCCATATACATCATTGCATCATATTCTACACCTCCACTTGTATATGAATACCATACTTCTGCTTTATCACTTGCTTGTACATGTTTTAATGAATCATTACTTGCAACTATAGTTTCACCTATCTTATTTGTTATTTCATTTACAACTTTTCTATTTGCTGTATATCCTGTACTACCCTGTGTATGACTTTTTATTATATCTAAACTACTTCCATTATCATTTCCTGTTGTTAATATAGTTTTTCCTGCAGCAAATAACTTATTTATCATATCTGCTTTTGCTGTTTCCCAAGCTGTTTTATTACTTATTATTACATCATAATCTGATGCTAATATTTGATTATATGTTATACTTGTATTATAATCTACATTTTTATATTGTTCTTTTAATATTGGTATTATACCTGCATTTAAACTATCTGCATCATCTTTATTATTTTCAATTACTAATATTTTTATGTCATCTTTATTTTTAGGGGTATATCTATTTCCTGTACTATCTTCTATATACGCTATTCCTGATAGATCATCTTCTCCATATATACTTATCATTCCGGTTTTTTCAGATGTTACATATTTATATATTGATGGTGGAACTGTGTCTATTGTTATTGTGACTGCGTTTGATGCAGTATTTGCATTTCCAGCTTTATCTGTACATTTATTTGCATCTACTTTTACCGTTTGGGTTGTACTGCTACTTTGTGTTACAACTAAAGTATATGTTTTTCCACTTCCGCTAAATGTTCCTTTTGCTCCGTTCGTGACTGTTATGTCATCCGCTGTAAATCCTGTTACTTCTTCACTAAATGTGAATGTATATGTTATACTGCTTGCGTTTGTTGGCGATGTTTTATTTGCTGTTATGCTTACTGTTGGAGCTGTTCTATCTATGGTCATTGTAACTGTGTTTGATGCTGCATTTACATTTCCAGCTGCATCTGTACATTTATTGGCATCTACTTTTACTGTTTGAGTTGTTGTTCCTGTGTTTGTTACAACTAATGTATATGTTTTTCCACTTCCACTAAATGTTCCTTTGGTTCCGTTTGTAACTTGTATGTCGTCTGCTGTAAATCCTGTTACATCTTCACTAAATGTGAATGTGTATGTTATGCTACTTGCATTTGTTGGTGAAGTTTTGTCGGCTGTAATATTTACAGTTGGAGCAGTTCTATCTACTGTTATTGTAACTGTATTTGATGCTGCATTTACATTTCCGGCTGCATCTGTACATTTATTTGCATCTACTTTTACTGTTTGAGTTGTTGTTCCTGTGTTTGTTACAACTAATGTATATGTTTTTCCACTTCCACTAAATGTTCCTTTGGTTCCGTTTGTGACTGTTATGTCATCTGTTGTAAATCCTGTTACATCTTCACTAAATGTGAATGTATATGTTATGCTGCTTGCATTTGTTGGTGAAGTTTTGTCGGCTGTAATATTTACAGTTGGTGCTGTTCTATCTACTGTTATTGTAACTGTGTTTGATGCTGCATTTACATTTCCGGCTGCATCTGTACATTTATTTGCATCTACTTTTACTGTTTGAGTTGTTGTACCTGTATTGGTTACTACTAATGTGTATGTTTTTCCACTTCCTGTGAACTCTCCTTTTGTTCCATTTGTAACTTGTATGTCATCTGCTGTAAATCCTGTTACTTCTTCACTAAATGTGAATGTGTATTTTATGCTATTTGCATTTGTTGGTGTGGTTTTGTCGGCTGTAATATTTACAGTTGGTGCAGTTCTATCTACGTTCATTGTAAATGTGTTTGATGCTGTGTTTCCGTTTCCGGCTTTATCTGTACATTTATTTGCATCTACTTTTACTGTTTGGGTTGTACTTCCTGCATTTGTCACAACTAATGTATATGTTTTTCCACTTCCTGTAAACTCTCCTTTTGTTCCATTTGTAACTTGTATGTCATCTGCTGTAAATCCTGTTACTTCTTCACTAAATGTAATTGTATATTTTATACTATTTGCATTTGTTGGCGAAGTTTTGTCGGCTGTAATATTTACAGTTGGTGCTACTTTATCTATTGTCATTGTAACTGTATTTGATTCTAGATTTCCATTTCCAGCTTTATCTGTACATTTATTTGCATCTACTTTTACTGTTTGAGTTGTACTTCCATTGTTTGTTACTACTAATGTATATGTTTTTCCACTTCCTGCAAATTCTCCTTTTGTTCCGTTTGTGACCTGTATATCATCTGCTGTAAAGTCTGTTACTTCTTCACTAAATGTAAATGTGTATTTTATGCTACTTGCATTTGTTGGCGATGTTTTGTCTGCTGCTATTGTTACTTTGGGAAGAACTTTATCTATATTTATTTGTGCATTTTGCTCTTTTCCATTAAAATTAACTTTTATTGTGGTTGTTTCATCTATTATTATTTCTTCTTCGTATTTTATTTCTTTACCATTTATGTATATTATTTTTTCGTCATCTGGTACATAATCCGGAAATTCTATTGTCACTTTTACTGCATCATTTGTCCATACTCCTGATACATATTCAGAGTCATCTGACTCTTTTTTCATTGTGATTATTACTTTATTATTAATATTGTTTACTACTTCTTCATATTTCTCATCCATTTGTTCTTTGCTAATTTCATATTCACTTTTTATTTTTGAAATTTCTGAAACTTGGGTTCCAGATTTATTACTTATATTTATATATATTCCAACTGATATTATTAAAAAAAATATTATAGATATTATTGTAAATAATGTTATTGATCCTTGTTCTTTATTATTTTTTCTTTTCACTTTTTTCTCCTTTATAATTAAGTTTATAACTTAATGATATTTTTTTATTTAGATATATCATTATAATAATAAAAAATCAATACATGGTAGGTATAAAAATTATAAATATGAAATTAATAATTTTTAAATAAAAAAATGTACTTAAAGAGCTATTTTAACAATAGTAGCTTAAAAGACCTAATTTAATTAAGTTATAAACTTAATGATATTTTTATAATCTTTCTATAAAAAATTATTAAAATTTTAAAAATTTCTATATATAATTTTTATACCCTTTACTATATAAATTTTTGTCTTCTCAATAATTATTACTATATTTTAAACTTAAAACATAAATCTCCCATTTCCTCTGTTGGAACATATCCGCTTTTAGCTGCTATTACATCAGGAATTCTATTTACAACTGTTGCACAAGTTAATTCTACTGTAGATGGACGGTTTATAACTAGTGTTGTATTTGGTTCTCCTTCGATTGTCCATTCATTTTTATCAAAATCTTCTTTTGAATATACTTTTCCTATACATTGTGATTCTATTGTTATTCCCTCTTCTGTTTCTGTTGTAACTACTGCACTCATTCCTGTTGCATCTCCTGCTTTTACAACCATTCCTAAAGTGCTAGAATTTATATCTTCACTATATGTTTGTGGTACTGTTACTTGTGTTTGAGATTTTACTGTTAATCCTAATTTAGCACAAAGCCAACCATTTACATTCCACATATATGATGGTAAATATTCTCCTTTATTTATCATAGCTTGTCTTTCTTCGTCAGAAATTCTATCTACTGAGGCTACTTGCTTGTCAAATTCTTCTAGGCTTAAACCTGCTCCGTGTGCTTTTGCAAGTGCTATTCCATAATCTTCTACATTATAACTTGAACTTCCTTTGATTTTTGTTATTTTTTGAGTTGACCCTGCAATACTTGTAATTAATTGTCCCCAATATATGTCTTGGTAACCGCTTCCTGTTATTGTACATCCTGTTTTTTTAGCCATCTCATCAATTTTATTAGTTACGCTTGGATTAGAATTTTCTGGGAAAAATGCTTCTTCACATGTTGTAATAGCATTTACTCCTAATTTAGCACATAACATTAAAGCATCTTCTACATCTTTTATTAAACTCATTGTTGTTACAATTACAATATCTGGTTTTGTTTCTTTGATTACTTTTTCTGCATCTTGAACGCTTGAAACTTTAACTCCTTTATTTTCTCCTCCTATAATTTCTCCAATATCTTTTCCTATTACATCTGGGTTTACATCTATTGCACCTACTATTTCTCCTCCTTTTTCATATACATACCTCATAGTATATACACTCATTTTACCTGTACCATATTGTACTACTTTAGTTTTTTCTGACATAAAAATCACTCCTTTCAAATTAATTAAATTATATACTAAAATAGAACTTTTATACAAGTATTGTTTAAGAGATTTTATAAATTGTTTTTTATATTTTATTTAAATTTGCTTTCTTTATTTAATTGTAGAGTCTTTTTTAAATAAAGGTCATTTACAAAATATATAATTTGCAACCTATATATTTTACAAAAATATAAATATGCAATTAAAATATCATTAAAATTTTTAAAAAAAGACCTATTAGGAATAGCTCCTTTTAGGACTTTTTTATCTTCTCCTACAATTGCTGTTACAATTATTATTGGAATTATTATTACCTGAACCATTTATTACATTGCCATTCGAATTTATTGTAAGTAATTCTGTTTCTGTTCCAGTGCAATTATTATTACTATTAATTGTTAGTAAGTTACCTGAATCTCCATATACACTATTTATTGTTAGTAATTCATCTGTTGTATTATTGCAATTACGAGAATTATTACGGTTCCAACAATTATTACAATTGCAAGAGTTATCACAGTTACAACAATTATTACAATTGCAAGAGTTATCACAGTCACAACAATTATTACAATTACAACAATTATTTCGACTTCTACCCATTACACAATTATTTCCATTTCTAGCATTATTACAATTGCACCTACAACTTATATTTGAAAAAAGAGAACATCTTGAAACTAAGCAAGTAATATATGCAGTTATAAATGAAAGTATTGTATAAATTAATGTTGCAATAACAAAATTAATTCCAAAAACAGTAAATGTAAGAACTATAAAAATTGCAAAAATTATAGCTGCTACCAAAATTGGACATTTTAAAATCTTTTGTAGGGCAATTGATATTATTATTGTAGCTATTGGTAAGGCAAAAAATATAAGTAAAATAGTCATTTTCTTTCTCCTTTTCTTTTTTTATATAATATGCTTACTTAATATTTTTTGTTAACCATAAATAAATATTTTGTTACACTTTGAACTTAAATAAAAAGTTTATTAACATTAAATATGTGATAATAATTTTTAGTTATTACCAAATATTTAATAGATAACCATATAAATTATCTTCACTTTATATTAATCTACATCATACTCAACACTTACTAAATATAACCCATTTGGAGGCAAAGTTTTACCTGCTTTTTCTCTTTTTCCACTATCTATAATATTTATAATTTCTTCAGGTTCTATCTTACCTAGTCCTACTTCTACTAATGTTCCTGCTATAATTCTTACCATATTATATAAAAAGCCATTTCCTGTTAATTCGATGTAAATTCTACCTTTTTCCGCTTCTTTTATTTCTGCTTTATATATAATTCTTACGCTACTCCTGCTGCTTGTACCACTTGCTTTAAAAGCTTTAAAATCGTGCTTTCCTTCAAAATATTTTATAGCTTTTTTCATTTTGCTAATATCCAATTTATATGGTATATATGTTTCTAAGTTTCTATAAATTGCTGATTCTACACTTGAATTATTAATTACATATCTATATGTTTTTTTCTTGCAAGATAATCTACTATGAAAACTGTCATCAACTTCTTCTGCTTTTATAATTCGAATTGATTTTTTTAAGTTTGTGTTTATAGCTATAGGAAGTTTTTCAATTGGGATATTGCTATTAGTTTTAAAATTTGCAACTTGTCCTAGGGCATGAACCCCTGCATCTGTTCTTCCTGATGCATTTAATTCTACTTCTTCTTTTACTACTTGTTTAATTGCTTGTTCTATTGTTCCTTGGATATTTAGTTTGTTTGGCTGCTTTTGCCAACCGATTGAATTCTTTTCCATCATATTCTATTGTTAGTTTAATATTTCGCATTATAATCTTATTACTCCTTTATAATTTTATTAGTATTTTTAGATTTATTATTACTTTATAAATTCATTACTGTTACAATTAACAGACGTAATTTTTAAATGTAGAGTAGCCCTCTAAGGCTTTATTTATATAAAATTTATTTCACTTTACAAATTTTAAAAATCGGGTTAAACCAATTTTTATTTTTGATTTAGCCCTATTTTTTATTTGTTTTCTTCTTTCACATTCTTATTAATTTCATTTTCGCTTTTTACCTTTTCACTTTTAACTTTTTTGCTATTTACTTCATTTTTGAAAATTTTATTTTTTAATTCTTTTAACCTTGATTTTTTAGAAGATTTGTCAACTGTAAATCTTTTTGTAACTATATTGCTAATTAGTATTTTTTTCAATGCATCTTCTCTTACATCTGCAATTAAGGTTCCATCTTTTGCAACAGAAATTTTACCTGTTTCTTCAGAAACAACAACTACTATACTATCTGATTCCTTCGAAATACCTATAGCTGCTCTATGCCTTGTTCCTAATTCTTTTGCAATATCATTATCATTTGCAAGTGGCAAAACACATGCTGCTGCTGCAATTTTATTATTACTTATTACAACTGCACCATCATGTAGTGGGGTTTTTGGCACAAATATATTTACTAGTAATTGTGGTGATACTTCGGCATCCATTGGAATTCCTGTTGATATTATATCTTGTATATTTATATCTCTTTCTAAAACAATTAATGCTCCAGTTTTAGATTTTGATAATTCTTCTGCTGCTATTACGACTTTATAAATATCTTCTTTTGTTTTTGTTGCAATATCTTGGTCAATACCAAAATATCTTGTAATTTTGTTTGTTCCTAATTGCTCTAAGGCTCTTCTTAATTCTGGTTGGAATATTACAATTATTGCAATTACTCCCCAGTTCATAATTCCTGTTAATATTGTATTTAATATTTTTAAATTAAGCAGACTGCTTAGTGCTGTTATTATTATTAATAATATTATTCCTTTTATTAATTGCCACGCTCTTGAACCTTTTACTATTTTAAAGAAATAGTAAAATAAAAAAATTACTATTGTTAAATCTATTATTAATGTAACTATTGCAAATGGATTTTCACTTAAACTTCTAAAATAATTTAATATATTTTCATTATAAAATTTTTCCCATGCTATTCCTATACTATTTCCCATTTACTCACCTACTTTTTATATTAAAGCAAATATTAGTGTTCCTGCTGTTGCTCCTACCATTAAAATTGCAAGTATGGCTGCTGTTACTTTTACAAATATTCTTCCTTTATTAAATTCTTTTTTTCTTTTTAGTTCTTCTTTATTTACTTTTTCTTTCTTCATTTTTCTTACCTCCGAATTTTAAACTACTATATACATTATATAGTACTATTTGATAAAATTCAATAGTTTTTTTAAGTAAAAATGTCCCATTTGGGGACATTCCCCAAATGGAACATTTTGAACCTCCATCTTGGTATATTAATTTTTATTTTATTATTTCTTTATATTTATAATCCTTTTCTAACAAATTTTCAAATGCTTCATATTTGTATTTACCTAATACTTCAACCAAATTTTTTAGGCTTATAACATTAGCTTTTATTTGAATTAAAGTACTAAATTATTAATTATTCTGGAAAACTATATGTTTTCCAATGATCAG
>CALXCJ010000007.1 GCA_944386775.1 uncultured Clostridia bacterium
CTATGTTTTTTCAATATTTTTTTGAAAAAATTATGTAGGCATTTTTATATTTTGCCTACATTAATTTTACACTAACAGTTTCCACAATATTTATTCTCTTTAATCATAATTTGAAAAATTCCTAAATAATATTAAACAAAGAAAAAATTTATTAAATAGAAAAGAGGGTAATATGTTTGTATATAATTTTAAAATAAATGGAAGCAAAGTTTTTAAAGCATTTTTTATATGTGTTATAATACTTGTTATTATAATACTTGGAGTTGTAGTTTTTAGAATTTTTAATGGTGCACAAAATTCAAATAATTCTTCTTGTATGCCGAATAACTCTATTTCTTCAATTTCTGCTAAAAATTATACTAATGTTTTAAAAGCAGTACATGATGATGTTGATTCATATGTTGGAGTTAAAATAAATTTTACAGGTTATATTTATAGAGTTTCAGATTTGAATAAAAATCAATTTGTACTTGCTCGTGATATGCTAATTTCTTCAAATTCACAGTGTTTAGTAGTTGGTTTTTTATGTGAATATGAACAAGCAGAAAATTTTTCAGATAATGTTTGGGTTAATGTTACTGGCGAAATTATCAAGGGTGATTACCACGGAGATATGCCTATATTAAAAGTTATGGAAATAAAGGAAGTAAGCATGCCAGATGAAGAGTATGTTTATCCTCCTGATGAGAGTTATATTCCGACTAGTGGAATAGTATAACAATTCTACATCTGGAAAACTTCCAATTATATAACTAAATGGTACTCATTATACTTAATATAATATTACTTATCATATTTATACACTAGCATTTTTTATATTAAAGTCAATTTTACATAATTAAAAGCCATTAAATATATTTATTTTAAATATACTTATGGCTTAATTTTTTATCTAGAATCGCCTTGTTCTAATTCATTATAAATATCAGGATAGATTTGATCATATGAAAATTTTTCTCCTAGCATCCATTCATGTCCTTTTAAGTATCTTGAATCTAAATTTTCTGCTCTTTCTCTGGCTGTTAAATTTCCATATTCTTTTATCGTTTCATCATCTTTTGCTATAATATTATATGGTATTAATGTTTTACTACTTAGAGCTGCTCCAAAATTTCTGTGATGCCCTTCTATAATATATAATTTTCCATCAACTTCAATTGTTTCTATTTCTTCTTCTGGTAAATAACCATTATTTTTTATGCTATCTAACATTTCAGTCATATTCATAGAAAATCCTTTTCCTAATGTATCTCTTTCAGTTTGCAGTGGTAAAAATTTTTTAGGGCTTCCCCACATTTTTCCAAAGTGTTGATTATTTTTATATTTACTGAAACAGGCTAATATAACATTTGCAATATCATCTATATTTGAATATGAAGTATCTACTATTAAATCATAATTTTCTAAATCTTCTAAGTCAACATTATATCTTTCAAGATATCTTTTTACTTCTCCTTCTCTTCTTTTTTTAATTGTTTGTTTAGCTTCTTTTTCATTTTTATAATTATTGTCTTCTTTTCCTCTACTAGAATCTGCAAGTAATCTTTTAGCTGCTACATCTTCATTTACAACTAATCTAACTGAAAAAGAACTAGGAATGTTGTGAAACGCTAATCTTGAATCAATTATCCAAAAGTCTTCTGAATTTTCTGCTTGTATTTGCTCTCCAAGTTTTTTTATGTCATTATCTATTTTTGTGTCTATTATATATCTTAAATCTTTAAGTGATTCTAAATTATTTGCTTGTTCTACATTAAAATTTTCTATTTTGTACCCACTTTTTCTGATTTCTACAATTGCATTAATTAATGCTTTTCTAAAATTTATATCCTCTAGCAATTCTTTTATTTTTGGACTCTTATAATTGCTTGCAATGGAACTAATATTATTTACATTTTTCATAAGATCAATTATAAAATTAAAATATGTTCTAAATTCTTGACCTGTAGATACCAAATGTATTTGATTTGGATCATATCCTTTTTCTTCAAGAATTTGTATAATTTTCTTAATAGTTGTGCTTTTTCCACTTACAGGCATACCAGAAATTGAAATAATATTACTCATTTTAAATACTCCTATCTTGATAAATGATTAGATTAACTCTTGACATCTTCATTTATCCTTAATTTTTATTGTTAATTTTAATAACATCTTTTACTAAAATTTCAACAATATTATATCATCGTATACATAATTTGTCAATTTATGTATACAATTTTCTTTACTTTTATTAAAACATATGATAAAATGCAATCATATAAAAATATTGGAGGTTAAATAAGTGAAAAAAAATGAACTAATTTTAATTTTAGATTTCGGAGGGCAATACAATCAATTAATCGCAAGAAGAGTAAGAGAATGTAACGTATATTCAGAAGTTGTCGCATACGACATTTCTCTTGAAAAAATCAAAGAAAAAAATCCAAAAGGAATTATATTTACAGGAGGACCTGCAAGTGTTTATGGAGAAGATTCTCCAAAATGTGCTGATGGAATTTTTGAATTAGGAATACCTATTCTTGGAATTTGTTATGGTATGCAACTTATGACACATGTTTTAGGAGGAACAGTGCAAAAAGCAGATACCAGGGAATATGGCTCAACACAAGTAGAAATCGATGGCACATCTTCCCTATTTCAAGGTTTCAAAAACAAAAATAACTTTTTAATGAGTCATACTGATTTTGTTTCAAAAGTTCCAGATGGTTTTAAAACAATAGGAAAAACTCTTCATTGCCCAAATGCTGCAATGGAAAATGCTAAAAAAATGCTTTATGGAATACAATTCCACCCAGAAGTAAATTTATCTGAAAATGGAACTAAAGTAATACAAAATTTTCTATACAATATTTGCAAATGTTCTGGAGATTGGCAAATTTCTTCATTTGTAGAAGATAGTATTAAAACTTTAAAAGAAAAAATCGGAAACAAAAAAGCCTTATGTGCATTATCTGGTGGAGTTGACTCATCAGTTGCTGCAGTTTTATTGAGTAAAGCAATAGGTAAAAACTTAACTTGTATATTTGTAGACCATGGATTGCTTCGTAAAAATGAAGGCGACGAAGTTGAGCAAATTTTTAAAAATCAATTTGATATAAACCTTATAAGAGTAAATGCACAGAATAGGTTCTTAAGCAAACTTTCTGGAGTTACAGACCCTGAGAAAAAAAGAAAAATAATTGGTGAAGAATTTATAAGAGTATTTGAAGAAGAAGCTAAAAAAATTGGAACAGTAGATTTTTTAGTACAAGGAACTATATACCCTGATGTAATTGAAAGTGGTCTTGGCAAAAGTTCTGTTATAAAAAGCCATCATAATGTTGGAGGACTTCCTGACTATGTAGATTTTAAAGAAATTGTCGAACCATTAAGAAATTTATTTAAAGATGAAGTAAGAAAAACAGGTCTAGAATTAGGAATTCCAGAAAATTTAGTATATAGGCAACCATTCCCAGGTCCTGGACTTGCAATAAGAATAATTGGGGATATTACAGAAGACAAATTAAATATCTTACGAGAAGCTGATAGTATTTTTAGAGAAGAAATATTTAAAGCAAAACTCCATAAATCAATAAACCAATATTTTGCAGTTTTAACAAATTTAAAATCTGTTGGTGTTATGGGAGACGAAAGAACTTATGATTATACTATTGCCCTAAGAGCAGTAGAAACAACTGATTTTATGACAGGAGTTTGGAGTAAAATACCATATGAAGTTTTAGAAAAGGTTTCTTCTAGAATTGTTAATGAAGTTAAATTTGTAAATAGAGTAGTTTATGATATTACCTCTAAGCCACCAGCTACAATCGAATGGGAATAGTTTAAAAGTTATAATAAATTAGAAGTTATAATAAAGAAGAGAAAACATTTGCATTTTGTAATTAAGCATAACAAATAAAATGGCAAATGTTTTCTCTTTTTTAATAAGAATTAATATTTTAAAAGAAGCTTGAGATTTTATTTAATTCTCTTTGGAACTCTTCTTTTTTCATATCATTCTTTTTTTGGATAAAATCAATTTCTAACATTTTACCTTCATCTATACAGTATAAAGTATATTTTTTAGGTAATTCAAAGTCTACTTTTAAGCTTTCAAAATTTAATACTTCTCTTTCAAATATGTCAGATTCTTGAAATATGCCATTAATATTAAGTTCTTTTATAAAAAGTGTTACTCTGATTTTACCATTTTTATACTCCCCTACTATATAGTCATCTGTTAGGTAACCTTCAAATGTATCATCTTTTATATCGATAATTCCATTTGATAAATACTCATTTTTTATCCGTGCCTTGATTTCATATAACATGATATCAACCTCCCAAAAATTTTTTATATACTTATAGTATAACACTATTTACATAATTTTTCAATTTTTATCAAATATTGTTTTCATTACACCTTGGTCTATTAAACTTGCAAAAATATTTTTAAATATTATTAAAACTATAGGGCCTACCAATAAACCAAGTACTCCAATTATTTTAAATCCTGTATACATTGCAATTAAAGTAAATATTGGATGTATACCAATATTTTTGCTTACTAGTCTTGGTTCTAAAAATTGCCTTACTACAGAAATAATAATAAACAAAACAATTATTGCTATACCTAAATTTAAATCTCCATTTAAAGCACAAATGATAGCCCAAGGAACCATAACTGTACCTGAACCCAAAATTGGAAGAGCATCCACAAAACCTATTCCTAAAGCTATTAAAAGAGGAAACTCTATATTAAAACCTGCAAAATTTAAAATATATAGACCGATTACAGTAATAACAAAAGAAACTAAAACAAGTGTAGCTTCAGCCTTTAAATAATTACCAAGTACTTTAATTAATTCTCTCATATGTCTTCCTAGTTTCATTACCCATACTCTAGGAAGATGATGTTCTATTTGGTCTAAAATATAGATTTTATCTACACACATAAAATATAGTGCCATAACAGTTATAGCAAAATAAATTGCAATATTCGGAATTGAAGTTACAACATCTATCAGGCCATTTAAAAAATTCCTTATCCAATTTGAAACTGTGTCAATTATGCTACCTGTACTATTTTCTAATATGCCCTTTACTTCTTCTGGCAGATGTAATTTTTCAAACTGAAAATTATTTGTAAAATCTTGAAACAATCCATATATTTTATCAACATAAAAATTTAAATCATCAAGCAAGCCAGACGCTTCAGAAACAAGTGTAATTATTCCCCAAGTTAGTGTTCCAAGTATTATTAAAGAAACAATTATAAATATAATAATTGAACTTAATCTCCTTGTTATCTTCATTTTTTTCATTAAAAATTTAATTGCAGGTTCCATAATCAAAGAAATTATAAATGCAATTAAAAAAGGCATATAAAAAACAGCAAGCTTAAAACTTAAATATAATCCTAGCAATATAAGTATTACATATATTATTCTTTTCCCTACTCTTGTCCAATAAGACATATCAATTATCATTATAAATTCCATTCCTTTCTCGCTTCGCTCTAAAGGCACACATAGGAATGAAAGCATTTCTTTCAAACTATTCTCCTATTCTTTTTATTATATGTAAAAAAGATGGAAAATATCCATCTTTTTATTCAGCATTCTGAGTATGAGAATTACATATATTACTTATTGTATTGCACACATTTTCTTTACCTACTTTAATATCGTTTTGAGCAAGATCTCCTATAGTTAAAATTCCAACTACATTATTTTGCGAGTCACAAACAGGAAGTCTTCTAACTTTATTTTGAGACATAATATCTTGTGCTTTATTAATTGCATCATTTTCAGCACAATACTGAACATTAGTACTCATAATATCACTAACTGGACTTGAATTTACATCCTTTTCGCAAGCAACACATCTTAAAATAATGTCTCTATCTGTAACAATACCACATAATGAATTATTATTATCACAAACAGGAATACATCCTATATGGTTTTGGCTCATTATTTTAGCAACCTCACTTATTTTAGTTTCTGGTTTTACACAGCAAACTTCATTGCACATACAATCTTTTACTTTCATACTTAATACCACCTTTCAAAATTTCATATTTATATTTTTTGCAATTTAAATTATAATATACGAAAATTTTTTTGAAATAATGGTAAATTTTTCTAATAAAAGTTTTCCTCATTTTTTGTGCCATTTTACTATTTAAAGTTCTAAAAATTGTAGAGAAGCCCTTAAGGTGTTATTTATATAAAATTTATTCTTCATACAAACTCTCTAAGCTATACCTTGGCATAATTGGTCTATTGGGTCTTCCGAAAGTTGTTATTCTGTCCAGGATTAAAACCAGGTTCAAATCCAGGGTTAAATCCTGGTCTTTGCATGTTAAAAGGTGGTCTTCCTCCAGGGAAATGTGGTCTATTTGGAAATCTTGGTCTTCCTAGTAACTCTCTTAAAATTAAGATTTTAATTAAGTCTCTTATTCCAGTATTTCTTACTTGCCTATTTTCCCTATCTTCTTTTATATTACGATTTTCTTTTGAACTATTTTCTTCATTTTTTATTTTACTTGTTACAATATTTCTATTTTCTTCACTTTTTGCTTTACTTGTTACAAAATTTCCATTTCCATCATTTTGTGCCTTTTTAATTTCTAAATTATTTCTTTCAACACTACTTCTTTCCATATTACTTCTTACTAGATTACTTTTTTCTACATTTGCTACTCTTTTAGAATCAACATCTCTTTTTGACATTTGAACATTAGGATTAGTGTTTGAAGATGTTATAGATTCTCTGCTTCCTGAAACTTCATTATCAAGATTAATATTAAGCCTTATTTCAGTATTTCCTTCAATTGCCATATAAATTTCATCTGTCATATTTTCTAACATTTGCCTATCTACTTGGACATTTTCAGCATTTTTGCAAACTTTTTTTACCATTGGGTATATAATATTATAAATTTCTGGATAACAATTTTCTAGTTCATTATTTTGCATATAAGTATTGTTATAATTTTGTGTATATACTTGACCTGTATTGTATGTGTTCATAGAATTTTGTCTATATGCTGAATTAGTATTATAAGTATCATTTATAGGTATGTTTTGAGAAATATTTGGGTATCCTAATATACTTCTTATGTAATCTTCGTATGATTCATTAAACATAAAAAATTTCATTCCTTTCCGAGGCACAGATAAGTCTTAAAAGGATTTCTTTCAAACTAAGCCTCTTTATCTTTTGTATAATATGAAAAAGAAAGGATTTTTGTGATATTAAATACTATTTACAGCTTCTTTAAACTTCTTGCCTCTATCTGCAAAATCTTTAAACATATCAAAACTTGCACTAGCAGGTGAAAATAATACTACTTGCCCAGGTTTTGCATTTTTATATGCAACATCTATACTTTTATTTAAGTTTTCACACATATATATATCTATTTTTTTATTTTCTTTATCAGATTCATTTTTAACTGCTTCAAAAATTTTTCCAGAAGTTTGACCAATTAAAATTAAAACTTTTACTTTTTCAAGTATTGGTTTTGCAATAACTGAATAATCTAAGTTCTTATCATATCCTCCTGCAATTAAAACTATATCCTCATCAAAAGCATTTAAAGCAGAAATAGTTCTACTTGGAGAAGAACTTGCAGAATCATTATACCATTTTACTTTATTAATTTCTCGTACAAATTCTATCCTATGTTCTACTGGTTTAAAATTTTTGGCAGTTTCAATTGCTGTATCCATATTTACCAAACTTTCAGTTGCAGCAAATGCTGCTGCAATATTTTGATAATTGTGCTTTCCGCGTAATATAATTTCATCTGTATTTAATAAATGAGTTCTAACTCTATCCTCACATTTTTTTATAACATTATTTTCTACAATATAACCATTTTCAAGTTTTTCATTACTACTAAAAAATATAACTTTCCCCTTTGCTTCTTTTGCACAATTTCTTGTTATTTCATTATCATAATTTAAAACAAGTATATCATTTTCATTTTGAAACTTAAAAATATTTTTCTTAGCATCAATATACTCTTCATAATCTTTATGTATATTTAGGTGATTTGGTGTTATATTAGTAATAACAGAAATATCAGGGCTAACTTCCATCCCCATTAATTGAAAACTACTTAATTCTAATACTAAAATATCCTCTGGTCTAAATTCATTTAGTTTAGTAAAAAGTGGAGTTCCAATATTTCCACCCAAATGTGTTCTAAAACCCGCATTTTGCAAAATAGCATTTATTAAACTCGTAGTAGTAGTTTTACCATCACTTCCAGTAACACCAATAACTGTGCAAGGGCACATCTTCATCAGCAATTCCACCTCTGTAGTCACAATCGCCACTCTTTTTGCCTCTTCTTCCAATTCCGGCTTAGTAGGTAAGCAACTTGGTGACCTAAAAATTAAATCAAAACCCTTAAGTTTACTCAAAGAATCTGTACCAAAAGAAAAAGCAAAACTATAAGCTGTAATTTTATCCAATATCTCCTTTGGAATCTCATCATAACTCTTAGTATCAAAAACTGTAACTTGTGCTTTTTTATCATATAAATAATCAAGCAAAGGAATATTACTCACTCCTAACCCTATTATAGCCACTTTTCTAAATTTTATGTAATTATTAAACTCTACCAATTTTTCATTTATATACTCCATTATATCCTCCCTTTAATATATTATGAATATTTTCACTTTTTGCTATTTTTGGTATTATATAACAAAATATAAAAAAAATAAAGAAGATTAATTTTTTTGTATATTTTTTGTTTTTTTAGTTCAAAATAATTATAAATCGAATGGAGGTGTTTATCAATGTCTAATAAAAATAAAGAAAAGAAAAACAATAATAATAACAATAACAACAATAATAACAACTCTGAAAGAAATTCTAAATAGTTTATATTTAAAATTAAATTATTCAATATGTAATAATCTTTAGTTAGAATTGATTTTTAGATATAAAATTAATTTTAAAATTAAAATAAGAGGAATAAATTAAATATCCTCTTATTTTTAATTTTTTAAAGATTAAATTATATTTCTTATCAAAATTTTATTTTGTTCCAAATATTCTATATATTTTTATATTTTTCTCTAGGAGTATATTTTGTATGTAATAATTTTTCTGCTCTATAGCTTCCAGGTGCTTCTAAATATTCGGCATATATTTTTTTCACAATAGGATTTTCGTGAGATTTTCTAATTGTACTTTTCTCATCAATGTCATACAATGCATCTGCTCTTAGTTTTCTTACATCTACTTCTCGTCTTATTTTAGAACTTTTAATTGGTTGGCCTCCACCCATTATACATCCACCAGGACATGCCATTATTTCTACAAATTGATAATTTGATTTTCCTGATTTTATTTCTTCTAAAATTGTTTTTGCATTTTTAAGTCCACTTGCAGCAACTACTTTAATAGGTTTTCCTGCAATAGAGATAGTTGCTCTTTTTATGCCTTCTCCACCTCTTACTTGCTCAAAATCTATTTTTGGCAAATCTTCACCTGTTAATATATCTTGTGCTGTTCTTAGTGCTGCTTCCATAACTCCTCCTGTTGTTCCAAATATTGCTCCTGCACCTGTTGCTTCCCCCATTGGGCTGTCGAAGTTGCTATCTTCTAACTTAGTAAATTCTATATTTGCTTGTTTTATCATTCTGGCAAGTTCTCTAGTTGTAATAACATTATCTACATCATATAATCCATTTTCTTTCATTTCTGGTCTTTGTCTTTCGAACTTTTTGGCAATGCAAGGCATTACTGAAACAACATATATTTTAGATGGATCTATGTTTTCTTTTTCTGCATAATATGTTTTTAATATTGCTCCAAACATTTGATGTGGTGATTTACAGCTTGATAGATGTGGTAATAGCTCTGGATAATTCATTTCTATATATTTTACCCATCCTGGGCTACAAGATGTTATCATTGGCAGGTTATCATGATTTTTAAATCTTTCTACAAATTCATTTGCTTCTTCCATAATTGTAAAATCTGCACCTGTATTTGTATCAAAAACTTTGTCAAACCCTAATCTTTTTAGTGCTGTAATCATCTTTCCTTTTACATTTGTACCTATAGGCATTCCAAATTCTTCGCCTAAAGCGACTCTAACAGCTGGTGCAGTTTGCACAAGAACAACTGTATCTGGGTCTTTTAGTTTTATCCATACATCATTTATTGTTTCTTTTTCGTGAAGTGCTCCTGTTGGGCAAGCTTCTATACATTGACCACAAAATGTGCAATTAACATCATTTAAACTTTTGTCATATGTTGTTGAAATGCAAGATTCAAAACCTCTATTTATACAGTCAATTGCACCTATACCTTGCACATTTTTGCAAGCTGCAACACATCTTCTGCATAATATACATTTATTAAAATCTCTTACAATTGATGGAGATAAGTCATCTATTTTATGTTTTGATTTTTCTCCTTCAAATTCTATATTTAAAACATTAAACTTAATTGCCAAATCTTGTAGCTCACAATTTCCTGAACGTGTACAAGTTAGGCAGTCTTTAGCATGATTTGATATAATTAAGTCTAATATTACATGTCTTGCTTCTAAAACATTCGGAGTATGTGTATGAACAACCATTCCCTCTTCTACTGTTTGAATACAAGATGTTGCAAAGCCTTTTCTTCCTTCAACTTCTACAATACACATTCTGCAATCTCCAACTTCATTAATATCTTTTAAAAAGCATAAAGTTGGTATATCTATTCCAGCTTCTTTTGCTGCATTTAATATTGTTGTACCACTTGGAACTGATATTTTTTGACCATCTATAGTTAAATTTACCATTTTTTCTTCCATAATTTCTCTCCTTCTAATTTCCGATTGCGTGGAATGGACAGCTTGTAAGGCATGTTCCACATTTTATGCATTTGTCTTGATTTATTGTTCTTTTTTCTCTTGCTTCTCCTTCTATTGCTTGTACTGGGCAGTGTTTTTGGCATAGTCCACAGCCTTTGCATTTTTCAGGGTCTATTGTTATTTTTGACATTGCTTTACATTCAAGTGCTTTACATTCTTTTTGTATTGCGTGCTGTCTGAATTCTTCTCTGAAGTATTTTAGTGTGCTTATTACTGGGTTTGGTGCACTTTGACCAAGTCCACATATGCTTGATTTTTGTATGTTTACTGCTAATTTTTCTAGTTTGTATATGTCAAATTCTTCTCCTTCTCCGTTACATAGTTTTTCTAGTATTTCAAGCATTCTTTTTGTTCCTATTCTGCATGGTGTACATTTTCCGCAACTTTCGCTTACTGTAAATTCTAAGTAGAATTTTGCAAGTGATACCATACATTTTGTGTCATCCATTATAATTAAGCCACCTGAACCCATCATTGATCCTATTTCTTTTAGGGATTCATAGTCTATTGGTGTGTCTAGGTGTTCTTTTGGTATACATCCTCCTGAAGGTCCTCCTGTTTGTGCTGCTTTGAAGTCTCTTCCATTTGGTATTCCTCCACCTATGTCATATACTATTTCTCTTAGTGTTGTTCCCATTGGTACTTCTACTAAGCCTATATTATTTACATTTCCTCCTAGTGCAAATACTTTTGTTCCTTTTGAGGTTTCTGTTCCAATTGATGAATACCATTCGGCTCCTTTTAGTATTATTTGGGCTATATTTGCATATGTTTCTACATTATTTATTAATGTTGGTTTTCCCCACAAGCCACTTTGTGCTGGATATGGTGGTTTTACTCTAGGTTGACCTCTTTTTCCTTCTATTGATTCAAGAAGTGCTGTTTCTTCTCCACATACAAATGCTCCTGCTCCAAGTCTTATTTCTATGTCAAAGTTAAATCCTGTTCCAAATATATTTTTTCCAAGTATTCCATAATTTCTTGCTTGTTCTATTGCAATTTTTAGTCTATGTACTGCTATTGGATATTCTGCTCTTACATATATAAATCCTTTATCTGCACCAATTGCATACCCTGCAATTGCCATTGCTTCTAATACAGAGTGTGGATCTCCTTCTAATATGCTTCTGTCCATAAATGCTCCTGGGTCTCCTTCGTCTGCATTACATACTACATATTTTTGTTTTCCTTCGGCAAGTTTTGTAAGTTCCCATTTCTTGCCTGTAGGAAAACCTGCTCCTCCTCTACCACGAAGTCCTGATTTTTTTATAATGTCTATTACTTCATCTTGGGTGTATTCTCTTAATACTCTTTCTAGTGCTTCATATCCATTAAATGCTATGTATTCATCTATATTTTCTGGGTTTATTACTCCACAATTTTTTAGTGCTATTCTTTTTTGCTTTTTATAAAAATTAAGTTCATCTAAGCTATTTACTATTTTTCCATCTATATCTTTGCAAAGTAATCTTTCTACTCTTTTTCCTTCTATGATATGAGTTTGGATAATTTCTTCACAATCTTCTGGAGTTACCATAGCATAAAAAGTATCTTCTGGTCTGATTATTACAATAGGTCCTTTAGCACAAAGTCCAAAACAACCTGTCATAATTACTCTTACATTATTAATATTTTTTTCTTTTAATATTTTTCTAAAATTTTCTAAAATTTGAGGAGATTTAGAAGAAGTACAACCTGTTCCATGGCATACTAAAATGTGTTTTTCTCTTGTATCAGCTTTAGTATTAACCCTTAAATCAAGTTCTTTTCTTTTTTCTTCTCTTATTTTATGAAGTTCTTGCAATGTTATCATAGATTTTCTCCCTTCTAATTACTTTCTTCCTTTAATAATTCATCTAGTACTTGGTCAAGTTTTTGGACAGTTGCTTTTCCATATACTTCTCCATTTACAGTAAATACAGGAGCTAGACCACATGCTCCAACACATCTTGTTTCATCAATTGAAAATAGACCATCATCTGTTGTCTTTCCTGGTTCTATTTTTAGCCTGTCTGTTAATCTATCCATTATTTTTTTAGAACCTTTTACAAAACATGCTGTTCCAAAGCATACTGATATTGTATGTTTTCCTTTTGGTTCTAAAGTAAATCTTGAGTAAAATGTTATTACTCCATAAATTTCTGCCATTGGAATTCCTAGATATTCTGAAAGTTCTATTTGTGCTTCTTTGGGTATATATCCATACTTTTCTTGAATTTCTTCTAGCATTGAGATTAAGTTGTCTTTTTCTTGTTTATAGACTTTTTCAAGGTTTTTTACAAAGTCTATAACTTTTTCTGTGCAACAATTTTTTTCCGTATTTTCTTGCAATTTAAATACCTCCTTACTTATCTCTGTTTTTTAATTTATATTCAAAGATTATTTGTATTATATCAAAGTAATATTGTTTTATCTATAGTTTTTGCGAAAAATGTCGAAGAAAAAGTGGAAAACTTGAGGTTCCAATTTGGAACCTCAAGTTTAAACAAAGAAAATTATGGTGGAAGAAGGTATTTACCATATGTTTATACAGAACAAGGATTTTTTATGATTCAAGATATTTTTTCAAAAACTTCCCAGTATAACTTCTTTCATTCTTACAAATCTGCTCTGGAGTTCCGATAGCTACTACCTCTCCTCCTGCATCTCCACCTTCTGGTCCTAAGTCTATTATATGGTCACAAGTTTTTATTAAATCTAGATTATGTTCTATTACAATTATAGTATTTCCTGCATCTACTAATCTTTGTAATATACCAATTAATTTATCTACATCAGCTATATGAAGCCCTGTTGTTGGTTCATCTAATATATATAGTGTTTTTCCAGTTGCCCTTTTTGAAAGTTCTGTTGCAAGTTTTACCCTTTGTGCTTCTCCTCCAGATAAAGTTGTTGATGGTTGTCCAAGTTTTATATAACCCAAACCTACATCATATAAAGTTTGTATTTTTTGCTTTATTTTTGGTATTTTATCAAAAAATTCTAATGCTTCTTCTACAGTCATATCTAATACATCTGCAATGTTCTTTCCTTTGTATTTTACTTCCAAAGTTTCGTGATTATATCTTTTTCCTTTGCAGACTTCACAAGGTACATATATATCTGGTAAAAAGTGCATTTCTATTTTGTGAACTCCATCTCCATTGCAGCTTTCACATCTTCCACCAGGTACATTAAAACTAAATCTTCCTTTTTGATACCCACGAAGTTTTGCTTCATTTGTTCCTGCAAATATATCTCTTATTAAATCAAATACTCCTGTATATGTTGCTGGGTTTGACCTAGGTGTTCTTCCTATTGGTGATTGATCTATATTTATTATTTTATCAATATTTTCTATTCCTTTTATGCCTTTACATTTTCCAGGTTTTTCATTTGATCCATTTAATTCTTTTGCTATAGATTTATATAAAACTTCATTTACTAATGTTGATTTTCCAGAGCCTGATACACCTGTTACACATGTGAATACACCTAATGGACATTTTACACTTATATTTTTTAAATTATTTTCTGCTGCACCTTGAACTTCTATAACTTTGCTTTTTACAGCTTTTCTTCTTTTAGTTGGAACATTAATTTTCTTTCTTCCACTTAAATATTGACCTGTTATAGAGTTTTCTACTTTTTTTATTTCTTCTGCAGTTCCTTGTGCCATTACATTTCCACCGTGTGCTCCTGCTCCAGGGCCTATGTCTATTATTTGGTCTGCAGCATACATGGTGTCTTCATCATGTTCTACAACAATTAAAGTATTTCCTAAGTCTCTTAGTTTTTTTAGTGTTGCTAAAAGTCTATCATTATCTCTTTGATGTAACCCTATACTTGGCTCATCTAATATATATAATACTCCTGTTAAGCCAGACCCAATTTGTGTTGCAAGCCTAATTCTTTGTGCTTCTCCTCCTGATAATGTTCCTGCACTTCTAGATAGTGTTAGGTATTCAAGTCCAACATCTATTAAAAATTGTAGTCTTTTATCTATTTCTTTTAGAATCATTTCTGCAATTAGTCTCTTAGTTTTATTTAATTCTAATGTATTTAAAAATTTTTTAATTTGTTTTATATTCATTTCTGTAAGTTCATTTATATTTTTTGAGCCTATTTTTATTGATAATATTTCTTTTCTTAGTCTTGCACCTTTGCAAGTTGGGCATTCTGATTCACTCATATACATTTCGTAAAAATCTCTCATTCCTTGAGATTTTGTTTCATTATGTCTTCTTTCAAGTGTTGGAATTACTCCTTCAAATGGAGCTGTAAAATGCCTTATACCTGCTGCAGATTCATATTCGAAATCTATTTTTTCGTCTCCTGTACCATATAGTATTTTATCTAAAAAGTCCCTTGGTAATTTTTTTATAGGAACAGAAATATCTACACCATAATGTCTTCCAATACTTTCAAAATACATTTTAGCCATGGTGTCTCCTCTTTTCATGACACTAGAACCAAATGCTTTTACACCATCATATAATGTTTTGTTTTTGTCTGGAATTATCAGGTCTTCATCCATTTTCATTAAAAAACCTATTCCTGTGCAAGTTGGGCATGCTCCAAATGGATTATTAAAAGAAAACATTCTTGGGGTTAGCTCTGGGAAACTAAAACCACAGTCAGGGCATGCATAGTTTGAACTATATAAAATTTCTTTTTTGCCTGGAATGTCTAGCAATACTAAATTTTCAGCATGTTTTAGGGCAATTTCTACAGATTCTGTTAATCTACTTCTTATATCTGGCTTCACTACAAGTCTATCTACAATAAGCTCTACAAAATGCTTTTTCTTTCTGTCTAATACTATATCATCTGATAGTTCATAATTTTCGCCATCAATTCTAACTCTTACAAAACCTTCTTTTTGAAATGCTTGTAATTGCTTAGAAAATTCTCCCTTTCTTCCTCTTACAACTGGTGCAAGTATTTGGATTTTTGTTCCTTCTTCTATGCTCATTATATTATCAACTATTTGATCTATTGATTGTTTTTCAATTTTTTTACCACAATTTGGACAATATGGATCACCAATTCTTGCATATAAAAGACGGATATAATCATATATTTCTGTTACAGTACCAACTGTTGACCTTGGATTCTTAGAAGTAGTTTTTTGGTCAATTGATATTGCAGGAGAAAGCCCTTCTATAGATTCGACAGCTGGCTTTTCCATAAGTCCTAAAAATTGCCTTGCATATGAAGATAAACTTTCTACATATCTTCTTTGACCTTCGGCATATAAAGTATCAAATGCAAGTGAAGATTTTCCAGAACCTGAAAGTCCTGTAATTACTACTAGTTTATCTCTTGGTATTTCTATATTTATATTTTTTAGATTATGTTCTTTTGCTCCTTTTATTACTATTTTATCATTCATATCTTTTCCTCCCATGCGGTATTATTATACTATATTTAATTTGTAAAAACAAGAGTTTGGTAAAAAAATTTCTTGCACATTCTAATTTCGACAAATTTCGCACTTGATTTATGATATCTTATTTACGTTATAATATTTTTTATGCATTTTAATATTTACAAAGGAGGAGTGTCTAAAAATGACTTCATTACGTTATGTTCATTCCATGGTAAAATCGACAACTAAGGACTATGTTAAACTTATACTAGTCTGTGATGACTTGGATTTTTTAAGGCTTAATAATGTACCTTTTAAAAAGACTAATGACAATATACCTAATAAATATATTGTTGATGCTAAGTCTTTAAGAACACTTTTTTGTTTCTAATTAATTAATTTGGACAAATATTAAAATGCTAAAAAGGCCTTGTTTTATAGCAAGGTCTTTTAAAAAACTAATATATTTTTATACTATATTAATACTCTTATAAAACAATAGAATTAATTAATTCATAAATTAAAACATAATTTTATTTATTATCATATTTGGCATTTTTGGATATGGATATGTTTTATAACATCTAGTATGAATTTAATTTTATTCTATACTTTCATTTTAGGAAATTTAACTTTTTCGAATATATTTTATAGCCTCTGGTATAAATTGAATTGTATCTGATGCTTTCATACTTATATCTGTATATTTTTCTTGTGCCAGTTCTCCTGCAACTCCTGCAAGGTATGCTCCTGCTGATATTGTTAAAATATTTGGCTCATTATAGCCTAATATCCCTGCAAGTATTCCAGATAATACATCTCCGCTTCCTGCTGTTGCCATTCCTGGGCAACCTCTTTTTACAAGATATACATCATTTCCATCTGTTACAATAGTTACATTTCCTTTTAGTAATAAAATCACATTATATTTTTTTGCAAACTCTTTTGCTAGCTCAATTTTATCTTGTTTAATTTTTTCAAGCGGAATTTTACTTATTCTCTCAAATTCTTTAAGATGTGGTGTTAATATTACTTTACAATTTGTTTTATTTAAAATTTCTAAATTCATTTGTGACAGTGTATTTAAGCCGTCTGCATCAATTACTAATGGTATATTATAATTTTCTAAAACATATTTCAATATTTTTTGATTATCGTTTCCGCTTCCCCATCCCATTCCTATACTTAAAGCTTTTAATTTGTTTAATGATTTTGAAATTAAGTTTTCATTATAAATCATTTTTCCATCATCTGTAGATTCAATAGGAAATATTGTTTGTTCTAAAAGGTATGGTGAAATTGAATTTATAATTCTTTGGGGAATTATAACTCTTACAACCCCTGCCCCTGCTCTTACAGCAGAAGCACTAAGATTTGCAAGTTTTATTGCTCCAGAATATTCTGTGCATCCTCCTAGGATTCCGATATATCCATAATCTCCTTTATTTGTATCACTTTTTCTTAATTTAAAAATGGGTTTTATATCTTTTGTTTCTACCTCATATATATTTTCTTTGATTTTTTTCATAATAAATTTTATTCCTTGTATAATGTATTTAGGTTTTTTAATAAAGGTTTTACCTATAAACCTATTGCCTCAATAATTGTATTTATAAAATATTTAAATTATATAGTGTGTCACTTGCTTATTATTTCTTGATGAGTTAAGTTTAACATACCTAAAAATTATTGTAAAGGATTATTTTGCCAATCAAGTATAGGATAACACTTAAATATGTTTCTCCATTATCATACCACAATTTACAGTGGTTCTTGCAAGTTGCAGTTCAATTTATGGTCGCATATAAAAAAAGAGAATATTTTAACAAAAAAGCTAAAATATTCTCTTTTTTTAATTTGGCTTCTTAATATTATTCTATTAAGCTAAACCATTCAAGCCACATTTTTGGTTCGTTTTTTAATGGAGAAGTATTAATAAATAACTCTGCTTCCATTGCAAAACGAAGTTTTTTATTAGCTCTCCAGCCATTGAACTCTATTTTTAGGTTTGCATTATGCATAAGTATTTTGTATGCCTTGTAAAGACGGAATATGTCAATATATGACTTTTCCTTATAGTTATCTATTTCGGCAACTATGTCTTTACACAATTCGTACATAAATTTAATCAGTTCCACCTTCAATAAATCTTTTTCTGAACTTAAATCTTTAAGTTCTTCACTATCAAAAAAAGTTACATAGTCTGTAATAAGATCTTTTGATAAAGATTCATCAAAGTATAAGTCCACTAATCTTTCTAATTCATAGAAAATATTAGTGTTTAATACATTATCACATATCTTCCGCATACAATTTCTCCTTGAATTTTTGAGTTCACTCATTCTAATTCCTCCTTTTGGCTTTATATAAATATTTTATCAAATTTTGCTTTTAAAGTCAAATTATGTTAAGTTTTGTCTTACATCATTTTTTCCTTTATTTTAACCAAAGTATTTAAAGCATCAATAGGAGTTAATTCATTCAAATTAATTTTATCTATTTCATGAGCAATTTCTGCAAGTTTATAATTATACATATCAAATTGCCCTTCTAGTTTCTTTTTATCTTCTTTTTCTTCCTTTTTACCTGTTAAAATATTTTTTCGCTCTAAAGACCTTAAAATTTTATTTGCATTTTCTGTTACTTGTTTTGGAACTCCAGCTAAGCGTGCTACATGTATTCCATAGCTTTCATCAGTTCCACCTCTTACAATTTTTCTTAGGAAAATTATATCTTCTCCTTTTTCTTTTACAGCTATAGAATAGTTTTTTACACCTTCTATTTTTTCTTCAAGTTCTGTTAGTTCGTGGTAATGTGTTGCAAATAAAGTTTTAGCACCACATTTTGATTTATCTGCTATATATTCTGCAACAGCCCATGCAATTGATAAGCCATCATATGTTGAAGTTCCTCTTCCTATTTCGTCTAGAATAACTAAACTATTGCTTGTTGCTTCTTTTAAAATTGTTGCAACTTCCATCATTTCAACCATAAATGTACTTTGTCCCATACTTAAATCATCAGATGCTCCAACTCTTGTAAATATTTTATCTACAACACCTATTCTTGCTTCTTTTGCAGGTACAAAACTTCCAACTTGTGCCATTAATGTAATTAGAGCAACTTGCCTCATATATGTAGATTTTCCTGCCATATTTGGACCTGTTATAATTGATAATCTGTTTTCTTCTTTGTCTAGATATGTATCATTTTCAACAAACATTCCTTCACCTAACATTTTTTCAATTACTGGGTGTCTTCCCTGCTTTATATCTATAATTCCAGAATTGTCTACTTGTGGCATACAATAATTCATATCTTCTGCAACTTGTGCAAATGAGGTTAACACATCTAGTGTTGAAATTACATTTGCTGTTTTTTGTAGTCTTAATACATTTTTTGATATTTCTTCTCTTATTTGTACAAATGCATTATATTCTAAATTAACTGCCTTTTCTTCTGCACCTAATATTTGGTTTTCTAAACTTTTTAACTCTTCTGTTATGTATCTTTCCGCATTTGTTAATGTTTGCTTTCTTATATATCTTTCTGGTACTTGGTCTAAATTTGATTTTGTAACTTCTATAAAATATCCAAATACTTTATTAAATCCTACCTTTAAGTTTTTTATTCCTGTTTTTTCTTTTTCCTCCGCTTCTAGGTTTATTATCCAATTCTTTCCTTCTGTTGTTGCTAATTTTAATTTATCAATTTCTTCATCATATCCAATTTTTATTATTCCGCCTTCTTTTACAGACATCGGAGGGTCTTCTACTATTGATTTTTCTAATAGTTCATAAATATCTTGTAATTCGTCTAATTCAGAATATAAGTTTACTAGCATTTCTGTTTTACATTCTGATAAAACTTTTTTTACTTCTGGAAGTTTAATAAGTGAATTTTTTAGTGTTATCATATCTCTTGCATTTGCATTACCATATGCCATTTTTCCGGCTAGACGTTCTATATCATATACTTTTTTTAAATTTTCTATTATGTCTCCTCTTAAGATTATATTGTCTTTTAGTTCTTTTACTGCATTTAATCTTAAATTTATCTCTTTTGTATCTATTAAAGGGTCACTTAGCCACCTTCTTAAATGTCTTGCTCCCATTGATGTTGATGTTTTGTCTAGAACCCAAAGAAGTGTTCCTTTTTTTGATTTGTCTCTCATTTTTTCAGTTATTTCTAAGTTTCTTCTTGCATTTATGTCTAATGACATGTATTTTGATATTTTATATAATGTTATTTTATTTATATGGTCTAAGTTTGTCATTTGTGTTTGCTGCAAATACTCTATTAATGCATTTATTGCAGGAATTGCTAAAGTTTTTTCTTGCATGTTTTCTACTTGTTTTCCGTCTGTATCTAATATATTAAATCTTAGATTCAAATTTTCTAAGTTTGATGAGAAAAATTTGTCTTCAAATTTTGTTATGTATGAAGTAAATCTTTCTTTGATTTTTGACATTTCATCTTCACAATTTGCAATGTTAGAATTTAGTACAAGTTCAGATGGTGTATATCTTGCAATTTCGTCTAGTAGAAGCGGAAAATTATTATTATCTTTAATTTCTGCTGAATAAAATTCTCCTGTTGAGATGTCACATACTCCTATTCCAAAATATATTCCTGCTTTATATATAGACATTATGAAATTATTTTTTCTTTCTTCTAGCATATTACTTTCTACAATTGTTCCTGGTGTTACTACTCTAATTACTCCTCTTTTTACAATACCTTTTGCAGTTTTTGGGTCTTCTAATTGCTCACATATTGCAACTTTATAGCCCTTGGCAATTAATCTTGATATATACATTTCTGCAGCATGGTGTGGAACTCCTGCCATAGGTGCTCTTTCTTCTTGTCCACAATCTTTGCCTGTTAGTGTTATTTCTAATTCTCTTGCTGCAGTTATTGCATCATCAAAAAACATTTCGTAAAAGTCTCCTAGTCTGTAGAATAATATACAGTCTTTGTATTGTTCTTTTGTTTCTAGATATTTTTGCATCATTGGTGAAAAATTTTTATTTTCTTCCATAGTTTGGTTCCTTTCATTATCTTTCTTCTTCATTTTCTACCTGTATTTTCTGTTTTTATTTTTTCGTATTCTTCTTACAATTGTTATTTCAATTTTTCCTATTGGGTTATACTTATTCTATTATTTGTTAATTTTTATATTTTTATATATCCAATTAACTTCCCATCTTTTATTTATTAAAATTTAAGTTTTACTTACTTCTCCTTTTAAATACCACATATGTTCAGAAATTATTTTAACTTCAATTATTTTGCCTATTAAATTTTTATCTCCCTCAAATATAACAACTTTATTACTATCAGTTCTTCCAGTAAGCATTTCTTTGCTTGTTTTACTTTCACCTTCTACTAGAATTTTTTGAATTGTATTTATATATTTTTGGTTATTTTTTTCTATCCCGCTTTCCACTAGTTCTTTTAATCTGTCAAATCTTTTATGTTTTATTTCTTCTGGTATTTGATTTTCCATTTTGTCTGCTGGTGTTCCTACTCTTCTTGAATAAATAAACATATATACCTGCTCAAAATTGACTTTTCGTACCACATCTAGTGTATCTTCAAAATCTTCTTCTGTTTCGCCTGGGAAACCTACAATTATGTCTGTAGATAATGTTAAATTTGGAATTTGCTTTTTCATTTTTTCTACTAATTCTAAGTATTGTTCTTTAGTATATTTTCTATTCATTTCTTTTAATACTTTTGAACTACCTGATTGAAGAGGCAAATGTATTAATTTACATATTTTTGGAGATGAGCTAATCGCTTCTATTACATCATCTGTAAAATCTTTTGGGTGTGGTGAAACAAATCTTATTCTTTCAATTCCTTCTATTTTAGTTATTTCTTTTAATAGTTTTGCAAAAGAATCTATTCCTTTATACTTTTCAAATTCGATATTTTTTTCTCTTTCTACTCTTAAATATGAATTTACATTTTGTCCAAGTAGTGTTATTTCTTTATATCCACTTTCTGCAAGTTCTTTTACTTCTTTTATAATATCTTTTGGATTTCTGCTTCTTTCTCTTCCTCTTACATATGGAACTATACAATATGTGCAGAAATTATTGCATCCATTCATGATTGTTACAGATGCTTTAATTTTACTATCTCTTTTTATTGGGATATCTTCATAAATTTTCCCTTCTATATCTATTATGTCTTCTTGTTTTTTATTTTCTATTAGGGCTTTATATAAATCTTCTGGAAATCTGTATAGAGTATGTGTTCCAAATATAACATCAACAAAAGAATAGCTTTCTTTTATTTTGTCTGTTATATGTTTTTCTTGCATCATACAACCACCTATTGCAATTATGCTTCCTTTTTCTTCTTTTACTTTTTTAAGTTCTCCTAATTTTCCAAATAGTTTGTCTTCTGCGTTTTCTCTTACACAACAAGTGTTAAATAGTGCAAGATCTGCTTGTTTTATATCTTCTATTTTGCTATATCCCATTTGTTCAAGCATTCCAGATAATTTTTCTGAGTCATTTTCATTTAGCTGGCATCCCATTGTGAAAATGTTATATTTTAAATTTTTTCCTTGATTTAGTTTTTTTATTTTTTCAATATATTCTTTTTGTTTTTGTACATCTGTTTGTGTGTTCAATTTTATTAACCTCCATTTTTGCGTGTCATCTTATATACTTTATATATTATCTGCCAAATTATATCACAAATTTTTACAATTTGATAGATTTTTTTTAATTTTTTTGGTCATTTTGGTCATTATGGGACAGGTCCATTGTGACCAAAAATGGTTAATCTGGGACAGGTCCCAAGTAACCAAAAATGGTCAATCAGGTTTCATATAACTAAAAAAATTACCCAAGGATTTTCTTTCCCCTTGAGTAACCTATGTTTTGACTATGCAAGTCCATATTTCTTTTTGAATTTATCAGCTCTTCCTCCGGCTGTTTCTTGTCTTAAATTTCCTGTCCAGAATGGATGACATTTTGAACATACGTCTACTTTTATATCTTTTTTTGTTGATCCTACTTCTAAAACATTACCACATGCACAAGTGATTGTTGTTTCAGCATTGTAGTTTGGATGTATTCCTTCTTTCATTTTTTTCACCTCTTTTTTTCTTTTTTTAACTTGACTGTTTTTTATAATAACATATTTTTTATTTTTTTTCAAGTGTTATATTCTTTATTTTTTTATTTAATTTATTTTGCTTGATTTTTGAAGCTTTTATTCTTGGTTTTCTTCTTGACTTGCTTCTTGATTTTCTTCTTGATGTTGCATAACATATAGTGCTGAAGATAGCATTTCTCCGTTTAGTGATAGTTTGTGTACTAATTTGCTCATAACATTGAAAACGCAAGCAATTATTAATATTATTAAACCTATTTTCTTCCAATATTTTGCAAGCATAACTTTTCTCCTTTTTTATATATTACATATATATTATACTTTTATTTTGTAAGAATGTCAACCTGTTTTTTTGTGTTATTTTCTAGTTCTTGATGCTATTTTCTAGTTTTTTAGTGTTATCTTAAGTATTATTTTTCAGTATTAATTTGAATTTGATTTCCATCACATATTATTTCAATTGTTCCTGAATCTTTAGTTTGATAGATTTTTGCTCCTATATTTTCAAGTCTTTTTATGATAGTGTCATCTGGGTGCCCATATGAGTTATCCTGTCCAACTGATATTACTGCTATTTCAGGTTTTATTTGATTTAAAAATTCTTGCGACGTGCTAGTTGAAGAGCCATGATGGCCTACTTTTAACACGTTAACTTTTTGCCAGCTTCTTGTTTCTTCATTTTCTTTTTCTGCATCTCCCATAAATAAGAAACTTTTATTTCCATATGTTATTTGGCAGGCAAGAGAGGATAAATTTAAATTATCTTTTTCTAAAATTGGGTCTAGCATGAATTCACATTTTGCATCTCCAAGGTAAATGCTGTCTCCTTTTTTGGCTTCAGAAATTTTTAAGTTTTTATTTTCTATGGCATCCAATACATCTTCAAATGTTTTTGTATTTGTTGTTATTTGTGGCAGATATACATTTTCAACATCTAGATTGTTTATAACATCATCTAGCCCACCTATGTGATCTTCATGTGGATGTGTGCCTATTACATATTTAAGTCTTGTTATTCCTTTTTCTTTAATAAAATTTACAATCATTTCTCCATCTGCATTATTTCCTGCATCTATTAGCATGGATTCATTTTTGTTTGTAATTAATATGCTATCTGCTTGACCAACATCAATAAAATCAATAATTAAGTTTTCTCCTGGTGTCGGATTTTCCAGGTTAGTTTCTTGGTTTTGTGTATTTGAATTAGATGTGTCTTTTTGGTTTGAGTTTTCTGTATTTTGAGCTTTGTTTTCAGATTCTACACTTTCTTGAGTTACTATATTAATACCTGTAATTTTACTGATTTCTTCTGCTAACCCGAGAGTTACTTCCGAAAATTGCTAATGCTAAAATTATAATTACTGCAAAAATTATACTACATATTTTTTTTATTTTGTTTGTTTGATTTCTTTTGATTCTTTTGTTTCCTTTTTTTGGCACTTTCTTTTCCCCCATATTCTATATAATGATTACATATATTACTTTTTCCATAAATTATTAAATTTTTCTTGTATGTTTTTTTCTACTTCTTTAGTCCTATTTTCATCTAAAATAAATTTGCCATTGATACATTTTAAAATACTTCCTTCCTCTAAATTTTCTGGGAGTTTTTCTTTTTCTATATTTTTCATTTCGCCAGTTTTTCTGTTTTCTAAAACTGCTATATTTCCTTCAAATCTATCTAAAGTATATTCTTCAATTGCATCTAATTTTTTTGCTAATTCTATTTCAGATTCATTTATATGGCTATTTTGTTTTAAATTTTCACTTTTTTGAATTAAGTTTTGTGCATTTTCCATAAAATTTTCTATGCTTTCGCCTAAATTTTCTAAAATGTTCATTTCGCTCCTTTCTAATAATCTTAACCTTGTTAGTATATTATCAGATTACTTCTATTTTTTCAATGGTTAATTTTAAAAGATTAATATTTTAGAAGAGTTAATTTGCTTATAATTTTTTATTTATTTCATCAATCCAACTCTCATCATCATTTTCAAAGTTTTCAATAAACTTTAATATGTTGGTACTAGAAGTCACATTATCATCATTTGATAACTTAGCTACATTTTCTTGCATTTTTTCATAATTGTTTCAATATAATCTAATTCTTCATATCCTTCGCATATAATGCATATCTTTTTGCCTTTATATTTTCTCATCTTCCACCTCCAATAAGGTAGGAATTTTGGGACAGGTCTTTTGGTTTTTGGTCAGTTGTGACCAGGTCACGGTTAACCATTTCTCTGTTCTTTATTAAATTTATATATTAATAGTGTTGTTCTTATTTCTTGTGATATATTATTTTCAGTTTCAATATCATTTAAACTCAACCATTTATAGTTTTCGTGTTCTGTTAATAATATTGGTCCACCCGTGACTTCAACTTTAAAATTAAATTGTCTACTTTTTTTGCCATTTTGTGATAAATAATCGAATTTGTCTATATATGAATTAACTTTGTTTATATCTAAATTTGTTTCTTCTTTTATTTCTCGCAGTAAAGCACTTAAAATTTTTTCTCCTTTTTCAATCTTTCCTCCAGGTATTTCATAGATTCCTCCCATAAAATCATTTGATTTTCTTTTAACTAAAAAAATATCTCCTTTTTCATTAGTTATGATAGCTCCTACTACAAATTTTTCGATTCCGTCAGCTTTCGCTTTTTTTTCTAAAAAATCATAAAAGTTCATTCTTTATACTCCTTCTACTTTTATAAATTATAATTTTTCTATTCTATAAGCCAATTCTAAAGCAAGTATTGGCACTTTGGTTTTTTTATCAAAATTTGATAATTGAGTTATGCTTCTTGCTTCCCATTTGGCAGAATCTAAATTATCTCCTGCATAATAGAAAGTGAAATAGTGTAATTTTTTATATTTACAGACTGCAGCAATTGAAGCTCCCTCCATTTCTACACAAATCACACCTTCGTTTTTATACATTTCTATTTTTTCTTTAGTTTCTCTATAAAAAGCATCAGTTGTCCATGTTGCTCCTTCTTTATGTTCAAAACTATATTCTTTTAATATTGTTTTAAATAAATCTATATATTTATTGTCTAATTCAATATATTTTGAGTCTGGTAAATAATGATAACTTGTACCTTCATCTCTATATGCTTTATTAGGGATTATAATTGAACAATCTTCAATACTTTTATCTAAAACCCCACAATTTCCAAATATAATAAATGTGTCAATATTATTAACATTCAATTCCTCTATATCGTTACTTATCCAAGGTCCACTAATTCCTGCTTGAAACAATGTTATTTTTATATCTTTATAATTAGTTATATATACTGGACGTTTTTCTGTTAATTCTCCAACTTTTTTACATTCGAATTTTTCCACAATATCATTTAATAAGTATTCTGAAAAGACCCCAATAGCTATATGTGGTAATTTAATACTAGAATCACGAACCCCGGAGAAGATTTTTAATGCCTTGAGGTTTTATAAATCCTTCTTCATCACTATATAATATCATATTTAAATTCCTCCTATAAATTACTCTCTTTAGATATAACTATTACTTATCTAATGCTATTAGAATACCTTTTTTGAGTGTTAATTATCTTTTACTTTAACTTTTCTAAAGTAATTCTCCCATAATTCTTATCTTCTAAATATAAACTTTAATGGCATTATATCATATTGGTTTGATTTTGGTCAATCTGGGACAGGTCTTTTGGTTTTTGGTCAATTATGACCTGGTCACAGTTAACCATTTGCTATCTTTGTGACAATTAAATTTGACTTTTTAATTATTTTAATATATATTTTTAAAAATAAATATTTTTTATAGGAGGGATTTAGGCTTATGTCTATTCGTATGCTTTTTTTAAAACGGTATAAAAAGATTACATTAAAAAAGATATTCGATTTAAAAGAAATTTACGCTTCAATTGTCCAAATTTCTGATTTTTCTAAGCAAAGTGCAGATGAACTAACTTCACATATTAATATCCTTTTGAAAAGGGCTGAATCTGGAGGTGAGTTTTATGTTAATGCTTTAAGATGTGATTATAATGGGCTAATAAATAAGAGAAATAAATATTTAGCAAGTTATGCTCTATACAAACAACAAGCACTTAACATATTAACAGAAATTAATATTTTAGAAGAAGAATTAGAATCAATTGAAGTAAAATCCCAAAAATATACCTAAAATAGGAACTTTCAAAAAATCCATTTGGGGACTCTATCCTCAAATGGATTTTTTAATTATTTTTATCTTTATACATCTTAACCATATCTTTAAAAGTCATTTTTGTTCCATAGTTTAAAATAGCATTTGAATATATTTTTATTGCAACTTTGGCTATTATTAAAATAGTAACAATTAATATTGCGATTGATATTAAAATATCTGTAACACTTGCTATCCCCATCATTATTCTAAATGGCATACAAAATGGTGATGAGAATGGAAACATTGATGCAAATACATTTAGTGAACTTGTTGGGTTCATCATTGTAAAGTATGATAGGTAAAATCCTATTACTACAAGTATTGCAACTGGTGTATTGGCTGATTGGATGTCTTCTGGTTTGCTTACTGTTGATCCTGTAAGTGCATATAATAGTGCATATGTAAAATATCCTAAGATGAAGTATATTATAGTTATAACTCCAAGAGTTGGTGTTATTTTAGACATATCTAGTACAGATTCAAGTAACCCTGGCTCTAAGAATATTTTTGCAGATATTAGGCTTACTGCAACTATAACACATACTTGAACAAGTCCAACAATTCCTATTCCTATAGTTTTTCCAAGTACAATTGTTTTTGGAGATGCACTTGTTACAAGTGTTTCCATTATTTTTGATGTTTTTTCTGTTGTAATTGAGCTTGAAACCTGATATGCACAAAAATATATTGCATAAAATAATACTATTGAAAGCATCATCATAACAAATAAATTTCCACTTACCTCTTGCTCTTCTGTTTGTTCCATACTAAATTCAAAATTTGGTGTAATTGATTGAATTTGTTCTTGTGTTAAACCTAATTTTGAAATTTGTAAGTTACTATATGTTTGATTTATTGCATTTACTAAATCTTCTGGAACACTTGTTACAGTTGCCATATTTTTTACTATATATCTTATTTTTATATTTCCTGTTTCTGGCTTTTCTATTATCATTGCTTCATTTATTTCTTTGGCTTCAATTTGATTTTTAATATCATCTAAACTTAAATTTTCTGTTGTCACCTTTACTTCATAGCCTAAGTCTAACTCGTTTATTGAATCTAGTGTTCCTTCAAATATATTTTGACTATCTACTATTAGTATTATATTATTTACATTTTCAGTTCCATTGCTAAATAAATTTATAATATTTGGTATGTTAAAACCTAAAACTATTAAAATTAATATTATTAATGTTGATATTATAAATGATTTTCTTTTTACCATATCTTTTATTGTAAAATTTATTACAGTTTTTAAATCTCTCATATTAATCACCCACCTTTTCTATGAAAATATCATTTAATGTTGGTTTTTGAATTTCAAATTTATTTACAACAATATTTTTTTGTATAAGATTTTTTAGTAATTGGTGAGCAGATTCTTCATCTTGAATTTTAATTATATATTCATTATTTTTGGTAAATTCAATTTCCATTTGTAAGTCTTTTATATCTTTTTCAACATTAACATCTGTAGATAAAAGTACTCTATTTGCTCTATAACTTTCTTTAATTTCTTTTAAGTTTCCTTTAAGAACTGTTTTTCCTTTATTTAATATAACAATATCACTGCAAAATTCTTCAATTGATGCCATTTGATGGCTTGACATTATAATATATTTTCCGTTTTTTACCAAATCTATAATAATATTTTTTAAGATTTCTGAATTTACTGGGTCAAGTCCACTAAAAGGTTCGTCAAGTACTATTAATTCAGGGTCATGAATAATTGCTGTCATAAATTGAATTTTTTGCTGATTTCCCTTTGATAGTTTTTCAGCAGGCACATATAAATATTCTTCAACCTTTAATACTTTCGCCCATTTTTCTATTGCACCTTGTGCATCCTTTCTTTTCATTCCTTTTAGCTCTGCAAAATACATTAATTGGTCAAAAATTTTTACCTTTGGGTATACCCCTCTTTCTTCTGGCAAATATCCAAAATTTACATTCTTTCTTTCAACTGCTTTGCCATTCCAAGTAATTTCACCTTTATCTTTTTTTATTATTCCAAGTAACATTCTAATTGTAGTGGTCTTTCCCGCACCATTTGTTCCAAGTAATCCAAAAACTCCAGGCTTTTCTAATTCAAATGAAATATTATCTACTGCAAGTTTGCCTACAAAGTTTTTAGATACATTTTGTAATTTTAGTCCCATTTAAACTTCTCCTTTCATTTTTTCCATAAGTATATTACCAGATTGTATTTGTTTTTACAATATATTTTTAAAAAAATTTTGGTCAATCTGGGACAGGTCCCTATTAACCATTTTTGGTCATTCTGGGACAGGTCCTGAGTTACCATTTTTGGTTAATTTGGGACAGGTCTTTTGGTTTTTGGTCAATTGTGACCAGGTCACGGTTAACCATTTTTGGGGTTAATCTTAACCTGGTCACGATTTGCAAAACTTAGAGTCTTGAGTGTTATTTTTCTATGTCTATTTTTAAGTTTTCTCCATTTATGTTTGTGTCTACATATGTTGTTCTTTCTGCATTGTATTCTATTTTGTTTGCTAGAGTATCATGTTTTATTATGTTTTCGAATTTTTTGATTATTTTTTCTATTTTGCTGTTTTGTGCGACATATAGGTTTATTTTGTCTAGTACTTCGAAGTTTCTTTCTTTTCTCATGTTTTGTACTTTTGATAGTACTTCTCTTAGGATTCCTTCTTCTTCTAGTTCTGGTGTTATAGTGGTGTCTAGTACTACTCCTATTTCTCCTTCTCCACTGAATGCGAATCCTTCTTTTCCTTGCATTGTTATAAGTAAATTTTCAGAGTTTAGTTCTATTTCTTGCCCTTCTATTTCTATGTATTCTTGTTTTCCTTGTTTTACTTTGTTTGCTAAGTCCATTTGGTTCTTTTTTGCTATTTCTTCTTTTATTTTTGGTATTAGTTTTCCATATTCTTTTCCTAGGACTGGTTAGGTTGGTTTTATTTCGAAGTTTACGTATTCTGACATTTCAGCTCCAAGCTCTATTTCTTTTACGTTTAGTTCTTCTTTTATTATGTCTAGGTAGTATTTTGGCAAAGTGTTTATTGATATTAGCATTTTTGATAGTGGTTGTCTGTTTTTGATGTTTACAGAGTTTCTTGCACTTCTTCCTAGTTTTACTATTTTGTATGCTAGGTCCATTTCTTTTTCTAGATTTTTATCGATTAATTCTTCGTTCATTTCTGGCCATAGGCATAGGTGAATGCTTTCTGGAGCTGTTTTGTTTAAGTTTACAACTAGATTTTGATATATTTCGTCTGTTATAAATGGTACAAATGGTGCTGATATTTTACATAGTGTGACTAATACATTATATAATGTTACATATGCTCCGATTTTTTCATCATTTAGTTCTTGGCTCCAGAATCTTTCTCTGTTTCTTCTTACATACCAGTTTGAAAGTTCATCTGTAAAGTCTTCTATTTGCAGTGCTGCTCCTGTTATGTCATATTTATCTAGTTTTTCTGCAACTTCTTTTACTAGTGTATTTAGTTTTGAAATTATCCATTTATCCATTATATTTTTTGATTCAAAATTACTATATTCTAATGGGTTAAATTTGTCTATTTCTGCATATAAAACATAGAATGAATATACATTCCATAATGTGCTTAAAAATCCTCTTTGGGTTTCTTGCACATTTTTTAGTCCTAGTCTTGTTGGAAGCCATGGGCTACTGCATGTGTAGAAGTGCCAACGTGTTGCGTCTGCCCCTACTGTGTCTAGTAGTACCATTGGGTCTACACCATTTCCTTTTGATTTTGACATTTTTTGTCCTTTTTCGTCTAGCACATGTCCTAGTACTATACAGTTTTCAAATGGTGTTATGTTAAATAGTGCTGTTCCTACTGCGGTTAATGTGTAGAACCATCCTCTTGTTTGGTCTACCGCTTCTGATATAAATTGTGCTGGGAAGTTGTTTTTAAACATATCTTCATTTTCAAATGGATAGTGCCATTGTGCAAAAGGCATTGATCCTGAGTCAAACCAGCAGTCTATAACTTCTTTTGCTCTTTTCATTTTTTTGCCACATTTTGGACATTTTAGGTAGACTTCGTCTATATATGGTTTATGTAATTCTATATCCTCTGGACAATTTATTGCTTTTTCTTTTAATTCTTTTATAGATCCTATACATTCTCTATGTCCACAATTTTCATCTTCACATGTCCATATTGGAAGTGGTGTTCCCCAATATCTGTCTCTTGATATTCCCCAATCTATAACATTTTCTAGGAATTTTCCAAATCTTCCTGTTTTTATTGTTTCTGGGTACCAATTTACTTTACTGTTGTTTTCTACAAGTTCATCTCTTAGTTTGCTCATTGCAACAAACCAACTTTCTTTTGGATAATATAAAAGTGGTGTGTCACATCTCCAGCAATGTGGATATGAGTGAAGGTGTTTTTCTTTGCTAAATAGTTTATTTTCTTTAGCAAGCCATTTGCAAATATCTTCATTACAGTCCCTTACAAACCTACCTTTCCAAGGTTCTACTTCTGGTACAAATTTTCCTTCTTTATCTACTAGGTTTATAAATGTTATTCCATTTTGTTTTGCAACTAGACTATCATCTTCACCATATGCTGGTGCAATATGGACTATTCCTGTACCATCTGTTAGTGTTACATAGTCTCCGTGTATTACTTCAAATGCTTTTCCTTCTACTGTTCCAAATGGCATTAATCTTTCATATTTTGTGCCTAAAAGTTCTTCACCTTTAAATAGTTTTACTATTTCATAAGGTGTTTCTCTTAAAACTTGCACAAGCAATTCTTTTGCTAATATGTAGTTTTCGTATTTTGGCTCGTCTTCTGTTCCTATGTTTGCTTTTACTAATGCATATTCATATGATTTATTTATACAAAGTGCTAAGTTTGATGGTAATGTCCAAGGGGTTGTTGTCCATGCTAGAATATATGTGTCTTCATCAAAACCTTGTCCTTCTGATACTTTAAATTTTGCAATACAAGTTAAATCTTTTACATCTTTATATCCTTGTGCTACTTCATGTGATGAAAGTGCTGTTCCACACCTTGGGCAATATGGCATTACTTTATGTCCTTCGTATAAAAGTCCTTTATCCCACATTTGCTTTAATGCCCACCATACTGATTCTATATAATCATTATGATATGTTACATATGGGTTTTCCATATCTACCCAATAACCTACTTTATTTGTCATCTCTTCCCACATATGGACATATGAAAATACACTTTCTTTACATTCTTTTACAAATTTTTCTACACCATATTCTTCTATTTGCTGTTTACCTGATATTCCTAATTTTTTTTCTATTTCTAGCTCAACAGGAAGTCCGTGTGTGTCCCAACCTGCTTTACGTATTACTTGGTAACCTTTCATTACTTTATATCTTGGTATGATGTCTTTCATTACTCTTGTTTCTATATGACCTACGTGTGGTTTTCCATTTGCTGTTGGTGGTCCATCATAAAATGTAAAGTATCTTTTTCCTTGGTTCATTGCAAAGTTCTTTTTTATGATATTTTTTTCTTTCCAAGTTTTTGCAACTTTTCTTTCCATTCCTACAAATCCTTCTGGTAATTCTACTTTGTTATACATAGCTTTTCCTCCTTTTACTTTTTTCATATAAATTTATTTTGTGAAAGAACAAAGCGAAAATTTAAATTTTTGCACTTAGTTTCATATATTTAAAATAAATTTATTAGTACTAATTTTTAAACTTAAAAAAACTATTTCTCCTTGAATTAGGACGAAATAGTTTCCGCGGTACCACCTAAATTAGTTTCATATATTTAAAATAAATTTATATGTTACTCTCTTTATTTCTTTTAACGCAAGATTACGGCAAGGTTTACTGTCTTTTCGACCTTACAACTAATAAGATGATAATAAATAGTTTTACTTACCAAATTTACAGCTACCTTTGGCTCTCTTTAAGATATTGCTATTTATGTTGTTCTTATTTTTGTTTTTTGACTTTTTAATATTATACCATCTTTTTTTTATTTTGCAAGGATTTTTTTGAAAATTGGGTGCAAAATTTCATTTTTGGGAACATTTTCATTTACTAGTCACAGACTTTTTGAAAATTTTCTTTTTTTCCTTTTTGTAAAAATCTTCATTTTCTAATCGCATATTTATTGCTTTTTTCCTGCAACAATATATCATTTAATTTATAAATTAAATTTTTCTTTTATTATTTCTGCAACTTTTTCAGCTGGAATTTTTTCATTATTTATTTTTATGTAATTTTTAAATATCTTTTCTGCTTCACCTGGATCAGAATTAAATTTATGTTTTACCATTGAGGTAAGTAAATCGTTTTCACTCCATTCCAAATTTCTTTTAGATTCTTTGTACTTTAATCTATTTTCTGTTTTATTCCTTCTTAATCTTTCTTCTAATGGTGCTTCTAATTCTACTACATAAGACTCTTTAAAAAATTTCATCCAACTACTTGTTTCTTTCTTTTCTAACTCCAAGTCTTTTCCAAAGTCAAAACATACGGTAGATATTATTCCTTTTTCTTCACTTTTAGAGAATTCTTTAAAAACTTCATATCTGATTATACTATTCATCTTTAGGAAAACTTCTTTATCATAATCAAATATTAACCTACACATTTCTACTGTCATATGGTTATGAAATAATTTATATCCTGTTATTTTTGCAAGTTCTTGCCCTACTGTCATTTTCCCCACTGCTTGTGGGCCTATTATCATTATAAAATTTGGCATTTTGCATCCTCCTCGTATAATATTTCGTTTAGATATTTATCAGTAAATACTTCTATTTTCTTTTCTTTCCCTTGGATTTTTTTAATTAAATCATTTGTTATTTTATATGCATCATCAAGTTCCGATTTTGTCATCTCTTTCCTTTCATATGCTTCTTTTATTTCATCTTCATCTAATAAAATAATTTCTCCATCTGGTCTTAATACAACATCTAAATATAAATCATCTTCATAAGGTACATTATTTTCTTTTCCTATACTTCTTGCTATATCAAAATACCATTCTATTATTTTATTGTTTTCATCATATATTGCTGTTAGCTTTACTTTAGAATTATAATCATAAAACTCTAACCATTTATATCCGGTATCTTGAATGCATATTCCATTTTCTGTTTCATACGGCTTTTTTGCTTTTATAAAATAATTTAGGAATATATCTCCTGTAAAATCTTTGCTTTTTATATGTTTAATTTTCTGTTTTATTTTTTCAACATTTTTATCTTCTTTTAACCTATCTGCATACCTCTTTTTTAGACTTATCCAATATCTTTGATCTATTTTTCCATTTTCTGCAAGAATTTCATTTTCTAAAATTCCACCATTATTAATAATACTTTTTCTTGATGCTACATTATCTTTATAACATACCATTAAAACCCTTTTTATTCCTAGCTTTTTACACTCTTCTAGTGCTAGTCTAATCATTTCAGTTGCATATCCTTTATTTCTTTCAGATGGTCTTACTCCATCACCTATATGCCCTCCATTTTTTAATAGTTTTTCTGTTAAATGATGTCTTATTTGAATTGTCCCTATAAGTTTGTTGTCACTTTTTCTTATTGCTAAATATAGTGTTGATGGAGATTTTTCTTCTTTTGCAAGCTTTTTTGATAAATCTTTTTTAATTTTTATTAACCATTTATCAAAGTCTTTTATCTTATCTAGCCCTCCATCGCCTGATAAATCTAATTCACCATTTTCAAAATGTTCTTTTAAATATTCTTCTACTTGATTTTTGTATTCTTCTGTTGGAAATATAAGTTTAAGTTCTCCATATGCTTTGCTTTTTTTGCAAATATGGTTTTTTAAATTGGATTCCATAAACATGCCTCCTTTAAAACAAAAAACTTGCAAAAAATCTTTTAAGACTCCTTTGCAAGAAATTTCTTACTTTTTTATCCTACGAATAGCGAATGGCTAGGGATTTCCTCTTTTCACATATCCTACTTCAATACTATTTGCTAGTATTAGGCTAGGGGTTTCCTCTTCACGCTACCCTACTTATTAGGCTAGGGATTTCCTCTTGTAATATTTTGCATATTACTTTATTAGTATATTTATTATACTACAATTCTATACTAAAGTCAATTAACAAATGCAACTTTTTTCTCCTTTTTATAGCTAAAATTTAAATAAAAATATAAAAACTTATATAAATGTCATCTGTTCATTTTGGCTTATCTCCCAACTTTTTTGCCTTGCCTCTGTTATTTTATCTCCTTCCTCGAACCCACCAATTAAAAAAGGAGATTTTTCATCATGCTTTTTCATATTTTCAATTACTAAACTCTTATTAGAATTTGCATAACAATATTTGCATAAATGTCCACATGTATTATATGCTCCTATATCATTTCCCATTAAGCAATTACAGCCTTGTCTTATGTTTTTCCTTTTAGGTGGATTTAATTTACAATTTATGGATTTTTCAATTATTTCTTGACTCATACAACCATTACATTTTAAACCATATTGTGCTAAATATGTGTCTTCACAGCAACTATGAATTGTCATGTTATTTTCTTTCCCGATTTTGCTAAATCCTATAGCTAGTTCTATTTGTTCCTCTTTTGTAGGTGGCTTTATATCTGGTGCGTTTCTTTTTACTTTTTCATACAGGTCTAAAAAGCTAATAGTACAATTGTGAGTATAACCTTTTAACTCACTTACTATATTTTCGAAACTTTTTAGATGCTTTTTTACATCAAATCCATTTCCAATAAATATAGGATCATATCTAAGACCTATAGAATCTACTCCTATATGTTCTGATAGTTTTTTAAAACTTTCAATTACTTCTGCTTTTTTTGGAACATTTGGCTCTATATCATTGCCATAAGGTGTTATAGTTACAAACCAGTATTGTTTATATTTATCTAACACATCTAGAAACTTTAGCATTGGTTTTGGATTTTTAGTGCAAAATGCTAAACAATCAACTACATCTGGTGACAAACTATATTTTGTTACTTGTGATTTATAATATGGGTTTCTAACTAATACATAACCTTCTTTTATTCTATTTATTAGCCATTTTGAATAAAATGCTGGTATATCTGTTCTGCAACCTGTATTTATTATCATGTTTTTCTTCTCCTTTTTATTTTTCCTTTAAATCCTCTATTATGCCTGCTGTATCTTCGTTAAATGAAATTGTTTTATTTCCTATTTCTAACATTGTTTGTGGGTAGTCTTTATTTATTCTTATAAGTGTTGTTTTAATGTTATTATATGCCATTTGTTCAAATGGAAATCTTATAATTCCGGGAGTATTAAATCCTACTCCTATTTCTAATAATACTAGATTTTTATTTTTAGCTTTTTCTAGAAAATCTTCGTATTTTTCTAATTGTTTATACCAGTTTTCATCTTGAACAAAATTTGCATCTTTTCTTAAATTCATTTCCATATTTCCACCACAAACAGGACATTTTGGAACTAGGCTTTCTGGGATTTGGCAGTTTTTTGTGGATTTTAGCCATTCTTCTACCATTTTTTTGTTATTATATAGTTTGTTATGGCATGCATTTTCACATTGTAGATAGGAATAATCTCCTTGAGTTGCAAATATTTTTTCTTTATCAAATCCTGCTATTTCAAATTGTCCATCTACATTTGTAGTGATTACAAAATATTTTTTGTTTTTTACTAGTTCTAATAGTTCCTGATATAATTTTAATGGCTTATTAAATCTATTTAATTTTATAAGTTTTGCCCAAAATGCCCATTTTTCTTTTTGGGTATTAAAGGAATAAAAACTTGCTGAATATAAATCTGTAAAATTATATCTATCTATAAAGTCTTTGAAGTTTTCTTCAATTTTTTTCCACTATATTCAAGCCCACTTGCGGTTGAAAGTCCCGCTCCTGCTCCAATTATGATATATTCGGAATTTCCGAATTAATTGTTTTGCTTCTAAAATTCTTGAATTATAAGAATTATAACTTTCCATATTTTTCACCTGCTATTTTTAAATTAAAAATCATACTTTACTTAAATTTTTTATATAAATATCATAATCTTCATTTTTAAAGACATTAAAAACTATTTTTTCAAATTCATTTTCTTGTTCTTTCAGGTATTTTTCTACTGTTTTTATTGCAATTTTACTTGCTTCTATTTTTGGAAATCTAAATTCTCCTGTAGATATACAAGGAAATGCAATATTTTTTATTCCTATTGTTTTTGCTAAGTTTAAACAATTTATATAGCAATTTGCTAATTGTTTTTCTTCTTTTTCTGTTACTTTACTGTAAATAATAGGTCCAACTGTTTGTATTATATATTTTGAAGGTAAATTATATCCTTTTGTATAGATTGCTTCACTTGTTTTGAGATTATAATTTTTCTTCTTCATTATTTCATTACATTCAAGCCTAAGTGATACTCCTGCATTGCTGTTTATTTGATTATCTATACAACCGATGTAGAGGGATGAAACATCCTAGCCCTTGTGAATTTCCTGCATTAACAATTGCATCTATTTTTAATGCTGTTATATCACCTTTCCATATACAAATTTTATCTTTGTTTTTTAAAGTAGATTTAGGGAAAATATCCTGTATTGTTTTTATATTGTCTATGCTTGTGATCTCTTTTTGCTTTAATTCTTCTTGTAAGTATTCATTTTCAATTTGTATATATTCATTGTCTATTGGTTTTGGTTTTCTGATATTACATAAACTTCTGTATAATTTCTTTTTTGATTCGTGATCAGTTGGAATATTATCTATTTTTATATCTTTATTTTCTTTTAATAAGTAATTTATTAAATAATCTAATTTTTCCAAGATATCCATCCTTTTCAAGTTATATAGATTATACTATTTTTTTGACTTTTTGTTAAGTAGGCACTTTTTTGTAACACAGTTTTTTTTTGGATACTAATGGATATTATCAGTGGTTACATTTTACATTTTTTTTAATTATATTTTTACTTTCATCTGTTTCTTTGTATTAGGGTATTTTTGCAATTTTAATAAACTAAAAAACAACAATAAAACAGGCTTTTTTAACCTGCTTTATTGATTAATTTTAAAATTACATGATCCTATTACTAATTTAAAATTAATATTTAAGTACATTGAAAAAGAATGGAATTTAGAAAGGTAAAAAGGCAGGAATGTTCCTGCCTTAAATATAAATCATTGCCATCTGAATATTGGATATCCATTATTTACATTATTAGTATCTTCAACAAATTCTCCTTCTTCTTCATTTCCACCATTTAATACACTTAACACACTTGGAAAATCTTCAATAATATCTAATTGTGTAACTCCTGTAGATGAAGTACTTTCACCTACTCCTACACTATAAGTTCCAGCCAAATAATAGCAATTATTGAATTTTATTGAGTTTGCCCAATTACTACCAAATATACTTCCTATAACCTGCCCAACCAAAACATCCAAATTTTCTATATTAATTGTTCCCGTATTATAAGCATTATTTATTTGAATATTTCCTCCTGCATTTCCACCATTTATTCCACCTGCACAAGCACTCTCAGCTTTTTCTTTTTTTATTGTTATTTTTCCAATGTTAAATACATTATTAATTATTGCATTTTGTCCATGCAAGTTTCCTGTGATTCCTCCCATATATAATGTTTTGGCATTTCCTACAATTTCACCAGAATTATAACAATATTGCAAGTTATTAGTTGATGAAGTTCCTATAATTCCTCCTATATAAACCCTATCTTCATCTCTTTTTAGGTTACTGCTTGCTTCTATTTTTGCATTATTATAACAGTTCTCTATTGTCCCATCATTAGTTTGATTACCACAAATTCCTCCTACAGTAACTTGATTGTTTCCTCCATTTACAATAATATTTCCTCTATTGTAACACTTATTTATATTAACTTGTCCTTGTCCTACTATTCCTCCACAACCAATATCAGCTACTCCTACTTCTTCTTGAATATTTGTAGCATTTATATTAGCCAAATTATAACAATTTTCAATATTAGCTTCTTCTTGCATTACTCCACATAAACCACCAACAGGCATCCAAGAACTTCCTGTTACATTTATGCTTCCAGTAACATAACAATTATATATATTATTATAACTAGTTTTGGCTATTCCTCCTACTGATGCGTTTTGAGCTATTGCCGTTATATTAACATTAACTAATCCCAAATTTCTAATCTCTCCATAACTAACTACAAAAAGTCCTGCTCTTGCGACATCATCATCCTTTATATTTTCATATAAAGAACATATTGCTTTATTATCTCCATCAAAAACCCCATAGAAACTATTTGTTAGATCTGGACTCCCTATTGGACTAAAACCTGTTCCTGATGTTAATGCTTGTTTTAATGGTCCATTATATCCATATTGTGCAAAATCTGTTCTATCTGGGTCTACATATGATTTGTCTGAATTAAAATCTAAATTTGTTCCTAATTTTACTGTTTTTCCTTCATAAGTAGTTCCATTTGTTACATCATAAGAGAAAAATACTAAATCTTCTATACTATTTATTATAAAGGTATCTGTTCCTTCTTGTTCTAATTGTCCTGGATTGTCATCATGTACTTGAACAATAGGAATATCTTGTCCTGTTATTATTGCTTCCAATTTTGCTAAATCTTCTTCTTCCTTTCTTGCTGCATTTTCGGTTTCATTCTTTGCTTCTACTGCCCTAGTTAAAATCCCGTTTTCTCCTGTTAGTGTTGCAATTGTTACCCCAGCTAATATTAGTAATATAATGATGTTTAGTATGTTATCGATGGTTAGGCTGCAAAAAATCAGACTAGAATAACTCATTAGACCAGCCTGACCATCTAT
>CALXCJ010000008.1 GCA_944386775.1 uncultured Clostridia bacterium
AAAGGAGGTATATAGATGGAAAATACAAGATTGTATCAAGACATCGCAAAAAGGACTGATGGTGATATTTATGTTGGGGTCGTTGGTCCTGTTCGAACTGGTAAATCTACTTTTATTAAAAAATTTATGGATTTACTTGTAATTCCCAATATTGATAATGAATACAAAAAAGAGCGTGCAAAAGATGAACTGCCACAAAGCGCTTCTGGCAAAACTATAATGACTACTGAACCTAAATTTGTTCCAAATGAGGCTATAGAAATTACTTTAGATAATAACTTAAAATTTAAAACTCGTTTAGTTGATTGTGTAGGTTACCTTGTAGATAATGCAATTGGCTACTTAGAAGATGATATGCCTAGAATGGTTAAAACTCCTTGGTCAGATGATGAAATGCCTTTTGAGGAAGCTGCTGAAATTGGTACTAAAAAAGTAATTGAAGAACATTCTACTATTGGTATTTTAGTAACTACAGACGGAAGTTTTACAGATATTCCAAGGGAAGATTATATTAAAGCTGAAGAAAGAGTTGTTTCTGAACTTAAAAATTTAAACAAACCTTTTATAATTATACTAAACTCTGCTGACCCAACATCTGATTATACTTTAGAACTTTCAAATAAACTTTCTGAAAAATATAAACAAACAGTTATCCCTTTAAATTGTTCTGAACTTTCTACAGATGATATTAATACTATATTTTCTAAGGTTTTATACGAATTTCCAGCCCAGCAAATTGCAATAAAACTTCCTAGATGGATTGACGCCTTAGACTCTTCACATCCTATAAAAACAGAATTATTTGAAGAAATAAAAAATGCTTTTGAAAATGTTTCTGTTTTAAAAGATGTAACTTCTTGCATACAAAAAATCTCTTCTACTGAAATTATCTTAAGAACAAATGTAGATGATATAAAACTTGGAACTGGAAATGTTAATATTAGTATTGAATTAAAAGAAGAGCTATTTTATAAAGTACTTACTGAAATCACAGGAGTTAATGTTACAAATGAAGGTGACTTATTTAGCATAATTTCAAATTTATCTACAGTTAAACAAAAATATGATAAAATAGCATATGCTTTAGAAGAAGTTGAAGCTAAAGGATATGGAATTGTTACTCCTACAATTGATGAGCTTGTTTTAGAAGAACCTGAAATGGTAAAACAAGGATCTAGATTTGGTGTTAAACTAAAAGCAACTGCACCTTCAATTCACATGATAAAAACTAATGTAACAACAGAAGTTTCTCCTATAGTAGGCTCTGAAAAACAATCAGAAGAATTAGTAAATTACTTACTTTCTGGTTTTGAAGATGACCCTAAAAAAATTTGGGAATCTAACATCTTTGGAAGAAGCTTACACGAACTTGTAAATGAAGGTCTTCAAGCAAAACTTTCAAAAATGCCAGAAGATGCTCAAATTAAGCTTCAAGAAACTTTGGAAAGAATTGTAAACGAAGGTAGTGGCGGATTAATTTGTATAATTCTTTAGCCGGGATAGAGGGACGGTCCTTGTTTTCCCGTTTTCCCGGGATTTTGGGGACGGACCTTTGAAAATTTTCTGGTGGGGCGGAACTTTTTACCTTTTTGGGGGGAGTCGCCTCCTGACACAGTTGGGGGATATGTTAAATATTTTTTTGGCTCTGTAACGGCTCAATTACATAATTAAGAAGTTCTAGGCGAAAAATTGGAACCTTTTTCTTCGCTAAAATTTTATTGAAATAAAATTTTACGGAACATTATTCCAATTATTTCGCAAAGAACTTCTAAATTATTCCATTTCGCACATTACAGAGCAAAAAAAATATTTAACATATCCCCCAACTGTGTCAGGAGGCGACTCCCCCCAAAAAGGTAAAAAGTTCCGCCCCACCAGAAAATTTTCAAAGGTCCGTCCCCAAAATCCCGGGAAAACGGGAAAACAAGGACCGTCCCTCTATCCCGATTATTTTAGTGCTTTTCTTCTTAATTGCCCACATGCTGCATCTATGTCTGAACCTAGTTCTCTTCTTATGGTTGCGACTATTCCGTGGTCATTTAAGTAATCTCTAAATTTTATTATATTTTCATTTGAGCTTTTTTGGTATGTTCCATTTTCTATTTTATTTATTGGTATTAAGTTTACGTGGCAAAGCATTCCTTTGAGTAACTGAGCAAGTCTTTTTGCATCTTCTAAGTTGTCATTATTTTCTTTTGCTAAGGCATATTCAAATGATATTCTTCTATTTGTTTTTGCTATATAATCTTTTGCAGCTTTAAGTAATTCTTCTATATTATAAGCATTATTTACTGGCATCATTTTGCTTCTTTGCTCATTTGTTGTTGCATGTAAAGAGATTGATAATGTACATTGTATATTTTCTTCTGCAAGTTTATATATTTTAGGTACAATTCCACTTGTTGATATACTTATGTGTCTTGCTCCTATGTTTAAGGCTTTTGGGTTATTTATTATTCTTATTGCATTTACAACATTTTCATAGTTGTCTAAAGGTTCTCCTATTCCCATAAAAACTACGTTTGATATTTTTATGTTTTCATCTCTTTCTACTGCCATTATTTGTTCTACTATTTCTCCTGAACTTAAGTTTCTTATAAATGGTATTCCTGTAGATGCACAAAATTTGCAACCCATTTTGCAACCTATTTGTGATGATACACATATGCTATATCCATAGTGATATTTCATTAATACTGTTTCTATTGCATTGCCATCTAGTACGTCAAATAAATATTTTATTGTTCCGTCTGATGCTATTTGCTTTTTTTGTATTTTGAATTCTTTTATTTCAAATGTTTCTTTTAGCTTTTTTCTTAATTCTAATGATAAATTTGTCATATCATCAAAATTTGATACTTTTTCTTCATATATCCATTTATATATTTGCTCTGCTCTATATGGCTTTTCGTTAATTTTTATTAGTTCTTCTTTTAGCTTTTCTATGCTATAATCTTTTATGTTTTTCATTGATTTCCTTTCACTATTTTTTTTCTTTATTAAATTTAATACTTTTTGGAATTATTATATTTTTAGGCCTATTAGTTTTCATAAGATTTTCAAATTCTTGCAATATTTTGTAATCTCTTCCATAAATAATGTTTAAAATTTTTCTTCTTATTTTATCAAAAGCTGTTTCTTTAACAACTATTAGGCCTGTTTCTACTTTTTTTACCATATTTCTTTCCTTTTTAATTTACATATTAAATTTCTGCAATACTTTCCCCATATTCTTGCAATCTTTTTTCTTCTTGTTCATCTGGTGTCCAAAAAACTCTAATTCCATCATTTATAATTTCTAGCCCTGCTTTTTTAAGTTCTTCTGTTATTAGTTTTACAGCTTCTCCGCTCCAACCATAGCTTCCAAACGCTGCTGCTTTTTTATCCTTTAGTTTCATTCCTCTAATCATTTCTAGAATTCCTGCAATTGAATGTAAATATCCATTATTTACTGTTGGTGATCCAACAAGTACTATTTTTGATTTAAAAACTTCTGTTAATACATCTGTTTTGTCATCTTTTGCTGTATTCATTAATTTTATAGTTACGTTTTTGTCTTTATTTTGTATTCCTCTTGCTATGTTTTCTGCCATTTTTCTTGTGTCATTCCACATTGTGTCATATATTATTGTTATTTGGTTTTCTTTGTAATTGTTTGCCCATTCTAGATATTTTTCAATTATTTTTTCTGGATTTTTTCTCCAAATTAGTCCATGGCTTGGACATATCATGCTTATTTCTAAATTCATTGCTAAGATCTCATTTATTTTTTTTGTTACCATTAAACTAAATGGTGCTAATATATTTGCATAATATTTTAGTGCTTCTTTAAATAAAAGGTCTTCTTCTACTTCATCTGCATATAAATGTTCTGATGCTAGATGCTCTCCGAATCCGTCACTTGAGAAAAGTACTTTTTCTTTATCCATATATGCAAACATAGTGTCTGGCCAGTGTAGCATTGGTGCTTCTATAAATGTAATTGTGTTTTCTCCTAAATTTAGTGTATCTCCTGTTTTTACTGGTATAAAGTTCCAGTCTTTGTGATATTGACCTTTTATTGATTTTATTCCATTTGCTGTGCAGTAGATTGGCACATTTGGAATTTTGTTCATAAGTTCTATTAATGCTCCACTATGGTCTACTTCTCCGTGCAATGCTATTATTGCATCTATTTTATTTAAAGGTATTTCTTCTTCTAGTTTAGATACATATTCTTTATCATATGGAAGCCATGCTGTGTCTATTAATACTGTTTTTTCGTCTCTTATTAGGTAACTATTGTATGATGAACCATTTATTGTTGTAAATTCATCTCCATGGAATTTTTTTAGTTCCCAGTCTGTTTTTCCGACCCATGTTATTTTATCATTTATTTTTTTTGACATTTCCCTCTCTCCTTTTTGTTTTTTTCTATTTTACTATATTAACCAGAAAATGGCAAGAATATTCTCGCCATTTATTTGTTTTTTAATCATTTTCTACCACTTGGTTGCCACCCTTCGGGATTGAGGGACGGTCCCTCAATCCCGATTACAAATGAAACTTCCTAACAACTGCATCTTTCACATCTTTCGCACACAAGCAAACTGTTAAAACAAAATTCAAAAGTGAAATTCCAATTGCGACATAGCTCAATATATTATTATCTATCATATGTTTTGCAATAAAATAAATAGGTAGCATACTAAAAACACAAATTATAAGTTGGTATATAGCATATCTTATATATTTCCTATAGCTTACTATTGTAAGTACAAACATTGTAATATTTGCAATTATAATTATAATTGGAATTGAGTATTGAAGTGACCACCCTGAAAATCCTATTTTATAATCTATATATGTTGTTAAAATTGAAATTGCTATACATTGCACTAATACATGCCCTGCAATATTTATATTTTTATTTATTGAATATATAACAGTTACCCAAGCATATATAATCCCTGCATTTGCAAGTGCTGCCCAATGAACATTACCATTGCTTAAATGATTTATTAAGATTAAAATAAGTGCAATTATTATTGAACAAATTAGTAAACTTAAGGTGATTACATTTTGCTTTTTACTGCTTAGTTTTTGTGGATATAACATCTAAAACACCATTACTTTCTATATTAACTTTTATTCCTTGATTTTGCAAAGTAGAGCAAAATCTTTTTTCTATATTTGCATCATCTAATATTGATGTAAATGTAAATACTATTTTATTTTCAAATGAACAAGCTGAACATTTTATTTTTTCAACAGGTTCTGGTGCAATTAGCATTAAGAAACTATCTATATATTTTTTGTATTTTCCAATAATACCTATTCTTCCTATATTTGAAAATGTTGTTGTTGTGTATTTTCTTATTTCAATATAACTTAGTCTTACTATAGGCTTTTTTAATACTAATGGAATTAGTTTTATAAATGGATTTATTCCTAATTTAACATTTGCTGACATTGTTTTTTGTATTTCTTCTTCTGTTAGCTTTTTTTGGAATTCTTTTTTTACTAAATCTAATATTTTTTCGAAAATATTATTATTTTCTATATTAGCACTTTTGGACTGAGTTTCGGTATTATTGTTTTCTATATTGGTATTTTTTATCTGAGTTTCTGCATTATTACTGCTTTTTTCCGTACTTGTATCAGCTATTATTTTTTCCATATTTACTTCAACTGTCAAATATGAGAAAAAGTTTGACATTGTATTAGATGGAAAATATTTTTTTAAATTTACTGGTATGCATACTTTTATTGGTCTTTTTCTATTTTTCTTGTTTGATTTTTTGTAGTTTTCTTGGTATATTGAGTAGATTAATACTGCTGTTAAATACTGTGTTACTGTTGCTTCATTTTTCTTTGCAATTGCCTTTAATTCTTCCAAATTTATATATTCGTGTATTGCTGAAATTGCTCCTAATTTTATTTTTGGACCTTTTAATTTGTATGCTTTTTTTGTACTATTATTATTTTTAGCTTTTTTGTCATAATTTTTTATGTAACTGTCTTCTGCGGAAAATTCTACTTTTCTTTGAAGTCTTATCTCTTCTTTAAATTCTTCTTTATGTGCTTGTTCTATGTAGTTATATATTATTTCTCTAAAAAATGTTAGTCCGCTGTTTCCATCTGTTAATGAATGGAATATGTCTATATTTATTTTTTGGTCAAAATATGTTACTTTGAATAAGTAATTATTGTTTGTTTCAGGTCTAATATATTTACAAGGATATTCTTTTTCTTCTTCTATTATTGGGTCTTTTGCATTATATTCAAGGTAATTCCAAAAGAATCCATTCTTTAGGCTTACTTTAAATATTTTATATTTTTCAAGTGATATCTTTACTGCATCTTCTAATATTTTAGGGTTAATTTTTTCGTTTAATACTGCTGATAGTCTAAATACTGTACTATATTTTTTTCCCCCTGATATTGGGAAAATTTTGGCTGAATTATCTAGTTTTCTCCATTCTAAATATCTATTTTTTTTATTTTTTAACATTTTTATCTTTCCTTTATATAAATTCTTCCCATACAATATTTGCTAAATCTAGGCCTTTTCTTGTTAATCTAATTGTATCTAAATCTATTTCAATTAATTTTTCATCTGCAAGTTTTGCAAGTTCTTTTTTAAATAAAAATATTGGGTTTTCGTAAAATTTCTGCTTGAATTTAGAGATGCTAACTCCGTCTATTTTTCTAAGCCCAAGTAGCATATACTCTTTTTCTTCATCTTCTTTATTTTGGATTTCGTTTATTGTTTTTATTCCTATTTTTATTGGTAAGTTTGATTTGTTATATATTTTTTTATATTCTTCATTTGGCTCTTTAGTGCTTGTGTTTAAATATTCTTTTAGATTAATTGTATTTGACATTCTAACTTTGTCTATATATGAATGTGCTGCAATTCCAAATCCTATATATTCCTTTTGTTCCCAGCAATTACTATTATGCTTAGATTCATATCCTGGTATAGCAAAATTAGATATTTCATAATGTTTGTATCCTGCAAGTTCTAATTTGTTTTTTACATATTCATATTGCATTCTTTCTGTTTCATCATCTGGAAGTTTTAGTTTATTTTCTTCTAACATTTTTTCAAACTTTGTATTTTCTTCTATTATTAGTGAATATACTGATATATGTTTTGGCTTTGGATTTAAGTTTATTACTTTTTCTATTGATTCTTTTATATCTTCTATTGTTTGTTTTGGAAGTCCTATCATTAAATCTACATTTATATTTTTAAATCCCGCTTCTTTTATTAGATTATAACTTTTTTCAAAATCTTCTAAACTATGTATTCTTCCTATATTTTTTAGTAGTTCATTGTTGGTTGTTTGTAATCCTATACTAATTCTATTTATCCCAGCCTCTTTATAGTCTTTTAATTTTTGCATGGTTATTGTTCCTGGGTTTATTTCAATCGTTATCTCTTTTTTGTTTTCTTCTGTACCTGCATTTATTGATTTTATTTCTTTTAAAATTTCTACTATACCAGAACTTTCTATGCTAGATGGTGTTCCTCCTCCGATATATATTGTAGTTATATTATATCTTTTAATTATATGTTTTTGTGCTTGTATTTCTTCTTTAATTTTTTGTATATATTCTTTTTGAATGCTAAATTTATCACTATATGATATAAAGTCACAATAATAGCATTTTTTTATACAGAATGGAATATGTATATATATTCCTAATTCTGGCTTTTCAGAATTTGTGTTCATTCTTGTGTTCCTTTCAATTAGATTCATTTTAACTATTTTTTGCTATATCTATTATTTTTTTTAATCTATAATTTACCCCTGATTTTCCTATTGGCTTTTTTAAGAGCTTTCCTAGTTCTATTAAATTCATATTTGGATTTTCTAACCTTAATGTTGCAATTTCTTTTAAGTTGTCATTTAATTTATTAAATTGTCCTGTCTCTTTTAGTTTTCTGATTGCTTCTATTTGCTCTACTGATGCATTTATGGTTTTAGATAAATTTGCTGTTTGGCAATTTACTATTCTGTTTACTTTTCCTCTCATTTCTCGTTTTACACGTATTTCTTCAAAGTTCATCATTCCTTTACTTGCTCCCATAAGTGCTAATAAATTTGATATTTCTTCTCCTTCTTTTAGATATATTGTGTATTTATTTTTGCCCTCTAGCATTTTTGGGGTTATTCCTAACTCTTTCATTATTTGTAATATATATTCTAGATTTTTTTTATTTGAAAAATTTATTTCTAAATGATATTTTTTCTCTGGATTGTTTATTGAGCCTGCTCCTAAAAAAGCTCCTCTTATAATGCATTTTTTATTTTCTATTTTATTTCCATTTTTTTGTTCTTTTTTGCTTTCTTTTTTATTTTCTACTTTGTTTTCTTTTTTATCCTCTACTTTGTTTTCGTTTCTATTTTTATTTTCTTTTGTTTGCTCATTTTCTTCATTTATTGTGTTTTTACTTGCTACTACTTCTTCATCTACTATGTTTCCACTTGCTACTATTTCTCCATTTTCTATCTTTATAAAGTTTACATCTTTTATTTTTAATGTTATTACAAATAAATTTCCTTCCATTTCTATTTTGTGTTTTATATTTAAATTTGATAATAACTTAGAGAATCTATTTATATTATATTCATTTTCTGTAGAATATTTTATTTTACTATGTGCTACTATTTTAGGATTGTTTGATAGTAAATACCCTAATAATTCATATTTTAGTGCTTCTTTATTTTTTAAGTTGTTTATTTTGCTTAGTTCTTGTTTTATTTCTGATGAAAAAGACATTTTTTTATCCTTTCTCTTTTTTATTTTAATTTATGATTTTAGTTATGGCTTAAGTTATTTTTAGTATGTTACTATAACTCTATCATTTCCATATAGGTCTTTTTTGCAATATATTTTATTATATTTTTCTTCTTTTTTTATTAAGTCTATAACATCTTCTTTTTGGTCATATCCTATTTCTAGTATGATATATCCACCAAATTTTAGGTATTCATAGCTTTGACTTATAATTTTTCTGTAAAAATCTAAGCCATCATATCCTCCATCTAAAGCTATTATTGGTTCTTTTTGAACTTGTGTATCTAGTGTTTTTATTATTTTTCGTTTTATATATGGTGGGTTTGATATTATTATGTCATATTTTTGCTCTGGTAGGTTTTCAAATAAATTAGATTCTAAAAATGTAATTTGGCTTTCTACTTTATTTATTATTGCATTTTTCTTTGCTATTTGTATTGCTTTATGGCTTATATCTATTGCTGTTATTGTGCTTGTTTTTAAGTATTTTGCAAGTGATATAGCAATTGCTCCACTACCAGTGCATAAATCTAATATTTGTGGGTTTTTTATTGCTTTTCCTAATTTTATTGCTTCTTCTACTACATTTTCTGTTTCTGGTCTTGGAATGAGTACATTTTTATCTACAAAAAAGTTTAGTTTCATAAATTCTTTTTGGTGTGTAATATGCTCAAGTGGTATACCTGTTTTTAATTTTTCTATTGCTCTTATATATTTTTGTTCTTGCTCTTTTGTTAAGATTTTTGTATCATTTACTATAATGTATTGCCTTGATTTATTTAGTATATATTGCATAAGTAACCTTGCTTTTATTTTTGGTGTGTCTATGTTTGCTGTTTTTAACTGTATGGTTCCTTTTACTATTGCTTCTCTTATTTGCATATTATCCACCTCCCTTATTTTTTGTATTTTATCATTTTATATTAGTTTTTTCAAGGCTTTAAACTTTAATAGATAAACCTCGTAAGCAAAAACACGTATTTAAACTTCCTAAAATTTTGATGTTTTTATTTTACATCTCATTTTAGGAGGTTTAAATACGCGTTTTTGTTGATCGTTTACAGAATATAAAGAGATTGAAAAAAATTGATATAATTAAGTATAAAAATTAATTAATTGGAAAACTTAAAAGTAATATAGCATTATCAACAGAATAAGTCAATATATAAAAAATACTTTTAAGAGAAAATTTGCTTAAAAATTACATACTAAAAACTAATAAAAGCACTTATATATCAGTATTTTTAGCAAATTGAAATTATTAATTAATTTTTATACTTAATTATAAAAATATAGTAAACATTGCCAATTAAAATATCATTTAAAATGATAAAAACTAATAGACAAAAATAAAAATATATGGTAATGTAATTATAGGAAAGAAAAAATAAAGCGAAAAAGTTTAAAATTCGGAGGTTAAAACAAATGGTAAAAAAAGAAAAGAATCAAAAGAAAAAACAAGAAGGAATAACACTAGTAGCATTAATAGTAACAATTATAGTTTTGCTAATACTCGCTGGAGTAACAATAGCAACATTATCAGGGCCAAATGGAATACTAACCCAAGCCCAAAAAGCAAAAGAAGAAACAGAAAAATCTCAAACAGAAGAACTAGAAAAAATTCAAGAAATGGAAATGCTAATGGCATCAGAAAATGGAGAAATATATAACTATGAATATACAAATGATGATGGAGAAACAATAACAGTACCAATACCATCAGGATTTACAATATCAGAAGTAGAAGGAGAACAAACAGTAGAAGATGGTTTAGTAATAAAAGACAGCATAGGAAATGAATATGTATGGATTCCTTGTACAACTGATGAAGCAAGTAGTAAACTAAAATATCAAAGAACAGAATGGGGAGTCGAAGACGACAATGGAACCAGAGCAATTAAAGATGAACTAGAATTAACAGATCCAGATATAACATATAAACAAACAGAACTAGATAATGGAATAAATGCCCAAATCTCACAAGAAATCGTAAACCAAATAAATGCCGAAAAGACAAGTGTAGAAAAATATGGAGGCTTCTATATAGGAAGATATGAAGTAGGAAATGAAAATAATATTGCAGTAATAAAACCAAATCAAGTACCATATAACACAATAACTTGGAGCAAGGCATATAGCTTAGCAAAAGGTATAGGTGGAGGAAAAAATGCAGAAACATATTTATGTTCAAGCTATGCATGGGACACAGCAATAAACTTTATACAAAATAATGGAGCAACAAATTATGCAACAAGTGTAGTAGGATTTAATGAAAACTGGCTATCAAAAGAAATAAAAGATAAAGAAGGGAATATAATAAAACCAGCAGGAACATCACAAAGGCTAAATACAGGATTAACAACAGCACAAAGTAATATATATGATATGGGAGGAAATATTGCAGAGTTTACCACAGAGTTAAACCCTGGGACTTCTGAGCCGGTGGTACATCGCGGTGGTTATTACACCAACAACGATCGCGCTGGTGGTCGCTGGGACAACCCTGCAACTACTGCCCTTGACACTTATGGGTTCCGAGCCACTTTATTCTTAAAGTAGTTTGAACCACTGTTAATACACTAAAAAAAGATAAGCACTTTCGATATACTCCGTGCTTACCTTTTTTGCCTTTATTTTACACTATCTATCCTAAAGAAAAAATAATCAATGGCATAAATTTTTTACCATCGATTATAAAAATTTTTAAAATTTTAAAAAAAATTACACACTTTACTTGACAAAGTCTCATTATTTATTTTTTTCTTTAAATAATCTTTTTAATATATTTTTAACTTGTTTTTCTTCTGTTTTTGGTTTTTGTTCATTTATCAAGTTTTTGCTTTTTATATTATTTTTGTTTTTTGCTAGTATATTACTATTTCTTCTGGTTGTTGGAATATCTAGTTTATATATATCATAATAGTCTTCTTGAGCCTCGTCTATTATATTTTTTTGACTTCTAACTTTATTATTTTGAGCTACTTTTACATTGGATTTTCCGTTAACGCTATTTTCATATTCAGATTTGCTTGCTTTTTTATTTTTTCTATTTGTATAGTTTTCTTGATTATATATTGCATATTTTTGAGTTTCTTTATTTTCATCATTTCCTTTTGGGTTAGTTTTTTTGTTTTTATGTTTGCTTTTGTTTTTATAATCTTCTTGTTTAACTTTGTATTTGTCTTTATATTTGGCTTTTTCATTTTTGGATTTGTCTTCATTTTCGTATTCATATTCATCTTCGTATTCGTCTTCATCTTCATCTTCATCTTCATATTCGTCTTCGTCTTCATCTTCGTATTCGTATTCGTCTTCATCTTCATATTCGTCTTCATCTTCATCTTCATATTCGTCTTCATCTTCATCTTCGTATTCGTCTTCATCTTCATATTCATATTCGTCTTCGTCTTCATCTTCATCTTCATATTCGTCTTCATCTTCATATTCATCTTCATCTTCATATTCGTCTTCATCTTCGTATTCATCTTCATCTTCGTATTCGTTTTCATATTCGTCTTCATCTTCATCTTCGTATTCGTCTTCGTCTTCATCTTCATAATTATCTTTTGCAGTATCTTGATATGAATCTTCTTCATTTTCATTATCGTCTAAGTTTCTTTTATTTTCATCATATTCATCTATATCATAGTAATAATTGCTTTTTATATTATTGTGTTTTTCATCATAATAAAAGTCATTATTTTCATCCTCGTCTACATCATAGTCATCATAATTATCATCTTCCATATCTAAAGAATCTTCTTCGTTATTTTCTCCATTTGTATTGTAAGTGTTTTCGCTGTCTTTATTAAATATGTTGTTTTCACTCAAATTTTCTTCAAAATCTTTTTCTAAATTATCTTCGCTCTCAGTTTGAGTGTTTTCTTGATTTGATTGTTCTTCTGTTTCTCTTGAGTCTTCTATAGTTAATTCTGATAATTCTCTACCAAATTTTTCGTTTACTTCTTTTTGGAATGTTTCATATATTTGTTTTATTCCTTCTATTCTCCAATAGTTTGAATTGATAAATGTTCCTAGACGAATATCTATATTGTTTACTTCTTTTTCAAATACTTTTTCATCTTCTTCTATACTTTTTAGATATGTTTTATCATAAAGTTCTCTATATGCTTTTTTGGTTGCTTTTGAAGATATTTCTCTTAAAATTAGTTCATATAAATTAATTATTTGTACATTATCTGTCTCGAAATTTTTGCAAGCTTCTTGCATCATTTTTTTGTGTATTTTTGGTCCGTTTATTGCAGTCATTCTTTCATTATCTAGAAATCCTACTATATATTCTTTGACTGCATTTAAAAATGCAAGTTTTGCACTTATATCTCTTTGGATTTTTTTGTATTTTCCTATTTTTAAACTGTCTTTTTCTATTTCTTCTAATATCTTTTTTGTTTTTTCAAAAGCTATTATATAACATTCAGCTTCTTTTTTTGCAATATCTGTTCTTAATATTACTGCATTTTTTATTACTTCTTCATTAAAACCTACTTTTTCATTTTTACCATTTTCTACCATAATTTTTATTAGTTCTTTTTCTATATTGTCACTATCTGTTACAATAAATTTTTTGATTTTATTAATAAAACTTGTGTCTATCTGTTCTACTTCGTCATTTGCTATTTTTATGTATTCTAGGTATTCATTTTCTACTAGTCTTCTTGTTTTTGAGCATTTATTTCTTTCTTTTTGTTTTTCTGTAAATATTTTTAAGTATTCTATAAAACTTGTTCTTAAGTTTTCTAATTCTTGATTGTTTTCTTCAATTTTGGTTTCTATTTTTCCAAATTGATTTTCTATATTTTCTGCATTTTCGTCTAAGTCGTTAAATAAATTGTTTCTTTTTTCTTCTAGATCGATGTTTGCTTTTGTTAATTTCTCTTGTTTCTTTTGTATATCTTGTATTTCATTTGCAACTTCTTCAAATTCTTTGATTATATTTTCTTCTTTTTCTGATATTTCTTGGTATTTTTCTATTTCTTCTACTGTTTCTACATAATTTTGATAGATTCCATTTAAATTTTTGTTACTAAATGAAAACATTTTGTCAAAATATTTTTCTAGTATGCTTGCGCTCCTTTCATACATTACAAAAACCTCCATCGTTTGACTTTTTTCCCTATTATACAAGAAAATTTTTAAAAAGTCTAGTTTTTTTATAACTTTCAATTTTTATAGTTACTTTTTTCCAAAAAAATTCACTGTTATAGAAATTTAAAATAAATTCTTAGAATGTTATTTATATAAGATTTTTAACTTTTTTATTATGTTTAATTTTTTATTCATTATATTCAAACACAAAAATACCCCGCTCTAGCCGTAAGATGTCTTAATTTTTAAGGACCTGCTCCTAAAAACAGGTGGGTGCCTACCAAAATACTTATGGGCTTCTCACAATTCAAACGGTGAGCTTGCACGCCATATTTTCGAGATCGGCCCCTCTTATATGTGTGTTGGTTCTAAAAATTTAAGTCTACACGTACTATGCAGGGAAATTTAATATCTTATTTAATTTTTTACCTAACTTTTAGGTTAGTTATATTTTAGCATACATTATTTTCTTTGACAAATTCTTTTGCTCTTAAATTTTTTTGTTTTTATCTGTTTTTATTATTTTATCTCTTTTTTTTATTATTATACTTATTATTTTTACTTTTTTGTAAGTTGCTATTTGCTTAATTTTGTGCTATAATTATTTTATATTTTGAGGGTCATATTTTAAATTTTAACCTTTTTATACAAGCTAAAAGAAAATTTGAAATACTAAGGTATTAATTTGCCTTTTATAAAGTTTATTGCTGAAGGTATTTCAGCATCATTAAATAAATTTTCTATTTTATCTCTATTATGTAAAATTAATCTAATTATTCCCTTTTTATCATTTATAATTAGATTTCCGAAATATTCTTTTCCTGATATTTCCCAATTTCCACTATATCTTAGTTCATCCATTAATTACACTCCTACATACCTATGATTAACTATTTTCTTTCTTTTCTTGTTGTTGTATTTCAAAAATCGCTTTTTGACTTTCTATTTCAGCTCTAAGTTCTTCTTCAGTTGGTAAATATGTTTTGTATTTTGTTGCAAATAGTTGTTCATTTCCATTTAATACAGAATATCTCGCTACATCAGCATCTGTATCAGTACAAAGTAAAATTCCAATTGTTGGATTATCATCTTTAGCTTTCTTTAATTCATCATACATTCTTACATACATATCCATTTGTCCTATGTCTTGGTGCGTTACTTGATTAGTCTTTAAATCTATTAACACAAAACATTTTAAAATATAGTTATAAAAGACCAAATCGATGAAATAGTCACCTTTTTCTGTGCGAATATGTTGTTGCCTTTCAACAAAAGCATAGCCTTTTCCGAAGTTCCATTAAAAATTTTTGTAAATTATTTATAATGCTTGTTTCTAGTTCAGTTTCTGTATAAGTATCTTCTAATGAAAAACCTAAGAATTCTGCTATCAATGGATTTTTGATAAATTCTAGCTTGTCCATTAAATAATGTTCTTTATTTTTTTCTTTCATTTCTTTAATTACTGGTTCTTTAACTTGTGATTTTAATAGTCTATAATAATATTGTGAAGATATATTTCTTTGTAAAGTTCTTACACTCCAAGTTTGTTTTGCTGTTTCTTCTGCATACCATTCTCTTGCTTTTACATCTTCTACTTGTAATAAAGTTTTATAATGAGTCCAAGACAAGATATTAGATTTTGCATTCACTGAGTGCAAAATGTTTGGAAATGTTTTGTAAAATTGTAAAAAATAGTATAAATTTCTTAATTCAAAACCTTTTCCATATTCTTTCTTTAATTCTTTAGACAATTTTTTTAATATCTCTGTACCATAGTTTGCTCTATTTTCGCCTTTTAATTCTTCTTCTGCAATTCTATAACCAATAAACCAATTTCTTTCTACTAATGCGATATTTACTGATTGATAGGCATAATTTCGTGCTGATTCAATAATAGAGCACACATCTTTTAGTACATTATCTGTATTTTGATATTTAATAATCATGGAATTATTATTTCCTTTTTCTAAATCCATTATTTACCTACTTTCTTTCTCTTTTAATTATGTATCAATTATATCAGCAATATTGACTTTTTTCAATTGATTTTTTTGATTTTATTGACATTTACATAAAAAAGATGTGAAACTACCTACAATGAAAAATTTGGAGTTAATGGAACTTGCAGAACAAGTAAAAGAGATTGATAATTTGATACAGCATATTTATGAAGATAACATTTCTGGTAAAATTAATGATGATAGGTTTGCAACTTTATCTTTAAATTATGAAAAAGAGCAAAAAGACTTAAAAGGAAAAATTAATGAATTGTCCACTACTATTGATAAAACTAAACAAGAAGAAATTGATTTAACAACTTTACCAATAAATGCCCTTATTGGAAGTACTCCTTATTAAACTTTTTTTGTCTAATAATTTGGGTTCACTTCAAAAAAATGTATTAACTTTTTTAAATTTTTTTAATAGGTCATGCACTTTATTTTTTTTATTTCATATATTTTCCATAGATAGTTTTTTTGGAGGTGCTTATATGATTACAGCACTATGTAGTATTGCGTTTGGTTTTTTACAATTTTTAGGTTCAGCAGTTTTTGTTGTTCGGATATATTCAAGGGAGTAATCTATTTCCAGAACCTTTAACTCGGAGATGAAGAAAAACAGTGTTTAGAGCAATTAAAACTTGGAAATGAGGAGGCAAGAAATATTTTAATAGAAAGGAACTTAAGATTAGTTGCACATATAGCTAAAAAATATGCATCATCAAATGTAGACCAAGATGATTTAATTTCTATTGGTACTATTGGGCTTATTAAAGGTATTAATAGTTTTGATGTTGATAAAGGAAGTAAGCTTAGTACTTATGTTTCTAGATGTATTGATAATGAAATTTTAATGCACTTAAGAGCTACTAAAAAGCAAAATTCTGAAGTTTATTTAAATGAACCTATTGGAAAAGATAAAGATGATAATGTAGTTACTCTCCAAGAAGTTTTAGAAAATAGTGAAAGAAATATTGAAGATGAAGTTGATTTAAACTTAAAAATTAAATTGTTATATAATAAAATTAAAGAAGTTTTAAAAGATAGAGAAAGAACTATATTAGAATTAAGGTTTGGTTTAGATGGATATAAGCCAAAAACTCAAGCAGAAATTGCTCAAATGATGGGGATTTCGCGTAGTTATGTTTCCAGAATTGAAACTAAAGCTATCCATAAATTGTCAAAAGAAATTAAAGAATAATTATAATATATTCTTTAATTCCTCTATTTTTTTAATTTGTATGCAATTTATATCTGTTTTTATTTCTTTTGGATTTAGCCATATAGGCTTTATTTTTGCATTTATTGCTCCTTTTATATCCCTATCTTGCGAGTCTCCTACCATTACACATTCAGATGGATTTAAGTTTTCTATTGCTTGAAGAAATGCTTCTTTATATGGCTTTCTTTTTGTATGTTCTGCTGAATATATTTTTTTGAAATATTTATCTATTTTTAATAATTTTAGTCTATTTAATTGTGGCTTTTTAAACCAATCTGTTAATATTACAAGTTCATATTTTTGGTTTAGATATTTAAGTGTTTCTATAATTTCTGGGTCTAGTTTTTGGGGTACACAAGTACCCCATTTTTCTAATACTTTTGTTACAATTTCTTTAGGATATGTTTTTTTGGTGTATTCGTTTATAAAGGTATGCATTTTATCTATATTAAACATTAAATTATCATTTTCATAATTATTAAATGCTTCTAGAACTTTTTCCGCTTCTTGTTTTGTGTATTTAATCTCAAGCTCATCTAATGCTTCATTTACTTTGTAATTGTACTTTTCTTCCCAGGTTATTAGTGTATTATCTTCGTCAAATATTATTCTTTTAATCATTTCTTTGTAGGTATTAATACCATAGCTCCTTTCTATTATTTTAATATGGTAGCCAAAATCTTGCTCAAGATTGGCGTAACAATTGTTAAAAATTTCTTATTTAATATACAATCTGTACAAATTCTTCTATTTTCGAATTTGGCTCTCCAATATACATTGCCCTCATTTTTTTATCATTATCATATAATAATATAATTGCATAATCATTATACCTATATATTGATCCTTTTTCTAATTTATATGTTTCTTCTTCTACTTTTCCGTCTTCTGCTTCTTGTTTTGCACGATTTATTATTTCGTCAGGTGTTATTTTATTACTTTCTAGTGCATCTTTTAGTGTATACTCTTCTTCGTTTATTGTTATTGTAATATCTCCTTTATGTGCATATATGTCATAATCTGATATATTGTTTTCATCTTTACTTATTATTTTTTCTGACTCTTCTATTTCATTTGGAGTGAATTTAATTTCAAAGTCATTAAAATCAATTTTTTCTATGTTTTTTGCTTCTACTGTTGCTGGATAACTTTCGTTTATTTCTCCATTAAATTCTACTCTTATATTTTCACCTAGTATATATTCAGAAGTATTTTCTATGCCAATACTAATTTTATCTGATGATTTTCTTATTTCTTCATTTTTGAATGGTTCTACTAATATAGATTTTTCATTTACTTCTAGTATTTTTGCATAAAATATGTTTTGACTATTTTTTTCATTTTGATTTTCTTCTTGACTTCCTTCTTTGTTTTCTTCTTGTTTTTTTAAGTTTTCTTGGTATTCTTCAATTTCGTCTATATAATCTTCATATCTTATCCCCCAAAGTCCTACTTTTATTTCGTCATATCCTGTTTCCGTGTTAAAATCTATTATTTTATAACCTAGTCCTACATATACTTTGGTTCCTCCGTCTCTCATAATTTCAGTATTTATACAAAATATTGGATTTTGACCTTTTTTTAATCTGTTTACATCTATACATCCAAATATTGTTCCTAATATTGCAAGTATTATTACAATTGCTATTATAATTATTATTTTTGTTTTTTTGTTTTTCATTTTTTACACACCTTTCTTTTTTATTTTATATGAAAAATCGACTTTCACCTTGAACTTTTTAAGTGAATTTTTTCTTAGACTTCTTAAGCAGGTTTTCTTTTAGACTTCTTAAGAATATTTTACCGTATACAACAAGAAAAATTTCCTTTAAAAAGACCAATGTGAGCTTTACTTATGTAGCTTTGTTACTTTTTACTTTTCTTATATTTTAACAAAGTTTAGGTTATATTTCTATATTTTTTGTATAAAATTTAAAAAAGATTAAGAACATCTTTTAGCTATCTTTATTTAAATTTCTTACTAAACCGTAACAAAAAGATTTATATAAAATAAAAAAAAGATATTTATTTTAGCATTTTAATTTGTAGCCTAAAATTAACCTTTTAAATGAAGGTAATATTTCTAATTTTAAAATAATGGTCACAAATTGAAATAAATTTTTTATATGGTGATTTTATGACTTTTTTTAAAAATTTAATTTTTGGTTTTTTTATTGGTACTGGTGCTATACTTCCTGGCATTAGTAGTGGGGTTTTGTGTGTGATTTTGGGAATATATGAAAAATTGTTAAATAGTATTTTACAATTTTTTTCTGATATTAAACAAAATTTGAAATTTTTAGTTCCTATATTTTTAGGCGCATTTTGTGGGATGGTTTTGTTTGGTAATGTTTTGATGTTTCTTTTTAATACATATCCTTTGCAAATACAGTCAATTTTTATAGGATTGATTTTGGGTAGTATTCCTCATTTATTAAACCAAGTAAATGATAGATGTTCTACTAAAACAAGCTTTTTAGATATTGTTTTTATTATATTTTCTAGCTTAGTTGGTATATTTTTAGTTATAGCAGAAAATTTTTTGGGGGATTTTAATATAAATTATTCTAACTTGTATTTAGTTTTAAGTGGTTTTTTAATGTCTGTTGGTGTTGTGGTTCCTGGGATAAGTAGTACTATTATTTTAATGCTTCTTGGGGTGTATGATGTTTATTTAGCTTCTGTTTCTTTACTTAATTTTCAAGTTTTAATTCCGATGGGTATTGGCTTGATTTTGGGCAGTTTAATTTTTATGAGATTAATTAAATTTTTGCTAAATAGATATTATAGTAAAACCTTTTATTCAATAATAGGTTTTACTATAGGTTCTATTTTTGTTTTGGCACCAAGTATTGCTTCATTTGCTGATTTTATTGTATTTTCATTAAGCATATTTATTGGATTTCTTATTTCACATTTTTTTTGAGGATTTTTCTTCTTAATATCCAATTTTCCTTGCAATCTACTGGAATTTGCATTATAACTTTTTGCCCTTTAACACCAGGGCTTATTTCTTTTATTTCTTCTTTTGTGTCTATACTATATAGTTTTTCTATTTTAAATTTTGTAGGTTCTAGTACATATGGAATTAATAATTCTAATTCATCTCCTACTTTTAGCTTATTTTTTATTTCTACAACTGCTTGATTTTTTTCTTTGTTGTATTCTATAATTTTTCCTCCAAATTCGTATTCTTCGTTATATTGCCTTCCTGAATATTCTTGGATGTCTTTATTGTTTCTATCATTAAAGTAAAATGTAGTTAGTCCTCTTGTTTTTACTTTTTCTAGTTCTTTTAGGTATTTTTTATAGTCATATTCATTTGGATTTTTTATGTAATCATCTATTGCTGTTCGATATGTATTTATTACACTTGCTAGGTAATATTCTGTTTTTAGTCTTCCTTCAATTTTAAGGCTGTCTACTCCCATATCTATTATTTCTGGAATTTCTTTAATTAGGCATAAGTCTTTTGATGAAAATATGCTTGTTCCATATTCATTTGTTTCTATTGGCATTAAGTTTCCAGGGTTATTTTTTTCTTCTGCATATAGATTATATGACCATCTACAACTTTGTGCGCAGTCTCCGAGGTTTGCACTTCTTCCTGCCATAAAGTCACTTAAAAAACATCTTCCTGAAAATGCAAAACATATTGCTCCATGGATAAATATTTCTATTTCCATATCTTTTGGTTTGTTTGCCATTATGTATTTTAATTGCTCTTTGTTTAATTCTCTTGCCATTACCATTCTTTTTCCACCGTTTTTATACCAGAAATTTGCTGAATGAAGGCTTACTATATTTGCTTGTGTACTTATGTGCAATTCTACACTTGGAGCATATTCTTTTAAAACATCTACAATTCCTCCATCTGCTACTATTACTCCATCTGGTTTTATTTTTTCTAATATTTTTGCCATTTCTATTATTTCTTCATATTTTTCATCCCATGCAAAAATATTTAGTGTTACATATACTTTTTTTCCTAGTTTATGTGCATATTCTATTGTTTTTATTAGTTCTTCATTTCCCATGTCAGCTCTTGTTCTTAGTGATAATGATGATGTTCCACAATATATGGCGTCTGCTCCATATAAAAATGCTATTTTTGCTTTTTCAAATGAGCCTGCTGGGGCTAGTAGTTCTGCTTTTTTCATTTTTTTCTCTCCTTTTTATAATTTGGTTTTGTATAAAATTTTACTAGTTTTCTCTCTTTTTTATTTGGTTTTGTAAAAAAACTTTTACTTGTTTTTTCTTTTTTTATTTGGTTTTGTAAAAAAACTTTTACTTGTTTTTTCTTTTTTTATTTGGTTTTGTAAAAACTTTTACTTGTAAAACTTTTTACAATAGCTATAATTTTATTAAATCATTAATTATATATATTTTATCTCAATTTATTATTATTGTATATAAAAAACGTTATTTTGCTTAAATTCCTATATTTTTGCTTGATAATGTGATATAATAGTATTATATCATATTATATTAAGAAAGGAAGGTTTTTTTTGTATGACTGATGAAACTTTGCAATTTATCCATCGGGCTTATCAACAATCAGTTGAAAACTCTAATAATATATTAGAAATTGTGCAAAATTTGCACAAAATATTATCCGGCTATGTTCCTAATGAATCAGATGCCATAGAGTTTGATACTTTTTTAAAGGGGGTTTTTACATCTTTTAAAATTCGGGAAAAGACTTTTGAAATGACTAATCTTGCGTCAGATATTTCATTTGTTTTTATGTATATTGTAATTTGGTTAAACAAAACTATGCATATGCATATTGACATCAATATTGATGCTAGACGCAAAGGGCTTGAAAGTGAACTTTCAAAAAATCTGGAAAAATCTATAACTGATCCACACTATCTTTTACATGATAGATTTGGTTTAAGAGGAAACATTTTAAATAATTCTTCTTCTGAAGAAGCAACTGATTTACTTTTCAAAGTATATCAATATTTAGTTGATATTTTAACTTTGAAAAATAGGAAGTCATATTCTTCATTTATGGAATGGACAGAAAACAATCCTGAACTTGATAACTTTACGATAGATAGGATTAAATATATCTTATCTCTTCCGTTTAAGGTTGATTTTATTAAAGATTACGTAAATGATCCAAAGCCAAATGGTTATCAATCTATTCATTTTGTAATTATTTTAGAGATGTTTTCTCCTATACTCCCTGGTGCGGAGTTTGAAATGCAACTTCGAACTAACTATATGCATCAAAATGCAACAAATGGCTCTGCAAATCATGATGATTATAAAAAACTTAGAAAATATACTGATATTTTCAAAGTAGATGATTTCTCTAAGGTAAACATCATCGGTTTTACCGGGTACAACAATGTTGAAGATGATATTGATGGTGTCCATTATTCGAAAAAATTTTTAAATCGTCGGATAAGTTCAACATTAGTTATCTAAAACAAAAACAATCCTTTATTCCCTCAGATTTTTTTCTGAGGGAATTTTCTTACTTATCGCAAGCCCATCTCCTATTTCTAAAATTTCTGTTTGAAGCTCTGGGTTTTCTGTTGCTTCTTTAATATATTCTCTTAAATTTCTAACAGCTGTACGTTGTTTATGTTTATTATAATCACTCATTACATATCCTTTATATAATATATTATCTGCAAAGATAATTCCTTCATCTTCAAGCATTCTAAGTGATTCTTTTAAGAAAAATGGATATTTTCCTTTTGCTGCATCTATAAAAATCATGTCATATTTGTAGTTTAATGTAGGAAGTATTTCTATAGCATCTCCTTCATATATATTAATTTTATCTTGAACTCCTACATTTTTTATATTTTCTTTTGCTTCTTTTACTCTTTCTTCATCTCTTTCTATAGTATCAATTTTTCCGCCATCTGCTAAAAATTCTGAAAAACATATAGATGAATATCCAACTGCTGTGCCTATTTCTAAAATTCTTTTTGGTTTATTGTTTTTTAAATATTTTTCTATTGTCTCTAGTGTTTCATCCATAATTATTGGTATATGGTTATCTAATGCTTTTGTTTTTATTTTTAGTAGTTCTTCTTTATTCATAACTTTTTTCGTATATGTTTTTATACGAAGTCTCCTTTCTTTTTCGTATATATTTTTATACGGTTTCTCATTTTTTTCGTATATGTTTTTATACGATTTCTCATTTTTTTGTATATTTTTTATACAATTCTCATTTTTTTACTTATAAATAAAAATTAGGAATAGAGAATCATTTTTCTCTTATGTTCCTAATTATTTTATTTTGATATTTATATTTTTCTATTTTTAATGTTCTATTTCGTCTTCGTCTTCTTCTCTTTCTAAGTCCCCATAATTAAAATTATCTTTATATTGATTTGCCAAATTGTTTTTATTACCTTTATTTTTTACTTTATATACTTCTCTCCATAATTCTTCTAGACTTTTTTTATTTTTTTCGTCATACATTTTTTATATATGTATATGATATATTTAAATAATTTAAATTACTTAAATAATCATATGCTCCTTCCTCTATTTATTTCTATTGGCTCTTTCTCTTTCCTTTGTGTCTAATATTTTCTTTCTTAATCTAATTGATTTTGGTGTTACTTCAACTAGTTCATCATCTTGTATGAATTCAATTGCTTTTTCTAGTGACATTTGGATTGGTGGGACTAGACGTAAGGCTTCATCTGAACCTGATGCTCTTGTGTTTGTTAGGTGTTTTTCTTTACATACATTTATAGCCAAGTCTTCTCCTCTTGAGTTTAGACCTACTATCATTCCTTCATATACATCTACACCTGGTCCTATAAATAGTTCTCCTTTGTCTTGTGCATTGTATAGACCATATGTTACTGATTTTCCAGCTTCAAATGCTACTATTGTTCCTCTAACACGTGCTTGGATGTCTCCTTTGTATGGTTCATAGCTGTCAAATATGTGGTTCATTGTTCCTTCACCTTTTGTGTCTGTTAAGAATTCTGTTCTGTAACCGATTAAACCTCTTGCTGGGATTTTGAATTCTATTTTTGTGTGTCCTAATTCTGCTGGTTCCATATTTACCATTTCTGCTTTTCTTCTTCCTAGTTTTTCTATTACATTTCCAACACAGTCATCTGGTACATTTACTACTAGTCTTTCTATTGGCTCACATTTTATGCCATCTATTTCTTTGAAGATTACTTTTGGTCTTGATACTAGTAATTCAAATCCTTCTCTTCTCATTGTTTCGATTAGTACTGAAAGATGAAGTTCTCCTCTTCCTGATACTTCAAATGAGTCTGGACTGTCTGTTTCTTTTACTCTTAAGGATACATTTCTTTCTAGTTCTTTGAATAATCTGTCACGTATATGTCTTGATGTTACAAATTGCCCTTCTTTTCCTGCAAATGGTCCATTGTTTACACTAAATGTCATTGATACTGTTGGTTCGTCTATATCTACAAATGGTATTTTTTCTGGATTGTTTAGGTCACATATTGTGTCTCCTATGTTTATATCTTGAAGTCCTGCAAGTGCTATTATATCTCCTGCTCCTACTTCTTCTACTTCTACCTTTTTTAATCCTTGATATGTGTATAGTTTTGCAATTCGCCCTTGTGTTATTTTTTCTTCTTTTCCACATATAGATACAGGCATATTTGCTTTTATTACTCCTCTTTCTATTCTTCCTATTGCAATTCTTCCTACATATTCGTCATAGTCTATGTTTGATACTAGCATTTGGGCAGGTCCTTCCATATTACATTGTGGAGCTTTTATTGTGTTTACTATTGTTTCAAATAAGACTGTTAAATCTTTTGCATCATCATTTAAGTCCATTTTTGCTATTCCATTTTTTGCTGATGCATATACGACAGGAAAGTCTAGTTGTTCATCTGTTGCGTCTAGTTCTATAAATAATTCTATTACTTGGTCTACTACTTTTTCTGGAGTGGCTCCTGGTCTATCTATTTTGTTTATTACTACTATTGGTTTTAGTCCTAGCGCTAAAGATTTTTTTAGTACTTCTCTTGTTTGTGGCATTGCTCCTTCAAAGGCATCAACTAATAAAAGTACTCCATCTACCATTTTTAGTACTCTTTCTACTTCTCCTCCAAAATCTGCATGTCCTGGTGTATCTACTATATTTATTTTTATGTCTTTATACATAACTGATGTATTTTTTGAAAGTATTGTTATTCCTCTTTCTTTTTCTAGGTCATTTGAGTCCATTACTCTTTCTTGTACTTGTTCATTTTCTCTAAATACATGGCTTTGTTTTAGCATGGCATCTACTAATGTGGTTTTACCATGGTCTACGTGTGCGATTATTGCTATGTTTCTTATTTTTTCGTTATTCATTTTTACCTATCCTTTCGAAACTTAAGACGTTTTTCAATTTTTTTTGAAAAACGCCCTGCCTCATTTTTTAAACTTTTTATATTATATACCTTTTTTACTATTTTGTCAACTTAATTATATTTTCCATGATCTCTTCTGTTATTTCGTCAAATTTTTCTTTGTCTTTATTTCCTTTATAGCTACTATAATCTAATGGCTTTCCATATGTAATTGTTATTTTTCTACAGTCTTTTGTACCACCTTTTATACCACAAGGCACTACTTTTGCCCCGCTTCTTACAGCAAAAAATGCTACACCATCTTTAACCTTTTCTCCTTTTTCTAAACCATTTCTAGTTCCTTCTGGAAATAAAGCTATACACTTTCCTTCTTTTAAAGTTTTTAAAGATTGTTTTATTGCTGTTACATCTTTTTCATCTCTTTTTACTGGTATAGCATCAAAAGCCCATCCTAAAAAAGCCAAAAACTTATTTTTATATAGCTCTTCCTTTGCTAAAAACCTCATATCTCTTTTTGCAGTGACAACCATCAAAGGTGGATCTAAATAACTCCTATGATTTCCACAAAATATTACAGGTCCTGTTTTTGGTACATTTTCTAGGCCATTTATTTCAGCTCTATATACTATTTTAAACCAGATATATAAAGCTCCTCTAACAATCCACTTAATAACTTCCTTTATTTTTTGTTTCAACTTAATTCCTCCTTATTACTATCTCTCTTGCCCTGGTACATAAATATTTTTAGCTACCACTTCAAGTTTTACCACATTCATAGCAGTAAGCTTTTCTATCTCTTTTTTAGCCTTTTCCTTAAAATCTTTAATATCTTGCACTACATTAAAACCATAAACCACTGTAACTTCTATATACAAGCTAACTCCTTCGCCGTAATTTTCTACTCTCGTTTTTTGAATTTTATAAATTCCTTTAGTTTTTGAAACCAAATAATCTAATATCTGTCTAAAAACTGTATCAGAAATTGTGAATTTTCCCATATAGCTAAATGTAGGTCTTATTATAGATTTTTCAGATATATATGGTTTTTGACCCTTTCCTTTTGATTTAAAAATTTGAAGTGGATCAAGCAGGTACCCTGAAAAATCTTTTTTTATTTCAAAAGTTGGCACAGGTATTACATGTTTTCCTTCTGTTACTCTTATTCTTCTTGCTGTTTCCATTTCCTGTTTTGTTGCTACATCAGTTATATATATTGTTTCAGAAATTTCTGGCAAACCTAGATTTTCTGCAATTTTTTTTACCATTCCATCTGATGTTCCAAGTATTAAAATACTTTCTGGTTTATATTTTTTTAATGCTTTTACTATTTCTTGCCTTTCTTCGTCTCTATAAAATAATGCTTTTTTTACTGTTTCGATTTTAGTTGGTGCCTTTTTTGCTGACTCCCCTGCTATTACTTCATTGTCTTTTATAAGCAAGCCATCATCTATTATATAGTTTATATTTTTCTCACTTGCTACCATTTGTGCTCTATAGCTTTTTCCTGTTCCTGATGGTCCAACAAATGCATATACTTTTATTTTGTTTCCGAATAGGTCTTTTAATGTGTCTTTTAAAGTTATCATTATTCCTCCTTTTTAAATAGTATAATCTTCTATACTTAAGTTAGGATATGTATATATTTTTCCGTTTTCTGTGAATTGTGTTTTTGGTGTGTGGTCTTTTGTCATTGTAGTAGAGCCTTTTAAGAAATATTTATATTTTGATGCTGGTCTTGCCTGGCCTCCACCTACTACTACTGGGTCATCCCATGTTGAGTCTACTGCATACCAAGAACTTCCTATTTGTACATAGTTCCAAGCGTGGTTTTCTGTTTCTCCACTTGAGTTTGTTGCTGTTCCGATTACGATTACACAAGGTATGTTTAGTTCATCCATTAATAGTTGAAATGTTTTTGCATATCCTTCACATACACTTGATTTTCTAACTAATGTTCCATATACATTATATATATCTGGCATTGATATTGTAGTATCATATGAAGTGTTTTCTATAATGTAGTCATGTACTGCTTTTATTTTTTCATATGTGTTTCCTACTGCTATATTTTTTATTTGATTTACTACATTTTCAATTTCTGCAAGTCTTGTATTTATAATTTGCTCATTATATCCATCTTCTAGGTAATTTGCTTGGTCTCCACTATTTATGAATACATTATATGTTATCTTGCTTCCTCTTGTTATTTTTTCGATGTTTAAATACATTTTATTAACATTTAAATAAAATACTTCTGGATTGTCATATATATATGTTTCTACTGCTGATTGATAATAGTCTCCTAATAAACTATCTCCATTTGTTTGTGATAATATATCTGAAAATGCATCTCCTAGTTCTATTTGGTATGTTCCTGTTTTCATATTTTCTTTATTTTCTTCAAATGCTTCATAAAATATTTTTGATGGTTCTTCTAGTTGGTTATAATAATATTTGTTTATTGTTATATTGTTATTTTCTTGTGCACTGTTATTGTTTGTTACGTTTTGAGGCTTTAGTTCGTTTAAGTCTCTTTCTATGTATTCTGGTGTTGATAGATTTTCTTCTTCTTTTCCTATACTTGTTACTGTTGTTACAAAGTTTTCTACTCCTTCATTTAAGCCTGATTGTGCTATTTCTGTGTAAAGTAACATTCCAAAAATTATTAATACTCCTATTATAAGTAGTATTATTATTGACATTATAAATGTTGCAATTTTGCTTTTCATTTTTCCTCCACTTCTAGTTTTCATTTTAAATTACTTTGTGAAAACTTTTTTTCTTTTATTTGCCTTATCAAATTTTATTATAACATTTTTTTATTTGAAAAACTAGTATATTTATCAAAAAATTACTAATACTATTAAAAATAAATTCTTGTTAGAAATGGAGGTTTTTTAATTTAAATGGATCTAAAAAATGCAATAAAGAAACTATTTCAATATAACATTTCAGAAACATCTACTTTCTCTTTACTTCAAAAACCATATGAAAATACAGAAAATCGGTGCAATTTTAGATACTTCAAATAAAGAATCTACTAAAATATTCCCAAGTATTGACGTTAATTTAGAGTATGTAAAATCAAAGTATAACACTTTAGTAAACAGTGATGTTGTACTTCGAGAGTTTATTTTAAATGCAAGAGGTAAACAATATAAAGCATTTATTTTATATATTGATGGTTTAGTAAATTCTGATATGATGAATAATTATATTTTAAAACCTTTAATGATGAGAAATAGAAATAATCTTTTTGATGATAAACAAAATAGAATTATTTCTGAGGCTGTTGCAAATAATGTAACTGTTAGAAAAGTTAAAAAATTTGATTTAGCAGATTATTTGAAATCTTGTTTGATTCCTCAAAATTCTTTAAAGGAAAAACAAGAGTTTAAAGATATTTTTTCAGGTGTTAATTCCGGAAATTGTGCACTTTTTGTTGATACTTTACCTGTTGCTTTTGATATAGAAGTAAAAGGTTTTAAGCAAAGAAGTGTTGAAAAGCCTTCAAATGAAATAGTTGTTAAAGGTCCACATGAGGCCTTTGTTGAAAATCTAAGAACTAATTCTTCACTTTTGAGGCGTATTATAAATAATGAAAATTTAACTATGGAAAATATAGAGATTGGAAATATTACTAAAACAAAATGTGCATTGTGTTTTATGTCTAATTTAGCAAACCCTGATTTAGTTGCAGAAATTAGGTACAGATTAAATAATTTAGATGTTGATTCTCTTCTTTCTGCTGGGCAGTTAGAACAACTTATAACTGATACAAACGATTTATCTGTTCCACAAGTTTTGTCTACTGAAAGACCTGATAAAGCAGCAAGTTACCTGCTTGAAGGAAGAGTTTGTGTTATTTTGAATGGTGCTCCATATGCTCTTATTTTACCTGCTGTTATGATAGATTTTTTGAAATCACCTGATGATAGAAATTTAAAAGTTCCTTTTGCTAATTTCATAAGAGGTATTAGATTTTTAGCAGCAGCAATTACCCTACTACTTCCAGGGTTATATGTTGCTATATCATCATTTCACCAAGAATTTTTGCCTACTGAATTATTATTTTCTATACTTGCATCAAGAGAAACTGTGCCATTTCCTTTGATTGTAGAAATTTTAATTATGGAAATTTCTTTTGAGCTTATTCGAGAAGCAGGCTTAAGAGTTCCTTCTCCTATTGGTCCTACTATTGGTATAGTTGGTGGAATTGTTTTGGGGCAGGCTGCTGTTAGTGCTGGAATTGTTAGTCCTATTTTAATTATTGTTGTTGCAATTACAGGTATTTCATCTTTTGCAATTCCTGATTACTCTTTTGGGTTTCACTTAAGGTTTTATAGATTTTTATTTATCTTTTTAGGAAGTATGGCTGGATTTTTGGGAATAGCAATAGGTCTTTTTGTGTATATTTCTTTATTATGTAATACAAAATCTTTTGGCGTACCTTATACTACAAGTCTTTCTTTTCTTGAGAAAGTTAAAGGAAGTGGATATATTCTTCCTCCTATTTGGAAAAGAGAATATAGGAATAGTTTTGTTAATCCCAAAGAGCCAAAAAAGCAGGATAATATTTCTATGAAGTGGAGATAATTTTTTATTAAAATATAATTTGAGTTTAAGGAGTGTTTAAATATGCCAGATACCAAAATAACTACAAAAGAAGCAATTATGATGTTTGTTACAGTTATAGTTTCTCATACTATTGTTTCACTTCCTTCTACTATTTTGCAAAATACAAAATCTGCTACTATTTTAAATATAATTTATGTTTCTATATTAGCTTTAATATTTGCATATTTGGTATATGTTCTTCTTAAAAACTTTGGTGGAAAAGATATTATGGATATAGCAGATTACCTAGGTGGCAGAACTTTAAAAATTATAGTTGGTACAGTCTTGATTACCTATTTTGTTACTGGGTCTGGTATTTTGCTTAGGAATTTTTGTGAAGGCTTGAAAATTATATATTTTTCAAATACAAATATTGTATTTATTATTTTAGTTTTTATTATTGCTATATGTATTACAAATACTTTTGAGTTTTCTTCTAATATGAAGGCTATATCTATATTTCTTCCTTTTGTAATTGCAAGTGTTGTTTTACTTTTTATTGGAAATATACAAAATTTTTCTCTTCAAAGGATGTTTCCTATTTTAGGGGAAGGTTTTGTAAATACATTTATTACAGGGCTTGGCAATATTGTTGCATTTGGTGGTATTTCTTGTTTATATTTACTTCCACCACTACTTAAAGAACCTGAAAAATTTAAAAAAATTGCTCTATCTTCTATTGGATTTTCGGCTGTTTATATTTTACTTTGTACATCTACTATCCTTTTCATGTTCCCATTTTTCTTTAATGTAGATGAAGCTCTTCCTTTATATACAGCTGCAAGTTATATTGAATTTGGAAGTTTCTTTCAAAGACTTGATGCAATTTTCTTACTAATTTGGATGCTTGAGATATGTTGCTATTTAAGCTTAGCTTCTCAATTTGCAATTTTATCTTTTAAAAAAATTGCAAATTTAAGAATCTCAAAGCCTCTTGCTTTTGTTATTCCACTCCTTATATTTGCTGTTAGCTTGCTTCCAAAAACATTTGCTGATTCTAGATTTCTTGAAGATGTGATTTATAAATATATAATAATTGTTGTTATATTTATTTTGGGATTTTTGCTACTTGTTTTAGCTAATTTGAAACGAAAAGTAAAAGAAGGGTTGAATCTTAAAAAGTGAATTAATGGAAAAGGAAAATAAGGTTTGTGCCTTGGAAAGGAATAGGGTTTTATGAATAGATTTAAGAAATGGTTCATTGTTATCATAATTATTTTAATGCTTATTGCTTTTGATTCATCTTATGATGCTGTTAATTTAAATAATATTGCAGTTGTAGTTGCTATGGCAATAGATACATCTGATGATAATGCTTTAAAGGTTACTTTTCAATTTACTAAGCCTTCTTCTGTTTCTGATACTGGTTCTACAGAAGATGCTCCTTCTATTGTAAATACTATTGATGCATCTTCAATTTCTTCTGCAATTAATATTATGAATTCATATATTGGTAAGGAGCTAAATTTATCTCATTGTAAGCTTATAGTTTTTTCTGAAGAACTTGCAGTGCAAGGTATATCTGACGAAATTTTTACTTTAGTTAATGATAATCAAGTAAGACCTTCTACTAATATTGTAATTAGCAAATGTGATGCAAAATCATATATAGAAAATTCTAAACCTATACTTGAACCTTTAATTACAAAATATTATGAGGTTTATGCAAATTCAAATCAATTTACAGGCTATGCAACTGATGCTACTATTGGTACTTTTTTTAATTCTCTAAATTGTGACTATTGTGAGCCATATGCAATCTTAGGTGGGCTTAATTCTGTTAATAATACATCTGATACTACAATTAATTCACAAAAAGATTCTGACATAAAAGCAAATGACTCCCCTGTTTCAGGTGAACTCCGTTCAGAAAATAGTGGGCTTGCTGTTTTTAAAGACGATAAATTAGTAGGTGAACTAAACGCAATAGAAAATTTATCATTTTTATGTACTAGAAATGATATAGAAGGATTTTTAGTTTCTGTTCCAAATCCAGAAAGTGCTGATGAATATATTGATATATATTTAACACCTGCTAAAAATTGCAAAATCTCTGTTTCAATTGTAAATGGCTCTCCATATGTGCATCTTGATTACTCTTTTACTGGCAGAATTTACTCAATGACTCAAGACTCTGATTATTTAGATGCTGAAAAACTTCAAAGAATATCTGAATCTTGCAATAGTTACTTAGAATCCACATTTTCGTCTTATTTATATAAAACATCTAAAGAGCTAAATAGTGATATAAATGGTATTGGAAACTATGCTTTAAGTAATTTTGCAACAATTCCTGAGGTGCAAGATTATAATTGGGATGCACATTATAAAGATTCATTTTTTGATGTGAATGTTGAATCTAATGTGAAATCTGGATTTTTGCTTATGTAATTTTCTTTATTTTGGTATTTATTTGAAATGTTTATTTTAGATTTATTAATTTTAAAGAGGTGTATGTTATGGGGTTAATATTTAATGTTATATTTTCGCTAACTACAGTGGTTATATTTTTTAGAAGTGTAGCATATGGAATATATGAAATAAAAAACGAAAAAAATAAAATAGGCGGATTTTTCTTTATTCTTCTTGCACTCTTTGCAGTTATATTTTCAAATATTATGATGTGGCTTAATGTATAAGTTTTAGCCTTTTGTTCTTTGGAAGGTAGCTATTTCTAGGACATTTAATGTTTTTCTATTAAGAGAGAAAATGTCCTAATTGTGGACTGCTATCAATTAGGATTTTTCTATTAAAAGTGAAAACTGCCCCAATTATGGGCTATTCCAATTAGGATTTTTTCTATTAAAAGTAAGAAATGCCCCAATTTGGAACATTTCCTATTTGGGACATTTTTAGTCTTTTATTACGTCTTGGATTGCCTCTCCTATAATTTTGTTTACGTCTGCGATTAGTATGTTAAATTTAGTTTCGGCTTCAAAGTATCTTTTGGCATCTTGGTCTTCTATTAGTTCTATGTATAGTTTTTGTGCTTCTTTTAAGCTTTCTTCGTCTGGTTTTCCTGTTTGCAACTCTTTTATTTGTGCGTCATATCTTGCTTTTTCGAATTTTTTTATTTTTTCTTTTAGATCTTGTTTCATATTTATTGCTTCTTTTGCCATTTTGTAATTTACATATTCTTCTGATGCTTTTATTTCACTTGCTAGTCTGTTTACTGTGTCATATACGTTCATTTCAAGTCCTCCTTTTTAACTTTTTTGTTTTTCTGATTTTTAACTATTTGTTTGTACTGTTTCATTTCCCACAATTTCTACTTGTGCGGTAGTTGGGACTATGTTTACCCAAGTGTTTCCATCGTTTACTTCTATTTCGTTTCCTTCCAAGGTTTGATATTTTGTTTGTTCGTCTCTTGCTTCTTTTATACATTTTATTTTAATTGCTTTTCCATTTGTAATATAATATCCATCAAATGTTCCTATGTTTTTAAGACCTTGTCTTCCTTTGTTTTCTGTATCTTGCAGTGTGTAATTGTCACAGAATGTTACTATTATATTTTTGGTTGTTACTGTTTCTTTTGTGTCCCAGTCTGTTTGTTTAACTCCTCTTGCATATCTTTCATATCTTTTGGTTTCTTGATTATATTTATATTCTACTACTTCTAGGTCTGAGTGTGGTATTTTAATAGAAATTGCATCTTGTCCCTCTTCTAGGTTTACTTCTTCTGCTTTATAGTTTAGTATGCTTTCTTTATTTGATGTTGTTCTATAGCCTTTGTTTTTTGCTGATTGTAATATTTTTTCTGTGCTTGTTACTGCATTGTGTGGTGCATATTTGTCTTTTACTCTCCAGAATGTTGTTCCATCTTCATATATTCCATTTATATTGTGGATTGAGTATTTTGTCATGTCTGATTCGGCTTGTGGACTTTGCCCAAAGTGTACATATATTGCATCATTTTCCATTGCATAGTCTAAAAAGTAGTGTCTTGCACTTCTTACTGGTCCAATTTTTGCTACATTTGCTCCTTTAAATAGAGCCATAAGTCTAGTTTCTCCACCTTCTACTATTATTTCATAGACCATATATGTTTGGTTTAAGCCTGCTTGTGGCCATGCTCCATTGTGGTTGTCTATCATTACTGCGATTGGTCTGTCGCTTCCTTTGTATATTTCAACTTCTTTTTCTGGTATTTTTGCTGTTAGCATATTATTTTCAGATAAATTTGTGTCTGTGTTTGCCTCTGTTTGCTCTGCCATATTTTGCTTGTCTTTAGTTATTTGATATGCAAGTATTCCTCCCGCTCCTAATATTAGTATTATTAGTACGGCTATTAATATTTTTACTCCTTTTCCTCCCATAAAGCCTCCTTGGTGTTTTTTACTATTTTTTAATTTTTTATTACCTTTTAATTATTGAAATTCATTTTTATTAATTTTATCTAGTTATGCCTAATTCATCTAATATTTTGTCTTCTTTTTTTCTCATTTGCTTTTTATCTTCTTCTTTTATATGGTCATATCCCATTAAGTGGTAAAAACCGTGAACTACCATATAGCTTAGTTCTCTTTCAAAACTATGCCCATATTCTTCTGCTTGTTTTTTTACTCTTTCTACTGATATTATTATATCTCCTAAAACATCTTCATAGTTATATTCTTTGTTTTTTATTTTGTTTTCTAGTTCTTCTTTTTCAAACATTGGAAATGATAATACATCTGTTTCATTGTCCACATTTCTGTATTGTTTGTTTATTTTTCTGATTGTTTCAGGTGTGGTTAAGTTTATTGTTATGATTAGTTTTGAATTTTCTATTTTTTCTTCTTTAAAACATTTTTCTATTACTTTTTTTATTGTTTCTTCATATTCTTTATTTTCTTCTATTCCTGTATATGTTATTTCATACATTTGCTTTCACCTTTTTTCTGCTTTTCGTTATATTTTTAATGTTTATTTTTTATTATTTTTATATTCAATCTATTATATTTAACCATTTATATTCAAACCATATCTAAATATTTATACATTAATTTTTACAGTTTTTTCTTTATTTATCTTTCCTGTATAATTTCCTTCTGATATGAAGCTGTTTTTTAATTCTTTCATTGCTCCATAGTCTACTAGTTTTCTTTTATAGTATTTTATAAGTTTTGAGTAATCTGTTTTTTGGTTTGCTATTTGTTTTATATCTTCTTTTATAAATAGTATTTCTTTTTGTCTTACATATTCTATAAAGTCTATGTCTTTTAGTTTTGATATTTCTTTATACTTGTCCCAATATTTTTTAAAACTTTCTCGTTTTCTTGGATCTTCCCAGTATACTTTTGTTGATAATAGTTTTATGTTGTAGTCTTCAATTAAGTTTATTAGCATTGAGTATGCCTTTTCTCTTTTTGTTGCAATTTTGGTGTCTTGTACTAACATTCTTGCGTCTTTTAGTAGTTTTTGGTAACATTGCTGTGCAACTATTAGTGGTAAGCTGTGTGTGAAGATTTTTCTGCTTATTGCAAGTAGTATCATATTTTTTTCGATGTTGTCTTTTGTGTCTAGTTTTCCTACCATATAGCTTTGTAGTTTTTCGTATTCTGATATAATTTCTTCTATTTCTTTGTAATCTTCTTGGTCCTTTGTTTGCATTTTTAGTTCTAATATGTTTTGGATGTATTCTTCTATTGTGTAGAATATTTTTGTGTATATCCATTCTTTGCTTGAATCATATGTGTTTATTGTGTCTGCAAGTTTTATTGAGTAGTTTTTTAAGATTGATTTGTATAAAGTATCCATTTTTGATATGTAAAATTTGTGGTATCTTTCTATTACTTTTTCTTTTGAGTTCATTTTTATGCTTTCTTCGTCTAGTTCTAATAAATATTTTTGTTTTCTGTATTTGTAGTCCATATATTCTTTTTCTTTTAGGCTTGTTATTTCATAGTATTTAGATAATGCATTTTTTTCAAATTCTGTTGCTTGATTTGATTTTACTTTTTTGTATATTGAGTCCATTACATATTTGTCTAGTGCTTCTAGGTATACTGTGTATGCATCATCATATTTTTTTTCTAGTTCGTCTTGGTTGTAGTTTTCGTTTTCTTTTGTAAAATTTTCATATGTTTTTAATAGGTTGTTTCTTTTTATATTTATTACTATTCCATTAATTCCTATTTTAGTAGGGATTAATAATTTGCTTATTTTACTTGTTATCCTGCTAAAAAAATTAGTATCTACCCCTGTTACTCTTAGGCTTCTTTCTTCCATTTTTCATCATCCCTTCAAAATACTATTTTTTCGTTTGTACCTATGTTTTCTATTACTTCATATGTTAATGTTATTTCTACACCGTCTTCTTCTTCATAGGTGTTTACATTTTTATTTACAATCTTTGTTTTGTCTTGTATTTCTTGGTCTAATTCTTGCTCTAGTTCTTCTATCCCTAGGTTTATAGCTTCTTGCTTTGTATATTTTTTTTGCTCTTTTTTTATTTCTTTATTTGTTGTTTTTATTATTGATATTGGTAAATAAAAATCAGAAAATAGTTTGATTTTTTTCTCTGTGACTATTGTATCATAATTTTGGAATTTTGAAACCCCTTTTGGTAAATTTATTTGAAAATTATTTATTTTTATTCCATATGTGTTTTCTTCATTTCCTGTTTCTGTTTCTTCCGTAGTGTTATATAGTATTTTTTTAGTTTTGGTATACCAAACTTTTGCTTCTATTTCTCCTTTTGCATGGACATATCTGACTCCTGTATACTTTCCTTCTATCCACCCATTTATTAATACTGTTCCTACATTTACAGTATCTCCTACTTTAACAGCTCCAGTGCCATCTTGTGCATTAATTTTTGTAATAATCCCTGTTTTATCTGACACTATATTACAAAAGTCATCTTCATCTACTATTTCCGGCTTTTTTTCCGTTTTTACTAGACTTACTATTATATTTGTTCCTTTCTGCTCTATTCCCATCCAGGCAATATCATCTCTTTTTAGCCTTACACTGTTTATTATTTCTTTGGTATCTAGCTTGCTTTTTTTAGTTCCAACTTTTAACCCAGCATCTTCTAAATCTTGATAAATCCCTTCAAACTCTTCATCATTTTCTGCTTTTATTTCTATGTTCCAAATATATGTTGAACTTATTCCAATTACAAAAATTAACATTATAAGTGCAATAGCAAAAATTTTTCTCTTTTTGTATTTGTGCATTATAAATGGAATTCCTTTTTTCTTTTCAATTTTCACTTTACATTGCGTCTTTTTTGCAATTTTTATTATCTCTTTAAAATCTTGTATTCCCACATTCAATTTTAAATTTATACTTTTATCTCTTTTTAAATTCCATATTACTATTTTTTGATTTGTGCATATATTAATAAATCTTTCTATATAATACCCCTCTATATTTATCTTCACATAACCAAATATGTAATTCAGCAAGATTTTAACCCACATAGCTACTCTCCCTTATTTGCTATTTTACTTAAATACCACCTATTTAATCTACTGTACTTTCAAAATCAAAACTTTCTATCTTACCTGTAACTTTTAAATCATCAGTTGTCATCTCTTCTAAATTTAAATCATAGCCATTTATATTTATTATTCCAATATATGTACTGATTCTTATATAAAATTCCTGATACTCTAAAATAGCTTTAAAATTTTCTATTATCATTTCATTAAAGCCTTTAATAGTTATTTTTGGAATATCAGAACATATCTCTTCTGGCATTTCTAACAATTTATCAATTTTTCTAAACTTTTTCTTTTTCATATATTTCCTTTCGGGATTTAGGGACGGTCCTTAAAATCCCGGCTAGCCGGGATTTTGGGGACGGACCTTTAAATCTTTTTTTATTTTTTTTGCTTTTTTTGTAAAATGTAGTGTAGTTATTGCTCAAATTCGTCAAGTGATTTAAATTCATATCCCATATTTTTAATTTCTTTTATTATTTCACCTAATATTTCTGTGTTTGTTTTTGAGTTTCCATGGAGTAACATTATTTCTCCTGGGTGGACGTTTCCTATTATTTTATTTTTTGCTTTTTCTTTGTCTGGTTGTTTGTCTTCGTTCCAGTCTTCATATGCAAATGACCACATTACTGTTTTGTAACCTAGGTTATTTATTATTGCTAAAGTTCTTTGGCTGAATTCTCCCATTGGTGGTCTTATGTATTTCATTTCGTATCCGAATTTGCTGTATAATGCTTTATGTAAGTCCATTATTTCTGATTCTATTTTTTCATCTGTTAAGTCTGGCATGCTTTTGTGGTTTACTGTATGATTTCCTACTATATGCCCTTCATCTATCATTTGCTTTACAAGTTCTGGCTGGGTGTTTAGATAGTGTGCTGTTATGAAAAATGTGGCTTTTACATTGTTTTCTTTTAATGTTTCTAATATTTGCTTGGTATATCCTGCTTCATATCCTTCATCAAATGTTAAATATATGTACTTTTTTTCACTATTTCCCATTGCTATTCCGTTATTTTCTTCTAATATTTTTTTATTTTCTATGCCTAAATCTGGTTGTTCGTGATTTTCGTTTCTTTTTATTCCCCATCCTATTTTTTTATTGCTTAACCCTGAATTACTTGTTTCTATTGTTTCGTTATTTGTTATTTGTGTTTTTGCAGTAATTGTGCATATTGATAGTATTGTGATTATTATTGCTATTGTGATGATTTTTTTCTTTTTCATTATATCAACTCCTTTTTAATTTTTATGAGTGATATTTGAAATTATTCCTCTAGTGTTATGGTATTTTAAAAAATATTGGGATTGGAATAATTTTGAAAATTTTATTTTTTAATGAACAAAGCGAGCAGAGCTCGCACTCTTGAGGCTGATTAAAATTTCAGCCTTTTATTTTTTTGCCCTTTTTATA
>CALXCJ010000009.1 GCA_944386775.1 uncultured Clostridia bacterium
TTTTCTAAGTTCTCCTCTTTTTGAATTAGTCTTGCTTCTTGTTTTTGTACTTCGCCTCTTCTTTCTTTAATCTCTTGATCTAATTCTTTTCTGCTTGCCATAATTTCTTCTTTTGCTTTGATAATTTCTTCTTTTTTCAAATTTTCAGATTCTATTTTAGCTAAATCTACTATTCTTTTAGCTTCTTGCTCAGCACTTCCTAGTTTAGATTCTGCAATCTTTTTTCTGTATGCCATTCCAACTAAAAATCCGACTGCAAGTGAGATTAAGACAGAGACTACTATACCTGCTACATACATAAGTATACACCTCTTTCTTATTAAATTTTCAATGTTCGAATCAAATATATCTATTTTAAATTTTTTATATATTTTTTTCTTCCCTTACTATTTTAACTTTATTATTGTAAACTGTCAAGTGGTTTTTGTAATTTTTATTATTCACATTTTTTGGATGTTTTAGTGACGGTTTTTTTACGTTTTGGGGAGATTGTTAATTGTACTTTTTTACGTTTTTGGAAAATTGTTAATTGCACTTTTTTACGTTTTAGGGAGATGCTCAGTCGTTTTTGTCAATAAAGTTAAGATAAAAGTTGATTTTTACTATACAAAAAAGTCCGTTTAAAAAATCCCGGATAGCCGGGATTTTTTGAACGTCACTTAATTTCTAAAACTTATCTATTATTTTTAAAGAATATTGTAATATTAGTTTAACATCTTTTATATTTACTAAACCGTCTTTATTAACGTCTGCTGCTTTTATTTGTACTTCTGATAGATCTGCTTTTCCTAGTGAATATTGTAAAGATAATTTAACATCTTTTATTGTAACACTATCATCATCGTCTATGTTTCCTAATTGTACTTCTTCTGGGCAGTCTTTAGGTGATATTACTTTTTGGAAGTTTTCTAATTCATGAAAGTCTTTTGTCCATACTGTTCCGTCTTTTCTTACTGCTATTATAAATATTTCATCTTGTTTATATGGGTCATTATCTGGAATAATTATAGTTATAAAATTTTCTACATTTGTTAAATACTCTAGTTCTCCCCAACGTAGTATATCTTCATTGTTTATTTCATAAAATACCTTGTTCTGTAAACCTGATGAGTCTATATATTTTGTACCTTCTTCAATTTCCCTGTCATCAGCATATTTTAGTTCCCCATTTGTACTTAAGTACATTGTGTAGATAGAATCTCCAAACCTTGGTATAAAACTTTTAAAATCTTCTGCTACAAGACCAACTTGAATACTACCTGAAAAATATTTTCTTGCATATATTTTATTGCCTACTGCAAAGGCATTGCTTTGTGCTGTATCAAATTCTTCATTTAGTGCTAATGTTCCATCCATATAATATGTTGCACCATCTTTTACATAGTATGCACCTTCTGCTTTTGTTACATCACTTGCAATTAGTTTTTCTTCTATTTGGTTTGTGTCTTGATTGATAGAAAGTGTGTAAATATTTCCATCAGTTGTTAAATAAGCTAATTTGTTTTCATAATTATCTACTAAGATTTGTGCTACATTTTCTATTTCTGTATCAACTTTAGTTTCTTCGCCCCATTCTCCTATTGAACTTAAATAACTAGTAATAAATAGATTATTGTCTTCTTTTAGTTTTAGATACATTGAATCTCTGTCATAACTGAAACGCATATATACATAATCTGAAACATTTTGGTCTTCAACTTCAACATCTGCTTTCGAATTTAATTTCCATAGAGTTCCATTTGACATTAATATTCTATCATATATTATTCTAGATGTAATTGTATTATCTTCTAATTCATGATCTGCATTTATGCTTGATTTTGTTACTGTTACATTAGTTTGTGCTTCTGATAAATCACCTGTATATGTTATTTTTGTAGTTCCTTCACTTACACCTTGTAAATATTTTTGATAATTATTATATGTATAAATTTTAGCTATATTTTCATTTTCTATTTTTCCATGTGACTCTAAATTATATATACTAGTACCACTATATAAATCATTTACCTCAATTTCAATGCTTTCTGGAACTGAAAATCCTTCGATATTGTAGCTTGAACCTTGCACTTCTGTATATGCTACAAAGTTATTTGGTAATTTTACATTTTCTTTATCTACTTTATAGTTTGAATCTGTATATGGTACATATACTGATATATTAAAAGATGTTAATTTTGTAAAACTTGAAAAGTCAAATTCTTTAATTTCTTCACCTACATTAGTTATAGTTAAACTTTCTAGGTTTACTGCATATTTCAAATCTTCTAAACTTTTTATCTCTCCCGGTGCAGTATTTGTGATATGTATAAGTTCTTTTTCTTCCATTTCTTGCTCTGTTATATATCCATCTTGGTTAGAATCTACATTATAACTTTTTAATGCTTCAAATAATGCTTGGTCTTTAAATTCTATAGCACCTTCTGGGGCTTGTTCTGCGGCATTTACAATAAGTGGATTCATTATTGCAAATAACATAACTATTATGAGTAATATACTCATTGATTTTTTATCTGTTTTTGACATTTTTATCCTCCTTTTATTATATAAAGATGTACACCAAAACCATAGATGTACATCTTTAACTGTTATTATTTATTTAATTTTTTATGTTTTTTGAAAGCAAATATTGCAACTCCTGCTGCTATAACCATAACTACTAAAACTGTTCCTATAGCAATATCAGCTGTTTTAGGAAGAACTGATGTTGTTTCTTCTTGTGTATTTTCTTCTGCTGGTGTTTCTTCATTTCCGGTATTTTCATTTTCTGTAGGTTGTTCTTCTTCATTATTTCCACCTGTTACATCTCCTGGTGTTTCAGGTGTTTCTTCAGTATTTGGATCATTTTCTTCAATCATTTCTGGTGTGACAGTTATAGTAACTGATGCTGAATATTCTTCATTTGCAATTACTGTAATGCTTGCATTACCTGCACTTATACCTGTAACTACACCATTTTCATCAACTATTGCAACTTTTTCATTGCTTGATATGAATTTTAAATTTAATTCATCTGTTGTGTTTTCTGGATTTGTAATTACCTTTATTTTTGTTGTTTCATTAATAGAAATTTCGTATTTATCAGCTAAAAGAGCTATTCCTTCTAGTGGATATTCTATTACTGTTACATTTGCTTCTGCTGTATAATTTCCAACAGTTGCAGTTATTTTTGCATTTCCTGCTTTTAGAGCTTTTAGTACTCCATTTTCAACTGTTACTACACTACTGTCAGAAGATTGCCATGTTACATTTTTTGAATCTGTTGTATCTTCTGGTATATATTTTAGTTCTAAAGTTTTTGTTTGTCCTTTTACTAAACTTACTTGTGTTTGGCTAAGTTCTATTCCTGTCATTGGGCTTTTTACTGTTACTGTACAATTTGCAGATTTATCTCCTACTGTTGCTGTAATTGTTGCAGTTCCTGTACCAACTGCTGTTATAACTCCATCTGTTACTGTTGCAACACCATTATCAGATGATGTCCAAGTAATTGTTTTATTTTCTGTTGTGTTTTCAGGTGATATTGTTGCAGATAAAGTTTCTTTTTCTCCTTTATTTAATTCTACAGCTGTTTTATTAAGTGTAATACCTGTAATTGGAACAATAACTTTTATTGTTGATGTTGTAAGTTCTGTGTATGTTGTGTCATATTTTAAAGATAATGCTTGTGTTCCTTGTGCTCCTTCTAATATTTTAAAGTTAATTGTTAGTACTTTGCCTGCTTTTATTGTGAATGTGTCTTCTCCGTTTGCATCTATTGCTTGGAATTCAACTCTTCCTGCTCTTGCAATTGATTTTCCTCCGAAAAGATCTGATACATTATCTCCTAATATAACATCATCTTCTGATTCTACTGCTAATTTTGTAGAATCATAATCTACAGCTAATGTTAAATCTTCAAATACTGTGTCTTCATTTAATTTAACTTCAACTGTAACTGTGCTTCCAGCTGTTCCTTCAGCACTTGATAAAGTGAATTTTGGGCTTGTTGGGTTTGCAGCTTCTACACTATTAAATGGTATTAGACTTGCTACCATAGCCAAAATTACTAGTAATAATATTGACCTTAATATTTGTTTTTTCATATTTTTACCTCCCTTTTACTTAAAAAACAAATTTTTGGAATTATTATAATATTTTAAAAAATGTAAAAATTGCAAAAGACTATTTTATTACATGTATTATGGTACAGAAAAATACACGCATTAAAACAGCCTTTTATATATTATTCTTCAATTTTTTACTATTTTTATTATTCATATTATTTTCTCCTTTGCATTATTTACATTTTAAAAGATATTATTTCCTTTGTTGGAATAATATCACAAGATTATATCTTTTTCAAGTATTTTTTTACAAAATTTTGTAAAATGTCCAATTTATATTTTTACTATTTTGTGAATAACTTGTATTTAGGGCTGAGTAGTAACTAAAACTATTACAATGATTGAGTTTGATAGAGTTTTATATTAAGAACCATTATCTAGTAACTTTAAAAAAATTTAAAGTCCGTCCCTAAAATTCCGTCTAGCCGGGATTTTAAGGTCCGTCTCTCAATCCCATTATGCTCCTAATCTCATTAATATACTCTACTGTTTCTTCATTTAACTTTATTTCAGAACTATCTTGCAATTTATTTGCTAAAGTACTGGTTTTAGATTTTACATCTTTTACCGTGTTTTCTACTTCTAAAATATATCCTGCATATTTTTGAGTCATTTCTTGATTTTCTTTTTCTGCATAATATTGCAATACTTGGCTTAACATATATACATATTCTTCATAGACTTTTGGGTTGTATTTATCTAATGAAATTTCCTTTTTTTTGTTTTCTACCATTTTGTCAAATTCTTTGTTTTGTAAGTAGTACATAGATTTTATATAATATGCTTGATATTCATATTTATTATTTTCTAAAATTTCGTCTGCTAGTTTTTTTGCATTATTTATATTTTCTGTTTCTAACATTAATTCTACTTTTGCTTGTGTATAGTTTAACATGCTAATTGTTATATCATTTTTTCCAATATAGTTCATAAAATATGCTATCCCATAATATATAAATATGAAATCTGAAATTAATATTATAATGTCTGTTGTTATACTATAGTTTATTTCAATTTTTTTATATTCTTTCTCTTCTAGGCACATTATTAAAATATAGAATATTATTATAAATTGTAAATCAAATTCTAAGAACATATGTAGCATTATGGAGATTAATATTATTTTGTTTAGTTTAGTATTTTGTTTAGATATTAGTGATTTTATTAAGATTACTATAAATGCTATAAGTGGAATAATTCCAATGTCTAAGGCCATTTGCAGATAATCATTGTGTACAAATTTTGTATAATACATGCCTGTTTGTATTTCGTAAATTTCGTATGAATATCCCATATATCCATATCCAAATATGTTTTGAAGTAGAAGCACTAATCCATCTTTCCAATATAAGATTCTTCCTAAGAGTGTACTTGAATCTAAGGAAATTGTAAAAATTCTTCCTATGGTATCTATGTTTTTTGTTACTAAAACATATATTCCTATTACAAGTAGTATAGAAAAATATATTATTGCATATAGTTTTTTGTTTTTTGTTTCTTTTCTAAAAGATAGATATATTATATATATAATTGAGAGTACAAATGTTGTTCTACTTCCTGTCATGAAAATTCCAAATAATAGTATTATAGCTGTTGGTATTGTGCATTTGTTAATTTTTCTGTTTGTGATTATTATAAAACCAATTAATAAATATAATGCAAATGTATTTGCATATTGGAATAGACCTGTGAGCCTGTTGCTTTCAGAATATACTATTCCTTTTAAGTTTGGGAAAAGTCCTAAGATTATGCTAATTAGAACCATCATTAGTCCTGAGTATGGTATGATTTTTAGTATATTTTCTTTGTCTTTTTCAGTTAATTGCATTAATAATATGGAAAATACAAGAAGTGATAAGTATCTTAAAACTCCTGCTTGTGCACTGGTTTTGTCGACTGCCCAGATTATGGTTAATATTGAAAATATTACTAAAATTATGCTTAAAATAAATGCGTTATTTATTTTTATTTGTAGTTTTTTATTTTTTATAAATATTATAAGTAATATAGTTGAAAATATTGCTGAAACAAAAAATACACTAAAGTCATAAAATGTTCCAAATAAAAATGGTATTATTCCAAAAATTACTGCTATATACATTTTTCCTCCTATTTTTTGTGTTGTTTTTCTTAAGATAATTTATATTGCATGAACTATTATTCTCTTTTTCCCTGTGGAATCACAAGTAATTAGTGTTACTATGTTTTTATTGTAATCTATATCACTTGTAAATTCTATATTACTTTTTTGAATTGCTGTATCTATAAAGTTATTTTTTTGTTCTTGATTCCAATTTTTTTGTATTACATTTATATTTGGCTCTTCCATATAACATGCAAATATTGAGTATTTTTTAAAACTTTGTTCTGTGTATATTTCTATATCTATTTTGTTTCCTAATTCTCCTCTATATACTTTTGCTAAATCTGCAAACATTTTTTGATTTTTTAGGTTATGACCATATATTACACTATTTTGTTCTGAAAAGTCACTTTTTGTGTTATAATCTAAGAATATACTTCCACAAGAACTGTATGTTTTATATATGCTTTTCTTTAAGTAGTATTCATTATCTGTAGTTTGCAGTATAGGGTAATTTATGTCTGTATCTTTTATGTAAATCCATCCGACTACATCTTGATTTATAGATTTTAATTGTTCAAAATCTATTTTTAAACTTGCTTGCTCTATTGTTGTATCTGGGGTATTTTCTGTTTCTTTATTTTCTTCAATTTCTGTTACAAAGCTTGACAGATTTTGCTCTATTTTTTCTAGTTCAATAGTGCTATATAACCAATATATAATGATTATTAAACATACTAAGAATACTACTATAGATAATGTTAATATTATTTTATTTAGTAAAGTTCTATTTTTCTTATTTTTTTGCTCATATCTATTTTTTTTATTTTCTTTTTTAGTCTTAAAATGTTTGCCACTCATTTTACCAGTCCTTTTTTAGAAAATGTACATCTTTTTTCTTTCTAGATGTACATTTTATACTACTTGCTTTTAAAATTTGATTATACTTAAATTGTAATGATATTATTTATTTCTTTGGAAATAATATCATAGTATTTTGCTTTTTTCAAGTTTTTTTGCTAAATTATATTCTAAAACATTATCGTGTATTTTTTGTTTTTTGGGGAATTATAATTTAGAGGTGGAAAGATGAATCAGATTTTGTTTACTGGAAAAAATCAAAATATATTAAAAGTTTATAAATTCGTTTTATATTTTTCTATTATTATTATTTGTATTTCTTGTTTTTTTATTACATTTTTTGTTATTCAAAGACAAAATAAAAAATATATTTCTAATAGAATTTCAAATAATTATGAGACTTTAAAACTATATGCAAATAGCCATAACTTTGATAATTTCAAAAATATTGATGACTCTATGGAAATTTCAGACCCAAATAATGTAGATAAAAATAATATCAATAACACAAATAACACCAATTCTGCAAATAATTTAGCTACAAATTCAGAAAATATTAATTACATTATAGGAAATATAAATATACCCACTTTAGATTTAAATCTACCATTTTTTTCATTTTTAGATGATTCATATCTTGCAATTGCTCCTTGTAGATTTTTTGGGGATATGCCTCCTTCTTATGGTAATTTGTGTATTGCTGGGCATAATTATGATAATGATGAGTTTTTTAGTAATTTATATAAATTAAAAAAAGATGACCAAATTATTATTTATGATAATTTGGATCATCAGTATTTATATAAAGTTTATGATATTTTTGAAGTTAAGGAAAATGATCTTTCTCCTGTTTATAATTTTGATAATACTAAACAAACACTAACTTTATTTACTTGTAACAATTTGAATAATAATCGATTAATTGTTAAATCTGCATTATGTTATTAATATTTTATACATCTTTCCATAGCCATTGTAATGCTTCATTATCTACACCTTTTATGCCTTTTTTCTTTGCTTCTGTGTCATCTGTCCATAGATATCCGAAAAATGATATTCCAATTAGTATAAAGTCTATACCTATACACCACATTAGTTTACTTGCTAAATCTTTATATTCTTCAGATAATGTAATTAGTTGTGCTCCATATATTACTGCTAAGATTAAAAACATACATAGTGGTATTGCTGCAATGTAGCTTTTCTTTAATTCTTGTGCTAAAAATATTAGTAAAATTGCTACAATAAGCATAAGTACAAGTGTTAATGGATTTGTTATGTCAAATATGAACATTGTATTTCCCCCTCCTTTTCATTTGTATATAGTTTTTTTATTTCAATTTACTTTCTATTAATTTTGCAATTTGTTTTGCTTTTTCTGTTATGTATTCTTGGTCTTCGCCTTCAATCATAACTCTTACTAGTGGCTCTGTTCCTGAAGGTCTTATTAATACTCTACCATTTCCTGCAAATTCTTTTTCCAGTTTTTCTATTTCAGTTTTTATTTCTTCGTCTTTTTGGTAGTCATATTTTTTATCACTATTTACTTTTGCATTTACTAATACTTGTGGATATAATTTTACAATTTTAGCTTCTTCTGATGCTTTTTGGTTATCTTCTAGCATTGCTTGTATTAGCATTAATGATGTTAATATTCCATCTCCTGTTGGGTTGTAGTCAAGTAGTATGATGTGACCTGATTGTTCTCCTCCTAGGTTGAATCCGTCTTTTAGCATTTCTTCTAGTACATATCTGTCTCCTACTTTTGTTTGCAATAATTCTAGACCATTGTCTCTTGCATATTTATGAAGACCTAAGTTGCTCATAACTGTTGCAACAATTGTGTCTTTAGCAAGTTTTCCTTTTTTCCTTAGGTATTCTGCAATTATTGCCATTATTTTGTCTCCATCTATTTCTTCTCCGTTTTCATCTACTGCTAAGCATCTGTCTCCATCTCCATCATATGCTACACCTAAAGATAGTTTGTTTTCTACTACATATTTTTTTAGCATATCTAAATGTGTTGAACCACAGTTTTCATTTATATTTACTCCATTTGGATTGTTATTTATTATTTTGTATTTTATTCCTAGTGTTTTAAATACTTTTTCTGCAACTTTGTATGTTGCTCCATTTGCTGTATCTATTGCCACTACGAAATCTTCTTTATTATATTTTTCGATGTTGTCATCAAAATTTTTTCTAAAGAAGTATACATATTCTTCGACTAAATCTTTGCAATCTTCTGATACTCCTATTTTATCATTTATTGCTGTTAATTTGTCTATTTTTCCTGAATCCATTACTTCTTCTATTTCTTCTTCTAGAGTATCTGGTATCTTCATTCCTTTGTTGCTGAAGTATTTTATTCCATTGAATTCAAATGTGTTGTGTGATGCTGATATTACAACTCCAGCATCTGCTTTTAGCTTTCTTGTTAGATATGCTACTGCAGGTGTTGGTATTACGCCAAGTAGTTTTACGTTTGCACCATAACTTAAAAATCCTGCTGTCATAGCACTTTCAATTAATGTTCCTGATAGACGTGTGTCTCTTCCAATTAGGATTGTAGGTGTGTGGTTTGAATGTTTTGCAAGTACATATGCACCTGCTTTTGCAACTTTATATACTAGCTCTGGTGTAAGTTCTGTGTTGGCAATTCTTCTTATGCCATCTGTACCAAAATATTTTCTCATTTTAGTCATTTCCTTTCATGATTTTTTATAATTATTTTTTTAACATCATTAATAATTTTTCTTTAAATGTTAATGTAACTTCTGTTGGCTCTCGTATTTCAATTTTTTTGTTTGCAAGAGCAAGTTCTGGGTTTATTGTTGTTAATTCTTCAAGTTTTGTTTCACCTATAATGTGTTTTATTTTTTCTAATGCAAATGGAATTTTAGGGTATATTGAATTTTGCCTGTGTACATCACTTCCTAAGAAGTGTATCATATTGTTTTCAAAAAATTTTCTAACAATTAGTTCTGCTTTTTCTCCATATTGACCTAATATACTTCCATAGTTTGCTTGCATTAAACATCCTTTTTCAATTAAATCATTAATTAGTTCTGGTTCTTTTTGGACAAAACTATATCTTTCTGGATGTGCTAAAACTGGTATTAGTTTATTTTCTTGAAGGGAATATATTGCATCATATAGGTTTAGAGGCTCTTCGTGTAGTGGCATTTCAAATAATACATAACATGTGTTATTTATTGTTGATGCTTTTCCTTCTTCTAGCAAGCTCATCATGTTATCAGATATGTATATTTCATTTCCAAGGTATAAAGCTGCCTCTATACCTTTTGGTTCTAAGTTTTCTTTTATTGCTTTTACCCATACATCTCTTTCTGGGACATCTGTTTCATAATAATTTTCTATGTAATGTGATGTAAGTATTATTCCATCAAATCCTGCTTCTTTTGCTTCTTTTATTAAATTAAATGTTTCGTCTATGCTTCTTGATCCATCATCTATATTTGGTAATATGTGTGTATGAAAGTCTATCATTTTTTTGTTTCCTCTCTTGTTAGTTTAAATTTTTCTTTTCTTGCTCTAAGTATGAATTCATTTGTCCTAATATGTCATTTGTTACATCAATTGTTTTGTTATAATCACTATTATTATTATTCGTTCTAGGTCTTGAATGTTCGTTTTTTTGTACAAAAGATGGCTTTTCTAGTTGTTTGCCTTCTTTTCTTTCTGGTGGTCTTTTGGTTGCTTCAGGTCTTGCATTTCTTCTTTCTGAATTTAGGCTTGATGCTGTTCTTGTTTTTAAATTTTGAGCATTATTCATATATTCTATTGCTTTTTTTCCTCTTGTATTTTTCTGAGCATTTTTCATTGTGGTAGAACCATAGTAATATGTTTGGCTGTATTTTTTTGGTGATACTGGTATTTTGTTTAATACTATTCCTGCAATTTTTCCACCAACATTTTGTATGTTTTTTACTACTTTATCTAAGTTATCTTTTTTAGTTTCTTTGCAAGCTGTTACTATTACTGTTGTATCTACTGCTCTAGATAAAATTACTGAGTCTGCAACTAGTGCACAAGGTGTTCCATCTATTATTATTAGATCACATACTTCTTTTAAGTCTTCGAGTAAGTTAGTCATTTGCTCTGATACTAGCAATTCTGATGGGTTTGGTGGTATGTTTCCTGCTGGTATTAGTAATAGATTTGGCACTTCTGTTGCTTGTATATATTTTGATATGTCTAGATTACCATTTTCATCTGCATCTATTCCAGATAAATAGTTTGAAAGTCCTGGTCTTGGTGCTACTTCGAATATGGTATATAACCTTCCTTTTCTCATGTCGGCATCTATTAATATTACTTTTTTCCCTGCTTGTGCAAATGTTACAGCTAGGTTTGATGATACATAACTTTTTCCTTCTCCTGGCATTGTTGAGGTTATTTGCAAAGTTTGAAGTTTTTTTCCACCATTCATAAATTGTATGTTTGTTCTTAATGTTCTAAATATTTCAGAAATTGGAGATTTTGGATCTTTTTGTGCTATTAATTCTTTTTTCATTATCTATTTCCTCCTTTTTCTGCTATATTTAATGGAATTTCTGCAATTACTGGTATTTTGAATGTTTTTTCTATTTCCTCTCTTGTTTTTACAGTGTTATCTAACATGTTTAATACTAAAGCATATATTACTGCAACTACTATACCTATAAATGCAAAAATTATTACATCTTTTGTGTGGTTTATGTTTGATGGTGATGTACTTTCTTCTGCTTTGTCTACTACGTTTACATTGTTTATGTTGTAGATTTCTGCGACTTTATCTGCAAATACGTTGACTACTTCATTTGCTATGTCACAAGCGTATTTTGGATTTTTATTTGTTACTGCTATTTCAATTATTTCTGTATCTTCTACAGATGTGACTTTTATATTGTTTTCTAATTCACTTTCACTAATTGGTAAATTTAAATTAGCTATAACTTTTCTTACTACATCTTTACTTGTAATTAATTTGCTATATGTTGAAACTAATTTTGAGTTTAATGTTAAATCTGTTGTAGTTATTGTGTCTTGAGTTGAATCAGTTTCATCTGAATTTTGTCCTACTAATAATATTCTTGTTGATGATGTATATACTGGTGTTACAAACCCTATTGTATATATTACTCCTATTACGCAAAAAATTGCTACTATTAATACTATTTGTACTTTTTTGTTCCAAAAAATCATAAATAGTTCTTTTAAATCTAATTCTTCCATTAGTTCCTCCTTGGACTTAAATTACCATTATAGTATATATATAAGTTTAAAAAAATGCAAGTATTTTTTTATTTTTTATATAATTTATTTTGCATTAATTGTTTTCCTTCCTATAGATTCATATGTAATGCTTGTATCTTTCATAGTTTCTAAATCGTAACAATTTCTACCATCTAATACAATTGGAGTTTTCATTAGTTTTTCATATAAACTCACATCTAAGTTTTTAACAAAACCCCATTCTGTAAATATGAAGCATATATCTGCATCTTTTAATGTTTCTTCTATACTCTTACAATATTTTATTTGGTCTGGATATATTTTTTTGAAGTTCTTTTCCCCTATTGGGTCATATGCTTTTATGTTTGCTCCATCATCTAATAAAATTGGAATATTATCAAGTGATGGTGCTTCTCTTAAGTCATCTGTGTTTGGTTTAAATGTTAGCCCTAATACTGCTACATTTAAGTCTTCAAATGTTTCATAGTATTTTCTTGCTTTTTTTATTAATTTTAGTTTTTGGTTTGAGTTTACTTCTATTGCTGCTTTTACTGTTTTTAATTCATAATCATAGAAGTTTGCAAGCCAGTGAAGTGCTTTTGTGTCTTTTGGGAAACATGATCCTCCATATCCAATTCCGGCTTTCAGGAATTTGTCTCCAATTCTTGTATCTAGTCCCATTCCTCTTGATACATCTTCTATATTTGCTCCTACTAATTCACAAAGATTTGCAATTTCATTTATGTATGATACTTTTAGTGCTAGAAAGTCATTTGATGCATATTTTATCATTTCTGCACTTTCTCTGTTTGTTACAACATAGGGTTGACCAAAACCATCATATACTTCTTTCATTATTTTTTCAGCATGTTTTGATTGTACTCCTAGTACTATTCTTTGTGCATGCATAGTATCTTTTACCGCTGTTCCTTGTGATAGGAATTCTGGATTTGATACTACTTCGATTTTTACATCATGTTTTAGATGATCTTTTATGTATTTTTCAATTTTTTTGTTTGTTCCTATTGGTACTGTTGATTTTATTACTATTATTACATCTTGTGCTACACTTTCTGCTATTTCTTTTGCAACTTCATATACATATTTTAGGTTTGCACTTCCATCTTTTTTTTCTGGTGTTCCTACTCCTACATATATCACTTCTGCATCTTTGTATGCTGTTTTGCTGTCTAGTGTGAATGTTAGTCTTTCTTTGTTTTTGTGCATTAGTTCTTCTAATCCTGGTTCAAAGATTGGACTTTTTCCTTCTTTTAACATATTTATTTTTTCTTCTACTACGTCTACGCATGTTATGCTGTGTCCTATTTCTGATAGGCATACTGCTGTTACTAGGCCTACATATCCTGTTCCTGCTACTACAATTTTCATTTTCCTCATCCTTACTAACTTATTTTATATATTTTATACTCTTCTTTTTATTGCATTTACCACATATATAGAAAAATAATACATACTTTTAAATACTGAAAAGTGTTCAACATTTCTGTATAAATTCCAAGTTCTTTTTAAAGCTTTTATTTTGTTTGATGATAGTGTTCCTTTGCTTCTTCTGTATAATGATAGATTTTCATCAAGTCCATATGCAATATTATTATTTTTTAACACTTTCCACCAGGTTGCACTATCCTGACCTCTTTTTATATTTGGCATTTCAATTAATTTTTTTCCTAATATACTTATATCAAAAATAACAGTGGATGTAAATATTACCGTATTTTTTAAAGCTTGCTTATATGTTAATTCTTTAGGTACATGAACTTTTTTTCCGGTTCTTGTCCCATCTTCTTCAATGAATTCATATCCTGTAAAAGTAAATGCATAATTACCTTCTTTAATAAATTTTAATTGTTTTTCTAGCTTTTCTTTTTCCCATAGGTCATCCGAATCTAAGAAAGCTATATATCTACCTTTCGCATTTTTTATTCCAGTATTTCTTGCTATTGCAGCCCCTGAATTTTTTTCTAATTTTATTAATTTTATTCTACTGTCTGACTTCTCCGCTTCTTTTATGATTTCTACACTATTATCTTTAGAACAATCATCTACAAAAAATGCTTCCCAATTTGTATAAGTTTGCTCTTGTATTGTTTTTATTGTGTATTTTAAAAATTTTTCACAATTATATACTGGTATTACTATACTTACTAAATCATCAATTAATTTTTCTTCCATTTCTTTTCTCCTATATATTTAAAATTATTTACTTTTCTTCTAATGTATTTGACATAATCATTTGCCACAAAATAATTATATTGTGTATTTTTTTGTAGAATAGCATATTTCAAATATTTACTATATTTAAAATAGTAATAAAAATTTAATGGATCTCTATAATATTTCATAAAAATATATTTTATCTTATAAAAGATATTATTTTTTACAATTTTATTTTTCTTTTCGAGTACAGGTGCATATTTCATCAATGCTTCATATTTATAATTAACAAAACCATTAAAAAATTTTCTTTCAAATTTATCTTTTAATGAAACTTTACTCCAAAATCCAATTACTTCTTTATCCCAAAAAGGTAAATACCACTTTAATCCATAATAATCATATACTCTAATTGCATTGTTAACATATTTGGCCTGTCTTTCCTCAAAATCATAAGCATTGTACATATCTACTATTTTTTCTGTTTCTATCATATCATCATTAAAAGAAATTTGGAATTTTTCTTCTAATTTTTTATCAAAAATACTATTATCTTTATTGCATAAATTATAATTATATTTATATATCTCTTCCTTTAAAACTTTTTTCATCAATTTATTATTATCTATAAACTTTGAAATTAAATGACTTCCAGCCAAAAAATCTAAAGAAAATCCAGGGATTATAATACAGTTATTATTTACTATTTTTCTTTTTATTAATTCATCTATTGCCTCTAACTCTTGAATATGTGGAATAGCATATCCTCTTCCAAAATATTCTGCTATTTTTGAAAAGCTTTTATTATATAATTTTCTACAACTTTTCTTTTTATATTCAATAAAATGCCATTTAACATCTAAAAATTCAGCAACTTTTTTGGATATTTTTGCTTCTTCACTATTTTTATTTCCATATGTATAAGTTATTATATTATTATATCCAGACATTTTTAGATAATACAATAATAATCTAGAATCTTGACCACCACTTAGCGGTATAACTGCCGTTTTATCTCTAAGGTATTTAACCATTCTTTGGGTCATATTATTAAATACTTTATCCAATTCTAGATAAGAATATTTTCCATTACAATATCTATATTTAAAATAACGTTCTTTTGATATTTTTCCATCTTTTATAACTATAATTTGGGCATTTTCGATCTGAAATACATCTTTATAAATTGTATTATCTACGCTAACCCACCTGCAATGTAATAATTCCTGTAAAGATAAATTATCTATTTCTTCTTTCAATAGTTCTATATCATCTGTAACGTCTCCATATTTATTGTAAAATAATGGAAAACTTCTTATAATATCTGAAATTAGTATAGTCTCTTTATCTTCTTTTATGACAATAGCAAAATATCCTTCAAACTCTTTTACAATATTTTCTATTTTATCCTTTAATTTTAGTACTAGATCTGCAAAGTCCTTATTTTCATATAACATATCGTTATAAATTACATAACCTATAACATAAACATTATCATATTTATTCCATTTATAAGAATTATTATTATATAATTTAATCATTAAATCCTCCATTATTCATCTATATAAGCTTTAGAATTATTATCACTTATTTTTTTTGCTGGTACACCCGCTATAGTACAATCAGATTGAAAAGATTTATTCACTACTGAATTTGCACCTACCACTACATTATCTCCTATTGTTATAGGTCCAAATATCTTTGCTCCTGGTCCAATATATACATTATCCCCTATTATTGGTGCTCCTGCTTCTCCATGGCTTATTGCTCTACCTATATTTGTACAAACATGTATTCTGCAATTTTTTCCAATTTTTGCTTTTCCAGAAACCACTATAGTTCCTGTATGTACTATTGTAAGGCCTGGTCCAAATACATTTATTGGAATTGTCCAATTGTATTTATCACATAATCTTAAATGTCTTACTAATAATATTTTTCTGATTATTTTGCTTAAGAAAGATTTTTTACAATTATAATAATACTCCGTATATCTAAGACTTTTATAAAACTTAAATCTTCTATCTATTAATCTTTCATACCATTTTTTATTTAATAGTCCAGATTGCTTTAAATCTTGCATATAATACTCTTTATACTGCTTTTTGCTTTGTATCATTTAATTGTGCCTCCTTCTTTTTAATGTATATTTTTAGGTATATCACATATACTATTGATACTATTATGTTTGTAGCCGTTGTTGTAATAGCTGCACCAATTACCCCAAACCAATTTATAAAAACAATATTGCTAACAAAATTTACTATTAAACATACACTATTTGTTATAATATTTATTTTAATTTTTCTCATAGCACCTAATACATTTGAGCAAGGAACTTTAATTGCGGATGTAAAAAATAAACCTATCATTAAAACTATGTAAATTGGAATTGAATCATAGTATTGTTCTCCAAATAGAATTGTAAATATTAACTTAGCTAATATTATTAATCCTATACACATAATTCCAAATCCTAATATACTGTATTTTAAAAGAGCATTAAAATTTCTTTTTATCCATTTTAGATCTTTATTATGTTTTACAAAATGAGGGGTTATATATATAGCAATACAACTAGATAAAAATGTTAATGCATATGGGATCTTATTTCCAACATTATATGTAGCAACTGCTTCTGGTGTAGCTATCATGTATCCAATTAAAAATGTATCTATATTAATCATTAAACTTCCTATAGTAGAATTCAATTGTCCTGCTAATGCATATTTAATAAATCCTTTTCTTTCATTCTTTGGCAATTTTTCTTTTGAATTAGTATTCTTTAATTTTATTATAATTTTATATGCTAAATATACTCCATAAAATAAAATAAGTAATTGATATACATATCTAGATAATATTGCACCTTTTAATCCCCATATAATAGAGAAAATAATTAGAATGATATATGTAATTGAGGTAGTAAATATTTGTAGTTTTCCATATTTCTTATTTTCAAAATTTACTCTTAATAATATGGACATTAAACCACCTAGTATTGTGATAGCTGGTACTAAACATAATAATGGCATTATTTCTTTTGCTTGCTCCATTGTATATGGATAAAAAAGTGGAGAAAGTAATATTAGTAATCCAGTAACTATAGAAGCTATTAATGATGACTTTATAGAATATTTAAATATCTGCATTTGTTTTTCTTTATTTCCTATATTTTCTGTAAGATATTGTAATGCTGCAAAAGATATTCCAAAATCATTTAGTAAAAATAACATTGAATAACAATTATTTATATAAGCATATATACCATAGTCGACTTTTGATAAAAATCTGACTAAGATAATACCTCCTAAAACTGTTATTACTTTACTTAATACTGTAGATAAAAATATAGAAAAAAATCCAGTTTTACGCAACTTTTGAATCTTGTCTTTTATTTTAAATTTTGCTATAAATTCTGTCATTTTTTATTTATATGATATATTTATTATTTAAAATAATCATATTCTCCTTTCTCTGATTATTTATTTTCAAATTATTTTTTATTGTAATTTATCTAACAATTGGGCTAATCTTCCTGTTAATACTTTTCTATCATACATATTAGTTTGTTTCATATTCAATGTTGTATGATTATTATACTGTTCCTTAATAAACTCTTCTATCTTATTTAAATCTTCATGTCTGATAGTTTCTATATTTACATTTTTACATACTGTATCAATTTCAGATTTTCCTGTTGTTATAGCTAATATATTTTTTTGACATCCTATATAATCAAATATTTTTCCTGTTTGCTCACTTTTTTCTTTTCCACCTATTAATAATAATAATGATGCTCCTTTACAATACGAATTTGCCTCTTTAAATGGTTTAAATCCAACAAATTTACAATAATTTATAATTTCAAATTTTTTTGCTAATTCAATAATTTTATCTTCTTCTTTTCCTACATGTATAAATTCTATCTGATAACCTTTTTGATTTAAACTATGAATTACTTTAAATATTGGTGTTGGATCACGAAATCCAGCAGATACTCCAAACTTACCTGTATACACAATTGTAAATTTTTCAAATTTTTTTGGTTGTATTTTTTCATAATCATCTTTATCAAATCCATTAGTAATTGTATATATCTTTTCTTGTAACATTGGATATTCTTTTTTATATTGATCTGTCATAGTATCATTTACCGTACATATTAAACTAGCTTTTTTTAATACTTTTTTTTCAATTCTTCCAATTGATATCTTTTTAATTTTACTTTTAAGCTTTATTAAGTTAGTTTTATCATTTATTCTTTGTAATTTCCAAGGGTCTCTAAAATCAATTATATATGGTATATTATATTTTTCAAATATATATTTTCCAATTGGAAATATATAAAATGGACCACCAGTTATAAACACTGCATCATATTTATTTTTTAAGATAATACCATCAATTTCTTTTTTTAAAGCTTTATAAAAATCTTTGCTTATATCTTTATTTTTTTGTTTAAAGTCTATTCTTATTACATTTATATTATCTTTAATATCTTTTAATAAAGTTTCATCATATGTAGGAATATTTTTTTCTCCTATTGTTACTACTGTTGGATTCCAACCATATATAGGTAAATATTTTACAAATTTAGTAATTCTTACTGTTCCAATTCCTGCCATTGGTGGAAAATATGTAGCTATCATTAATATATTTTTCATTATTTACTCCTTTTCTATTTTCTCAGAACATTCTTTACTAGCGAAAAGAATTCCTAACATAACATATATAATTATAGACGTTTCTGATGATAAAAATGTTGTAGCAGCAATATTACATATAAGTATGGCAATAACAATTGGCAAATAATATATAGTAATATTTCTATTTTTTTTGTAATGGCATAATGGGCTTAAAACTGTAATTATATATATTAAAAAACCTATCAAGCCATATTGTATTAAAATTTGGAAAAATTCACTATCTACATATCCTAATTCTGAAACTAAATTTTTTACAGGTCCAATACCAAAAAGTAAATTTTGGTCAATAATTTCTATATATTCTTCCCATTTTCCTATTCTATCATTCCAACTTGAAACACTATCTAAATCTGTAGATTGCTCTAGCCTCCAAGTAAGTTCTTCAGGTAATATTTGTAATATTGCAAATATTATTGTGATTTCTACCATAAGAGCTATTAAAGCTTTTATTATTCCTTTACTACTTTTAACTTTCATAAAGCAATATACTATAATTGATACTATAAATGCTATTTGTGTTGTTCTTGATAGTGTCATCATTAATGAAGTTAAAATTAATGCTATACTTGCAATACCAACCCATTTATGTTTATAATACTTAAAATACATAAGTTGAATATATACTGCTATTATTGCAATAAAACCATATTGTGTTGGATTGGGCTTGGTTGATACTATTCTTGGATATTTATAATTACCAACCAGTGAATGATATTGAGTTGGAGCATAAATATATATATATTTCTCATTAATATTAAATGGGTTAAAATATTGTACTATTCCTAATATAGCCATTAATGTAGTAGCAATACACAATCCTTTTAAAAAAAATATATAATATTCTTTTTTCTTGCAAATAGCCATTACATTTATAGTAATGAGTCCCATTACTATAAATCTTAGTATTTCAAAATAATCGTTGAATTGGATGTTTTCCATAAATATAAATGTAAATAATATAAATACAGAAAGAATTACATTCATAATAAAAAATAAATTTGTAATATATACTTTTTTCAGGTCTTTATTTAATATAATGTATAGAGTAACCATAATTGAAAATATACAAGTAATTTTATAAATACTTATACTACCAATAGAAAAATTATTAGGTAAAACTACTAATATTATTAAAATTACTAGTATCAGTTTTTTTATGTTTATCTTCATATCTTTCATATCCTGCAAAACCTTTCCTAATTTATGTTTTTAATGTAATTACTTGCATTATTATTCCAAGTTAATCCCTTAACATCATTCTTTCCTTTTTCTTTTATAGCATTTACATCGTATTCTTCATTAAATATTTTATTGATAATTTCTATTATACTATCTACACTTGGATCTATTAAAAATCCATTTTCTCCATTTTTTATAAAACCGTCTATTCCCTCGTTCTTTGTACCTATAGTTATACAACCATTCTTCATAGCTTCTGGATATACTATTCCAAAACCTTCATTTATACTTGGCAATAAAAAAATATAACTTTCACTCATATACTCTTGTACTTTTTCATTACTTATTTGACCTAAAAATTTTACATTTTTTTCTACATCAAATTCTTCAATAAGCTTTTCTAAGTTTATTTTTTCTTTTCCTTCTCCTACAATTGTTAATGTTATATCTTGATAAACATCCTTCAATTTTCCAATAGCTTTTATTATCAAGTCAATATTTTTTCTAGGAATTAAACTTGCCACAGTTATTATAGAATGTTTTTTCTTAGCTCTTTCTTTTACTTCAAATTGTTCTAATCCATTATAAATGACATTAGTATTATATATTTCTAAGTCATGCAAATATTTTTGTAATTTATCACTTACACATATTACTTTATCAACTGTATTACATACTTGTTTTATCTGTTTTTTTCCATTTTCGCTTTTTAAATTCTTTATAAAACTTGTCCCATGCATAGTTACAAAAGTAGTGATTTTAAATTTTTCTTTTAATTTTTTAGCAACATATCCTTCAACTTTAAATGTATGTGCATCAATTAATATAACATTTTCATTTTTTACAATATTTCCTACAATTCTTTTTAATGCATTAAATGCAAAAATACCATTGAAATTAATTCTGGAATTGTAAAATAAGTTTGAAATAGAAAAAGTTTTTTTATAAATAATATCTACATTATCTATTTGAGTTTTCTTCTGCTTTAGATTTTTCATAAATCTTTGTTTATATTTTTGAAAATGTGATAAAAATGGAATCCATTTTACAATTGCAAGAACAATAACATGATAGCCTAAACTTGCTAAAGCTTTTGCATGGCTATGTACATAGCTACAATATGGTGAATTGTCAAAAGTAACATGTGTTATAATAATAATTGTTTTATTCATTTTATTCCTCTCTTAATACTTTTACTATTTTTTCTGCAGTTTTTCCATCTCCATAGTAATGTTTCTTTTCAAATTTTTTATTTATCTGTGCATTTTCTATTTTTTGTTTTAATTCAAAATAATCTGGCTTAGCTAATACATTATAGCCATTTTCTAGTGTTTCTACCCATTCTGTTTGATCTCTTACTGTAATGCAAGGTACATCTAAAATATATGCTTCTTTTTGTAATCCTCCAGAATCTGTTACAATTTTTTTAGCATTTTTAGTTAAATATAACATTGTCATATAATCTACTGGTTCTATAAATAATATATTATTATAGTTATTTTTTTCATTTAATTCATCTACAAATTTTCTTATTCTTGGATGAACTGGGAAAATCACTTTTTCATCTAATTCTTCTAAAACTGATAAGATGGTTTGCAATTTTTTACTGTCTGCTGTATTTTCTGCTCTATGAATTGTAGTTAAGTACCATTTATTTATATCAATATTTTTTCCATATAAACTTTTAATATTGTCTTTTAAAACAATGGTTTTGTCCGCTATTTTTGAATAATATATAACAGAATCACACATTATATCACCTAAATTATATACATTTTCAGTTATATTTTCTTTTTTTAAGTTTTCTACTGCTGTATCAGTTGGACAAATTAATATTTTTGATATATGGTCTGTTAATATTCTGTTTTGTTCCTCTGGCATATTTTTATTATATGACCTTAATCCTGCTTCTACATGTATAACTGGTATAAGTAATTTAGATGCTGCTAATGCTCCTGCAAGTGTTGAATTAGTATCTCCATATACTAATACATAATCTGGTTTTTCTTTTATTAAAACTTCTTCTATTTTCATTAACATTTTTCCTGTTTGTTCACCATGCGTTCCAGAGCCTATCCCTAAATTATATTTTGGTTTTGGTATTTGCAATTGTTCAAAAAATATATCTGACATATTTTTATCATAATGTTGATCTGTATTTACAATTATTTCTTCTAGTTCATTTTGATATTTTTTTATTTCTTTTGATAACATAGATGCCTTTATAAATTGAGGTCTAGCACCAATCACTGTAACAATCTTTTTCATATTATCTCCTTTTAGACTTTATAAATTTTATCCAAATTTTTATTTACTTCTTCCCATAAATAATCATTTGAAATTAATGCTAATTTTTCTACATACTTTTCATAATTTTGGCTTATCTTATCTACTGCTGTTTTTAATGATTCTATATCTTCAAATTTAATACATTCGCCAATTTGTTTTTCTTTAATTAATTCTCCTGCTTTTGTTCCTTCTGAAACAATCACAGGTGTACAAGTTATAATCGCTTCATATAATTTAACAGGATAACATGTTCTCCAATTTTTTATTTCAGGATTATAAACACAATATAATATATCTGTATTTTGATATATTTTACCAATGTCTTTTTCCCCATTAAATTCTCCATAGATTTTACAATTTTTTAGTTTTTGATCCTTTAATTTTTCATATAAAACCCCTGTTCCATATAACCCAATTGTAACATTATTATTTTCTTTTCCAAATTTTATTAATGTATCTATAGATTTTTGGTCTCTTAAAAATCCTATATAATTTAATCTAATTTGTGAGTTGTTAGTTGTTTTTTCTATTGGTGTATAATTTGCTTTTACAGGATAATTTGGCAAATATATTAAGTTTTCTTTTTCTTGCATATCTTTTATTTGCTCGTCATTTACATATATTATATAGGTACTTTTCTTTACTAAAAATGAAAAAATACTTTTAAACTTTCCGAATTTATAGTGTTGATACATTTCATGCATATCGAAAATTAATTTTTTTTCTTTTTTGAATAATGTACTAATATATCCTACTATCAAACCATCTAAATCATGGCAATGTAAAAATTGGACATCTTTATCTTTTAAATATTTTTTTGTTTTATGGATAAATTTAAAAAAAGGAATTATTTGCTTAAAACCTGTTCCAGGAACAGAAGGAATAGAAAACCTTCTTATTTTTATGTTTTCTACTTCCTCTACATTGTTATTATATTTATTTTTTCTGTCCCAACAAATTATTTCAATATTATAACCTAATGTTGAAATATATTTTGCTTCCTTTAATACTCTTATATCTGGATCAAATCCATTTGTTAAAATCATATATATAGTTTTATTCATTTTTTCACCTTTTATAAAAGTTCTATATTTTCTCTATTTTTTATATTTTTCATTGCATTTCTTGTATCAAACACAAATTTAGCATTTGTTTGAATCATTTCATAATCAAAATTGCTATGTGCAGCTGTTATGATTACTAAGTCATATCCTTGTATGATTGATTCATCTATTTTTTCAATTCCTTTATGTTTTTCTCCTTTATATTTATATTCAGGAATCCAAGGATCATAAAAATCAACAAATGCTCCTTCTTTTTGTAATACTTCTATTACTCTTAAAGCTGGGCTTTCTCTATAGTCATCTATATCATTTTTATATGCAACACCTAATACTAAAATTTTTGAATGATTTAATGATTTATAGAATTTTCCAAGGATTTTTTCTGCTCTTTCAACACAATATTCTGGCATTCTATCATTTATCATTCCAGAAGCTTCAATCATAGATGTATGGAAACCATATTCTCTTGCTTTCCAATCTAAGTAATAAGGATCTAATGGTATACAATGTCCACCTAATCCTGGTCCTGGATAAAATGCTTGGAATCCATATGGTTTTGTTTTTGCAGCATCTACTACTTCCCACATGCTAATTCCCATTTTGTTACATAGCATTGTTAATTCATTTACTAAACCTATATTTATATTTCTATATGTATTTTCTAATATTTTCTCCATTTCTGCAACAGCTGGTGATGAAACTTCATAAATATCAGCTCCAAGTACTGCTCTATACATTGTTGCTATTACTTCTGTAGCATCTTTACCAATTGCTCCAACAACTTTTGGAGTGTTTTTAGTTTTATATAATAAATTTCCTGGATCTACTCTTTCTGGTGAAAATCCTAAATAAAAATCTTCTCCACATTTTAGTCCAGATCCTTCTTCTAATATTGGTTTAATTAGTTCTTCTGTTGTTCCTGGATATGTAGTTGACTCTAGCACTACCATAGTATTTTTCTTTAAATGCTTAGATATGGCTGTTGCACTGCTTTGTACATAACTAATATCTGGTTGTTGATGTTCATCTAAAGGTGTTGGCACACATATTGCTATAAAATCAACATCTTTTATAAATGTAAAATCTGTTGTTGCTCTTAGCATTCCCTTTTCTACAATTTCTTTTAAATCTTTATCTACTACATCTCCAATATAGTTGTGTCCTTCATTTACAAGTTTTACTTTTTCTTCTTGTACATCAAATCCTATTGTTTTAAATCCTGCTTTTGCTTTTTCTACTGCTAAAGGTAGACCAACATATCCTAAACCTACTACCCCTACTACTATTTCTCTATTTTCAATTTTCTTTAATAATTCTTCTTTCATTTATATTCTCTCCTTTACAATATTGTCCTCATATATATATTCTTTTCCACATACTGGGCATTTGAATATACCATTTTTAAAAATCATTTTTTGTGAACACTCACATACATAATATAATAATCTAGCTGGATTTCCAACCATTAGTGCATAATCTGGTACATTTTTAGTTACTACACTTCCTGCTCCAATAAATGCATATTTACCAATATCATGTCCACATACAATTGTTGCATTTGCACCTATTGTAGCACCTTTATGTATTACTGTTTTTCTATATTCATTTTTTCTGCTAATAAAACTTCTTGGGTTAACGACATTTGTGAATACACAAGATGGTCCTAAAAATACATCGTCTTCACATATAACTCCTGTATATACTGATACATTATTTTGTATTTTTACATTATTTCCTATAATTACATCTGGAGATATTACTACATTTTGTCCTATATTGCAATTTTTACCTATTTTGCTATTAGCCATAATATGTGAAAAATGCCATATTTTCGTATTTTCTCCTATTGAAAAAGGTTCATCTACATAACTAGATGGATGTACAAAATATTCATTTTTATTGTTCATTTCTATACTCCTTAATTGTTTCTATTAAATTATTGCAAATAGTATTTACTATTTCTTCTGAAAGATATGGGTGCATTGGTAAACTTAACACTCTTTCAGATAGGTTTTCAGAAATTTTTAAGTCTTCAACATTGTAATTATAATCTTTATATACAGTTTGCTTATGTAATGGTTTTGGATAATATACCATTGTTGGTATTCCCTTTTCTTTCATTTTTGTTTGTACGTAATTTCTTTCTTCTTGATTGTTTAATAAAATAGTGTATTGTGCCCAACTACTAATATATCCCTCTGGTACCTTAGGTACTTTTACATAATCTTGAAGTTTTTCTTTATATAAATTTGCGAATTTATTTCTATTATCTAGTTCATATTCTTTAAATGCTTTTAATTTTGGCAATAAAACTGCTGCCTGTATTGTATCTAATCTAGAATTTAATCCTAGTCTTACATTATCATATTTAAAGCTTCCTTTTCCGTGTACTCGAATTGACAAAATCAATTTATATAATTCTTCATTATCAGTAAAAACTGCTCCTCCATCGCCATAACATCCTAATGGTTTTGCAGGGAAAAAAGATGTGGTAGCTATGTCACCAAATGAACAAGCTTTTTTATTTCTTATACTACCTCCAAATCCTTGTGCTCCATCTTCTATTAAAAATAAATTATATTTTTTTGCTATTTGCTTTATTTTATCATAATTTGCAGGTTGTCCAAATAGATCAACTGCAATAATTGCTTTCGGATTTAGCTTTCCTTCCTTAATAACCTTTTGTATAGTGTTTTCCAATTTTTCTGCATCCATATTAAAGTAATCTTCATATGAATCGATAAAAATAGGTGTAGCACCACGTAAAGATACTACTTCTGCAGTAGAATAAAAAGTAAATGTTGGAACAAAAACCGCATCATTTTTGCCTACTTCTATGGCCATTAATGCTATTGTTAAAGCATCTGTACCATTTGAACATGTTGCACAATATTTTACTCCAACATATTCTGCTAATTCTTTTTCTAGTTCTTTTACTTCTTCACCTAATATATAATTACCATCTATTAAAACTTTATTAATATTTTCTTGTATTTGATTTTCTAATTTTTTATATTGTGTTTTTAAATCTATAAATTCCATTTCTTTTTTCCTTCTTCCTGTTTATTTATCAAATCTTCCATAAAAATCCATTGTAGAGCATTTATCTAAAGGTAATTTAACTGGTTTTCCTTCTGCTGCAGATTTATAAATTGCCAATACTAATTCTAAAGCTCTTCTTCCTGCTTCACCATCTACTAATGGTTTTCTATTTGTTTCAATTGCTGTAATCACATCTTTATATAGTGGATTATGCCCAAAACCATATATATTCTCTGGCACTTCACTATTTTCTTCTTTTATTTTTTCTTCATTTTCTAATTCATTTTCAAATTTCCATTCTTCTAACATATTAACAGATTTTCCTCCAGCTTTTGCAGTTCCTGTCTTTCCGAATATATATAATGTTTCTTCTAAATTACTAGGATATATATCTGTTGTTCCTTCTATCATTCCATATACACCATTTTTAAATTTAATTATTGCTAAACCTAAATCTTCAGCTTGAATATATGGATGATTTAAGTTATCTGTATAAGCACATACTTCTTCTATTTCGTCTCCAAGCATCCATCTTAATAAATCAATATTGTGTATGCATTGATTCATTAGTGCTCCGCCATCTTGTTCCCAAGTTCCTCTCCAAGGAGCTTGCTCATAATAGCTTTTGCCTCTATTCCACCTTATATGTGCTGTTCCATACATAATTTTGCCAAATTTTCCTTCTTCTACTGCTTGTCTTATTTTTTGAATTGACTTATTAAATCTGTTTTGATGATTTGCACATACTACAAGATTTCTTTCTTTTGCCTTGTTTATTATTTTGTCAGCATCTTCCAAAGATAAAGCAATTGGTTTTTCTATAATGACATTTGCTCCTAATTCTAAACAATTTATTGCAATTTCTGCATGCTTTCCGCTTTCAGTTGCAATTGCAACTAATTGAGGCTGTTCTTTTTTTAGCATTTCCTTATAATCTGTATATCTTTTTATGTTTGAATTATCAATTTCAAATTTACTTAATAAATTCTCCATATGTTCTGGTATAATATCACAAACAGCCACAATTTCTAGGTTATTTTTTATTGCTGCTGCTAAGTGATTTGGTGATATTCTTCCACACCCTATTAATGCATATTTCATTTTATTTCCCCCTATCCTACTTCTTTATAAACTTTATTGTTTTGCTTTTGAATTTTTAATTCATTTATTTCTTGCTTAATACCTACTTCAGATATTTCTGCATCTGCTTTTGAAAAAACAGTTTTTATTGTTTCCAATATTATTTTTAAATCAAATTTAAAACTAATATTATGTACATATATTAAATCATAATCGATTTTTCTAAATATGTTTATGCCATTTCTTCCTTTTACTTGTGCTAAACCAGAAATTCCTGGCAAGACATCTGCTCTTTTCTTTTGTTCATCAGTAAACCACTCATAGTATTCTGGAATCCAAGGTCTTGGTCCTATAAAACTCATTTCACCTTTTAAGATATTAAATAATTGCGGCAATTCATCTAAACTTGTCTTTCTTATGAATTTTCCTACTTTAGTCACCATTTGCTCGTGAGATAAATTACTTTTTAATTCTTCTCTTTCAATTTTCATTGACCTAAATTTGTAGACATTAAATTTTTTTAATTTTTTGCCAATTCTTTTAGATTTATAAATAATAGGTCCACCATCTTCAATTTTAATGGCGATTGCTATAATTAACATTGGAATAGCAAAAATTACTAAAATGATAATAGCTAATATACAATCTAATATTCTTTTAATTATATGATACATAAAGTCTCCCCCTTTTAAAACTTTTATGTTTAATTTATCACATTAGTTTTTATTAATCAAGTGTCGAAAAATGACACTTTTTTTACATTCTTGTTAATTATACCACATTATATTCTATATTGTCTATGAATTTTTAAAATAATTTTTATTTTTTTATGCTTTGTATATTTCTATTTTTTGTCTTATGTTAATCTGTAAAAAGTCAGCGATTTTTTATATAAAATTCCTTGTTGTAACTATTTTTTTATTTAGTAAATGTATGTGGTAACTTATTTATTTACTAATTTGTTTATCATAAACTAGATTTGCAATCGAACCATTTTTATATAATTTCTGCTATTATATTCTTAATAGCAATTAAATCTATTAAATTTATATCACCATTATCCAAATTAATATCAGCAGCCTTCAAATATTCTTCTTCTAATGTGTCCAATCCAACAATATATCTTTTCATTTTAGCCAAATCAATAAGATTAACTAATCCATCAGAATTTAAATCCCCCTTTACAATTAGTAAATAATTCTCATCATTTTCACAAACAATAGTATCACTTGTTGCTATTATTTCTCCTTCTTGTAATATTTCTCCTTGCCTTGTTACTTCGTACTCTATTCCTAAATTTAAATCTTGCTTTAACTGTTCTAAAGTCATTCCTGCATTTATATTTAATATCATATTATTATCTATACTATAGTTATCTGAATTATCTATAATAACTTCTGTAGCCAAATTTTTGTCACTATAAAATGCTTTCATTGTTCTAAGTAATGACATATTATAATTATATATATATGCTTTATCTGGTAAATTGTATGTAGCCATTAATTTTTCATTATTTACATCATTAATATATTCTTCGCAATAATACATATATAGCTCATTTTTTCTTTTGCTATTGTCTACTTCATTAATTTTTATACCATTAATGTTTAAATTAGGTAAGTATAAATCATAGCCAAAATCATGTACATCAGTATCTTGCTCATAATATATTCCAAATGCAACTATGGTTTCTGCAATGGTTGGATTATATGTGCAATTCTCTATATTGATGTTTCCATTCCAAGTACTTCCATAATCCGAACGCAAAATAACAAATCCTGTGTCTGAAACTGCCGAGGTATTTTTAATGTTTAATTCTCCACTTCCTACAAGAATAATACCTTTTACTCCAACCTCACAATTATAAATATTCAAATTGTGTGCTCCACAATGTGCATCAATTCTATTTAATACGCAATTTTCATATGTTACATCTTTTATGTAATTCGTTCCTGTAATTCCCCATCTATTATTTTCATAGATATCATTTGACACTACATTTTTTATTAATACATTGGTGTTATATTCTAATACTAAGTCATAAGTAGAAAATGTCTTATATTTATGACTGTATAATTCGCAATTAGTTATACTTACTTCACATGCATTAGATATTCTTAAAAATCCATAGTACGATCCTCCTACAATATCTTTATTACTTACAGTATGATTAATATTGTCTATTATAGTATTACTTCTATAGCATCTTATATTCCTTCGAAAGTATTCATTATTATATTCTTTATCATCTTCTGGTAATATAGTTATAAAATTAGCGTTTTTTATTGTGATAATTTCGTCAGATATTGGAAGCATTTTTATTGATGTAATTTCATCAAAATCCCATTGTATATCATTTAGTATATTTCCATCATTGTCTATTCTAAAAATATCTTGTTGTATGTTTCCAGAATTAGCATTAGCACCATCTCTAATAAACTGCCTTTTATTTTCATTATATACAATACATAATCTAGAGCCATATCCTTCTAATTCTGGTATTTTGGTAGTTTGCCTATTTAATTGTATTTCTTCTAATATTTCTTTATCTTTTATGGTTATAGTTGTTGCATTATAGTTTATATAAAATATTGAATATTTTCTTGTCTCCAAATTTTCTATGTCTTCATCGTGAATAAAAATCTCAGCATTTCCCCAATCTGTAGAAGTTTGTATCAGTATTGGTTGCAATTCATCTAGTTTATATATATGATAAGTATCTTGTGTTGCCCTTACCTCATATCCATATTTATTTGCATAATCATGTGCTGCCTTAAAGTTTGGATAATTATCATAACCCTCATCAGTTTTTGCCCCAAAATCTTCATATGTTATATATTTAGCACCTGTTTCCTCATCTATATGTGGCTCTATAATTTGTTCATCTATTTCTGAAAAAGATTCTTGTTCTTGACCTATGGCATAAAAATTCGTGTTAATATCTTCTTGGTTTGGATAATTTAAGTTATTATTCGGATTTCCTTCATAATTGTTATTAGGATTTTCTCCAAAATTATTGTTGTTTGTTCCCTCATAATTATTATTTTCATCATTATTTTCCGCAATTGAACTACTTGTGTCTTCTGTATTATTTTGATTATTATCATCATCGTCATCGTCATCATCATAATTAAAATCATCTTCTTCATCTGGTACTTCTGAATATAAATCTTCAAAATAGTCTGCCTCTAATTCTTCAATTAGCTTGTCATTATTCGGATCTTCAACATTACTATGCAATTTAGTACTCTGATTATAGTTAACTTCAATCGCTGTAGCTCCAAGAATTACTATACATATTATTAAACTAATAACTAAGATTACAACCCTCTTCTTATTGTTTCTCACGTACTATTTATTCCCTCGTATTTTATATTTAGGTTTTTAGGATACCTATAAACCTTTCTTAATTTTTTAAGCTTGTTTATTTGTTATCTAATCACATTTGCTATATTAGCAAAGTTCTTCATCTACCTTTTGTAATGCTTTCTCAATCACCTTATCCATATCATAATATTTATATTCACCAAGTCTTCCTCCAAATACCACTTTTTTATCAGTATTTGCTAAAGCTTTGTATTTTTCATATAAATTATTATTTTTTTCATCATTAATAGGGTAATATTCATCTTTTCCTTTCTCCCATTTATCTGGATATTCTTTTGTAATAACTGTTTTCTTACTTTCAGTATCAAATTCAAAGTGTTTGTGTTCTATAATTCTAGTATAAGGTACATCAAATTCAGTATAATTTACAACTGCATTTCCTTGATAGTTTTCTTCATCTAAAATTTCTGTTTCAAATCTTAGACTTCTATATTCTAGCTGTCCATATTTATAATCATAATATTTATCTATTGGTCCTGTAAATATTATTTTTTCTGCAATATTTTCTATTTTTTTTCTATGTTCAAAAAAGTCATAATTTAAGTTTACTTCTATTCCATCTAACATTTTTTCAATTATTTTTGTATATCCACCTATTGGGATTCCTTGGTATTTATCATTAAAGTAATTATTGTCATATGTAAACCTAACTGGCAATCTTTTTATTATAAAACTTGGAAGTTCTGTTGCTTTTTTGCCCCATTGTTTTTCTGTGTATCCTTTTACTAGTTTTTCATATATTGTTTTACCTACTAAACTTATTGCTTGTTCTTCTAAGTTTTGTGGTACTTTTATATTTGCTTCTTGTTTTTCTTCTTCTATTTTTTGTTTGGCATCTTTTGGTGTTATTACTCCCCAAAGTTCGTGGAATGTGTTCATATTAAATGGCATATTGTATAATTCGTTTTTGTATCTTGCAACAGGTGAATTTGTGTATCTATTAAATTCTGCAAATTGGTTTATATAGTCCCATACTTTTTTGTTGCTTGTGTGGAATATATGTGCTCCATATTTGTGTACATTTATTCCTTCTATTTGTTCTGTGTATATATTTCCTCCTATGTGATTTCTTTTTTCTATGACTAGTACTTTTTTTCCTCTTTTTTTGGCTTCATATGCAAATATTGCTCCATATAGGCCTGAGCCTACAATTAGGTAATCATATTTTTCCATTGTATACTCCTTAAATCCAAATTATTTTATTGTAATTTTATATTATATATTAAATTTAAATTATTTATTATAAATTTATAATAAATAATTTAAATTTTTATTCTAAATATCAATTTATTTTTATATAATAGTAATTTGTTATTTTACTCTAGTACAGTATTTATAAAGCATAGCTGCTACATCTGCACGTGTTGCATTTCCTTGTGGATTTAAATATTTACTGCTATTTCCTTCTAATACTCTTACTCCTACTGCCCATGTTATTTGCTCTATTGCATTACTTGATATTTTATTTGCATCTTTAAAACTATTTAAATTTGCTGTTTGCTTTTCATATTTTCCTTTATATTGTGTATAGTGTGCAAGCATTACTGCAAGTTGCTCTCTTGTAATTGGGTCTTCTGGTCCAAAGTTTCCATTGTTATAGCCATGTATTATTCCATTTTGAGTTGCCCATTTTACTGCTACATAATAATATTCTTCTGTGTCTTGCACATCTGGGAATTTACTTACACCTGGAACATAAGGCTCCCCTTCCATTCTATGAAGAATTGTAACTAACATACCTCTTGTTAAATTATCTTCTGGTGCAAATGTTGTTTGATTATATCCTTTAATTAGATTATGCTCATATGTATATTTTACAGCATCATGATACCAGTCATCTAAATATATATCATTAAATGGTGTGTTTCCTTTTTGCTTTTTCTTTTTTAATCCAAATTGATCTACAACTGCTTTTCCATCAGCTTCAGCAAGTTTTTTTAGGTCTGCATCAGAATCTATAAATTTATAATCTGTTCCTTTCAAAAAGCAATGCTCAATTATTGCAGCAGGTACACCTTCTCCAGCTTCTACTTTTGCTGGTACTGCTCCTGCAGGTGAGATTACCCCATAATCTATTTTACAACCTCTCATAGAATAACATATTATTCCATAATAATCTGCTCTAGTTCCATCTGAGTAAACATCAGTTGAATCACTTCTTAATCTAGTTTTTACTCCTCTATTTGCTATTCCTAAACTTCCTAAATTGCCTAGTACTTTATTGCCAAAAGCTGTCATGTTCTTGTTGTATTTATCTAAAGAAGTGTTAGCTGTTACCCAAACCTCTGCACCATTTGCAGTTCCAGTTTCAGTACTATTTAAATGTATACTTAATACTAAATCTGCATTTTTCTCTCTTGCAAAAATTGCTCTATCAAAAATTTCTAATTCTCCTCCTGAAAATCCATTATGTGTCATATATACTGTTACATCATAATCTGATAAGTAATCACGTAAATATCTTGCAATTTTTAAATTTAGGTCTTTTTCAAGTTCTCCTCCTTGTGCTATTGCTCCTGACTCACCACCTCCATGACCTGGGTCTATTACTACAGTAAAGCCAAAAACTTTTCCTGAAAATAGTATCATTGCAAGTACAAATAAAAAGCTTATAATATATTTTTTCTTCATAACATTTCCTCTTTCTTTATTAAAATTTTGTCTTTAACATTTTATATCATTAAATAAAATATTTCAACATTTTTTATGTTTTTTTACAAATTCATTTTGGTCATTCAGACTCCTTGTTACCATTTTTGGTCATTTTGGGACAGGTCCCGAGTTACCATTTTTGGTTAATTTGGGACAGGTCTTAGGTTTGGGACATGTTTTAAAATAGTAGCAAAAAAATGGCTAATTGTGACCTGGTCACGATTAACCATTTTTCTTATTTTATGTTTATACTATATTTGTGTAGCATTGCTGCTGCTTGTGCTCTTGAGACTTTTCCTTGTGGGTTTAATGTATTTTGTCCTGTTCCCGTGATTACACCAGAACCTACTGCCCATCTCATTTCCCAGATTGCGAAACTTGAGACCTTTTCTCCATCTTTAAATTTTGTTAAATCTCCTATTTTTGCTTCATACTTTCCTTTATATCTACAATATTTATTTAGTATTACTGCAAGTTGCTCTCTTGTAATTGGGTCTTCTGGTCCAAAATATCCTGTGTTATATCCACTTACGATATTATTTTTTGCAGCCCATTTTATTGCTACATAGTAATATTCGTTTGTGTTTTGCACATCTGGGAACTTACTTGTCCCTGCAACATATGGTGCTCCTTCCATTCTGTGCAAGATTGTTACTAGCATTCCACGTGTTAAGTTCATTTCTGGTGAGAATGTTGTGTCTGATGTTCCTGCAATTATGTTGTTGTTATAGCAGTAGTTTACTGCATTTGCATACCAAGTGGATTTGTCTACATCTGTAAATGGTGTTACATATACTACTATATTTTTTGTATCTGGTCCCAATTTTACTGTTATTGTTGCTACTCCACATTTTTTACCTTGTATGTTTCCAGATTTATCTACTGTTACAATTGAATTATCACTACTTACATAACTTGCACAACTTGAGTTACATTTTGCTCCATTATTGTATATTGTAATTGTTGCTTTTTCACTTGGTTTTAATCTTTTATTTTCTGGATTTGTGGTTAATTTTATATATTCATCTCCAACATATATTGAATATTGCCCTGTTTTATTACTAGGTTTTGTTACTTGCTCTGCCTCACCTGTTCCAAAACATTGAACCCAATACACATTTCCATTTACCACAAAACATCCTATTCCTATGCTTTTATATCCTGATCCTAACATATTTGCTTTGTGTCCAGAAGAAAACATCCAAGCTTCCATAACATCTTCTGGAGTTCTATATGGCATTGCTATATTTTCTCCATCCATTTTAGATGTAATTGAAAAGGCAGATAATCCTGTTGGTCTATCATGGCTAAATTTAACACTTAGTTCTACTGCTCTTGTCATTGCAGATTCTAATAATTCTTTATCCATTGTTAATGGCTCTACGCCATTTGCTATTCTTTCTTTATTTAATAATTCTAATACTTTATAGGCATAATCATAATTTTTTGTTCCTTCTTTTGTTATTTCAGTTGCTACTGCATAATAGTAATAAGAATCTGTACCAAATTTAATAAGTCTGGTTTTTGATAAATCTAATTTTACATTTGCATCAAATGCATTTAGATCTATTAGTTTAACACTTGATGGAATTACTACATTTTTTAATGATGTGCAATACATAAAACATTGTTGACCTATTTCTTCAACTCCATTTAAGAAAGATAAGTCTGTTAATGCTTTACAATTTACTAATGCTTGTAAGTCTAATTTTTTAATCTTTGAATTAAGAGTAATTTTGGTTAAATTACTACAACCCATAAATGTTGCATTTGGTAGCATATCTATGTTTGCAGCTATATTTGCTGTTTGTAAATTTTCTGCACCTGAAAATAGTGCTGTTTCCATTTTTGTTACAGAACTTGGTATTGTCATTGTTTTTACAGTTGAATATGAAAATGTTCCATATTGTATAGTTGTTACTGTACTTGGTATTACTATTGTGTCTGCTTTTGCACTCATGAATGATTGTCTTCCTAGTTCTGTTACTTTTTTTCCTGCGATTGTTGATGGTATATTTAAAGTTGTTACCGCTTCTGTTTTTGTATATTTTGTAATTGTTATTGTTCCATCTGTTTTTACTTCATATTCATAGTCTCCTGATGTTGCAGCTTTACTTTTATTTATATTGCATATTATTAGAGTAATAAATGCTAATATAAAGATTAAAATACTTTTCTTAATTTTACTTTTTTTCATATTTTCCCCTTTCTATTACCAAAATAAAATATTGTAATTTTCTAATATACTAAATTCGTATAAGAATTACTAAAAAGCTTTATTCATAATTGCTCTATTTGATATTAATGCTATATTTATGAAGCATAGCTGCAACCTCTGCACGTGTTGCTGTACCTTGAGGATTTAATGTATTTTGTCCTGTTCCTGTAATTACACCTGAACCTACAGCCCATCTCATTTCCCAGATTGCATTACTTGAAACTTTATCTCCATCTTTGAATTTTGTTAAATCTCCTACTTTTGCTTTATACTTTCCTTTATATCTACAATATTTATTTAGTATTACTGCAAGTTGCTCTCTTGTAATTGGATCATTTGGTCCAAAGTTTCCATTATTATATCCACTTACTATATTATTTTTAGCAGCCCATTTCACTGCTACATAATAGTACTCATTTGTGTCTTTTACATCTGGAAACTTACTTGTTCCTGCAACATAAGGTGAACCTTCCATTCTGTGCAGAATTGTAACTAGCATTGCTCTTGTTAATTTTTCATCAGGTGAAAAGGTATATTCATTAGTTCCCTTTATCATATTTTTTTCATATGTGTATTTTACTGCATTATAATACCATGAATTACTTGGAACATCTGAAAAAGGTATTCCAATTGAAGAATTTACTGTATCTTTAATTCTAAAAGAATTTATAATACTATTCTTTTCTGAGGATGTTAAATAACTTTTGTTTAATGACATAATCATAACCATATATGAATTATTATCAGAAATAAATTGATATAAATTTACATAGATGTATATATTGCTTTCTATTTGACAATATTTTAAATCCATTCCCTTGCAACCACTCTGTTCAATTAGCTTACTTTCAATTAAAGTAAAATTTCCTCCTAAAGTATCTTGAAAAGATTGTATCATTAAGTCAATATAACTTTGTGAAATAGGGTATCCTCCAACCCCATTTGTACTTTGAATCATAATCATATTTTGTCCATCATAACTTTCTGCTTCTAATGTATTTGATGTTATTGTAACCTCATAAGTACTTGGTATATCAATTGAATAATCATTTGTATTTGTATTAGAAGCATGTGATTGATTACTCCATAAAATAAATCCTATAAAAAGTATAAAAATAATTAGAAAAAATTTGTTTTTTAAATTCATAAAAATTCCCCCTTTTTTCGACCTTATTATATCATTTTCCTTTTTTTTAATCAATGAATTTTTAAAATTCACAAAAAAAATTTTGTTGTTGTGTCAATGATGTGAAACAAAATTATATAAAAATTTATTCTATATAACTAAATTGCACAATTAACCATG
>CALXCJ010000010.1 GCA_944386775.1 uncultured Clostridia bacterium
AAAATGCAAATGCTTGTAAATATAATTGCAAATCCAAATGTTTTATTATTAGATGAACCTTTAACATCTTTTGATGTGGTAGTTGCAGAAGAAATGAAACAAATGTTAAGAGAAATAAAAAAAGATCATATTATTATTTTCTCTACTCATATAATGGAACTTGCGTTAGATTTATGTGATGAAATAGTTATCTTAAATAAGGGAATTTTAGAAGAAATAGACAAAAACAACATAGATAATGAACATCTAAAAAACAAAATATTAGAAGCACTAAAGGAGGAAAACTAAAATGCTAAAAACATTTATAACTTCCTTTAAATTACAAAATACATATAAAGCAAACAGTATTATTTACTCTCTAAAACAATTACCATTAATAAAAAGAATATTACCAAATAGTTTATACAAAAGTAAAGGACTAAAAATATTTGCAGGTATTATTAGTATTCTTTTGGAGATAATAAATATTTTTATTGGTAAAATTATATATATTGCATTAATGATATTTGGACCATTATCTTGGTACCATGGAAATGGAGCAGATATATTTATACATTTAATTGTATTTTTAACCATTGCAGGAGGAGTTTTAAATACTTATATGCTTAATCCTACAAAAGACAAGTATTACGCAATAATACTAATGAATATAAATGCTAGAGAATATGGATTGTCTAATTACTATTACCAATTAATAAAATTAGTTGTTGGATTTTTACCATTTACAATTCTTTTTGGTATGATAGCAGGAGTACCTCTATGGGTTCAAATAGCAATTCCATTTTTTGTATTATCAATAAAATTAATTGTTATGAATTATAGTCTATACAAATTTAAGAAAACAAATAAGGCATCAAATGAGAACTTACTAAACAAATTCGGTTGGGGACTTGTAGGAATATGTTTACTCCTTGCTTATGGATTGCCTGCAATTAATATTACAGTAAACCAAACTATATTCCTATACATATTTATTATTGCAATAATATTAGGAATTGTAAGTTTAGTAAAAATACATAATTTCAAAGATTATAGAAGAATGTATAAACAAATATTAACAAGATCTAATGTATATGTGCAAGAAAAAGCAACTGGCATGCAAGCTATGAAAGATACAAGTCTAAAACAAATAGAATTAGATAAAAATTACACAAGCAATAAATCAGGATTTGCATATTTTCACGATTTATTTGTAAAAAGACATAAAAAGATACTAACAACAGCAGTAAAGAAACAATCAATAGTTATATTGCTAATTATAATAGCAATGATTATTGGTATTCAAATGAATAACAATTTTAAAGTAAAAACAAATGAAATATTATTGGTATATTTACCATACTTTGTATTTATAATGTATTGTATAAATAGAAGTTCTAGTGTTACTACAGCAATGTTTATGAACTGTGACCATAGTATGCTAACATATAGGATTTATAGAACACCAAAGGTTATTTTAGGAATATTTAAAGAAAGATTAAAAACATTAATTACAATTAACCTATTACCAGCAGTATTAATTGGTGGAGGGTTAGCATTATTATTGTACTTATCTGGAGGAACAGATAATCCAATAAATTACGCAATTTTATTTGTATCAATTATAGCAATGAGCATATTCTTTTCAGTTCATTATTTGGTAATGTATTATTTATTACAACCTTATAATGTAAGTACAGAAATGAAAAGTAGTACATATAAAGTCGTTCAAGGTTTAACTTATATAGTATGTTGGTATATGATACAAATTCAAATGCCTATATTTTCTTTTGGTATTGCAACAATAGTTTTTTGCATTGCGTATTGTTTGATTTCATTGTTTTTAGCTTATAAATATGCACCAAAAACATTTAAGTTAAGAGTTTAATTTTAAATTGATGTCAATAATTTTAAATTGATAGATTTTAAAAAGAAAAAATGGTATAATAGTAATATAAATTTATTTATGGAGGTAATGAATATGTCTATAGAAAAACAAAAATTATATAATGAAATTGAAACACTGCCAGAGGAGCTTACAAATCAAGTTATTAATTTTATAGAATATTTAAAACTATCATATATAGATAAAGAAGCTCCAGACACTGTAACAATCAAGAGTAAAAAAGATTTAAAAGAGAAATTACAGAAAGGATTAGATGATATAAAAGAAAACAAGGTGTTTTCTTTAGAGGAAACTTTTGCTGAAATTGATAATATATAAAGAAATGGAGTAATATTATGAAAAAATATATAGTTAAGATTTCTGAAACTGCTAAGCAAGATCTAGAAAATATTATTTCATATTTACGATTTAGTTTGGCAGGAGATATTATAGCAGATAAATACAAAATCTTGTTTAAACAGGGATTGAAAGATTTAGAAAATATAGCTGGTAGTATGTCCATTTTAAATGAAGATTTAACAGGACATAAAAATATTAGAAAGATTAATGTGAGAAATTATGTAGTGTTTTATATAGTTGATGAAGAAAATTCTAAAGCATTAGTATTAAGAATAGGTCATGCTTTTATGGATTGGGAAAAATATTTGAAAGATGAATAATTAGCAAATAGTTTTTTTGCTAATTATTCACATAAAAAATGTTGTAAAACATTTTACAATATTTTACAACATTAATAATATTATTACAAAAAAGATAACCAAAGGTAACCATTTTATTGTTTTTCTAAATTAATAATAATTTGTTCATTATCAATTGTAGTTAATACTACTTTTAATTTATCAGTCATATCAAATTTGGTTAAGTTAAAAGTTTCCCATTTATGCAATTTTCCATCTGTATTAAAGCTATATCCACCATCAGATGAAGAGCTTTGTGCTGGGGAAAATCTTTCTCCATTTTCATTTTCCACGTAAGATAGTTCTTGATTTATTAATTGACTTGCTAAAACATTTTTTTTACGTATTTCTTCCATTTTTTTGTGTTCTGTTTCATAATCTCCCCAATACATACTCATTTGAAAATTCATACCTGTTTCATAAACTTCGGCTTTTATAGAATCTAAATACACATTTTCATTATTACAATCAACTACTTTATATATTATAGAATTTCTATTGATAAATTTTTCTGGGACAGTAACTGTATTATTCCAGTTTCCAGTAATAGTATATTCTTTGTCGATTCCTTTCATTTCAATTGTATTAAAAGCTATATATAATGTTGTACTCTTTGGAAACTTATTGTCTGAAGCTGATAAGTTACAGTGAATAGTAGCATAATTTTTATCAGCATTCCATATAAATATACTTGCAGAAGTATCTGTAGTTATATTTTTTACATTGTCATATTGGTATGAAATTCCATTTGATTCACAAAACTGCTTAGTTGATTCATTATTAGCACTATATAAAATATTATTATTTTCATCTGTAACTATTAAATCAGGAATTTTAAAGCTTTCAATTCCTGTTATATCAATGTTATCCTCAAATTCTATAAACATAGTTAAATCCAATGTATAATCATCCATAATTATTTCTTGAATTTTTGTTTTAGTATTGCTTGAGTTGCTATGAATAGTTTCAGGAATTGTTTCTATATATCCATTTTGTGTGGCAGTATCAACACCACTACTATCTTTAAAAATACTTTTAACAAATTGAGCAATGTCCTTTGCAAAAACTACTCCACTTGAAATAGTTACAATTGAAATTGCAGCAATAGCTACTTTTCTTATATTATAAAAATTAAATATTTTATGTTTATTCTTTTTTAAATTTGTTTCATAAATAGATTGAGTAATCTTTTGTGGTATTTCATTATTCTCTTTAAAATAGTCATAAATTTTTTCTTCAAATTTATCATTATTTTTCATTGAAAGTTACCTCCTTATAAAATTTTTTTAACTTATTTGTTCCTCTAGTTAATCTGCTTTTTACAGTATTAATATTTGTATGTAAAATTTTAGAAATTTGACTACAAGAGTATTGGCTATTAAAATGTAGAGTAATTACAATTCTTTCCTCATAGCTTAATTTGTCAATGATAGTCTCAAAATTTATTTTATCGTTAGTAGACTGAATTGAATTATCATAAGAAATAAATCCAGTATCAATAACTAATTTATCAAATAACTTTTGATTTTTTTTATTTAGATTATAAATTTTGTTACATTCATTTATTAAAATACGAATCATCCAAGTTTTAAAATATTCTCGATCTTTTATTTTTTTTGAATGTCTATAAATATACATCATGGTATTTTGAATTGCATCTTTTATGTCATCATCATCTTTTAACCTAGTTCTTGCTACTCTATATAAGTCATTTTCTATTGATTGAGTTAGCTGTTTGAAAGCTAATTCATCTCCTTGCTGTATTTTTTCAATTAATTCTTCCAAATTGCTCCTCCTTTCAAAAATGTTTTTCACTTAATAGATACAACTTATAAAAAGTTTAGGTGCAAATAAAATGAATTTTATAAAATTATTTAATAATTTTTTTTACAATTATACTATGAAAATAGTGATTATAAAACCATTTAGAAAAATATACCAATAAAGTAAAATATTTCCTACACCAAAACCACAAACAAATGTTTACAAAATAAAAAACAAATGCTATAATAAACATAAAATCATATTATTTTGGAGAGTGAAAAAAATGCAAAAATATTATATATGTATAGACCTAAAAACCTTTTATGCATCTGTTGAATGTGTAGAAAGAGGCTTAGATCCATTCAGTACAAATTTAGTAGTAGCAGATAAAACTAGAGGAAAAGGCACAATTTGTCTTGCAGTATCTCCAAGAATGAAAATGTTAGGAGTAAAAAACAGATGTAGAATATATGAAATACCAAAAGAAATAAAATATATAATAGCAATGCCCAGAATGAAAAAATACATAGAATATTCAGCAAACATATATGCAATATATCTTAAATACTTCTCAAAAGAAGATATACACGTATATTCAATAGATGAAGCATTTATAGATGTAACCAAATATTTAAAACTATATAAAGTAAACCCAATAGAACTTGCAAAAATAATTATAAAAGATATATACAAAACATATAGAATTACAGCAACAGCAGGAATAGGAACAAATATGTATCTTGCCAAAATTGCATTAGATATAACAGCAAAACATAGTGCGACAAATATTGGTTTTCTAAACGAAGAAAAATACAAAAAAGAATTATGGCACCACAGACCACTTGCAGATTTTTGGCAAATAGGCAAAGGAATTGAAAAAAGATTAAACAAAATGCGCATTTTTGATATGTATGATATTGCACACAAAGACCCGAAAAAATTATATAAAGAATTCGGGATAAATGCAGAATACTTAATAGATCATTCTTGGGGAAGAGAAACTTGTACAATCGCAGATATAAAAGCATACAAACCAAAAACAAATTCTATTTCAAATAGCCAAGTATTATTTGAAGATTATACATTTATGAAAGCAAGACTAGTATTAAAAGAAATGGTAGAACTTGGAAGTCTAAGGTTAATAGAAAATAATCTATCTACAGATTCAATAGGTTTATATATAGGCTACTCTAAAGATATTATAAAAGCAACAGGCGGAACAAAGAAACTTGTAAACTATACAAACATATACTCAGAACTTTTAAAAGCATTTTTAGAACTATATGATAAAACTACAAACAAAAATATAGCAATTAGAAGAATAGGAATAAACTTTGCAAATGTAATAAAACAAGAAAATGTGCAATTAAATTTATTTATAGACCAGGAAAAACAAGATAAAGAAAGAAAACTAGAACTTGCAATGTGCAGTATAAAAAATAAAATAGGAAAAAATGCGATTTTACGAGGAATGAACTTACAAGAAGGTGCAACAACAAGATTTAGAAATCAATTAATAGGAGGTCATAATAGTGGAAAGTAGAATAGCAAGAGCAAAACAATTTCTTCCATTTGACGCTCTAAAAGGCTTTAAAGAAGCCTTAATAAAAAAAGAAAAAGAATTAGAATGTGAAGAAGAAAAAGAACTTTCTGAAGAAAGTTTAATTGAATTAGACAAGTGTTTTAATAAAATTGAAATAGGAAGTATAATTAAAATAAAATATTATAAAAATAAAAGATATAATGAGCTTAAAGGAAAAGTAACAAACATTGATTATATAAGGAAAAAAATTCAAATTAATAATGATGCTTATATAAATATTTCAGATATTATAAGTATTATTATATGAAAAAATAAGAAAAAATATGAAAAAAAATGGTCAGGTGAGTTTTTGACAATAATTGAAAATTACATCAGAAGTGGTTGGGCTAGTTGATTTTTTTGGTGAATCATATGACCTCTATAACTTAGAGGAAGAGAAAATTGCTGAGATAACTAATAAAGCTTCCAAAACTACTAAAAAAGTTTAAATCTTTTTTAGTAGTTTTTAATATAAAAAATATATGAATATATAAGAGTATATAAAAATGTATAAAAATTTTAATATCTTAATCAAAACTAATATCTTAGCAAATATAACCAATTATAAATAGTTTCTTTAGACATATTAAACAAAGTATCTTTTCTTACATCACTGCTTGCAACTAAGTTAACACTTGCAAGTGTATTTCCATTAAGTTCAAATGTCATCATACCAAGTCTTTGCCCAGAAGTAATAGGAGCATAGAAAATATCAGACAAATTAAGTGTTTGAGTTATATTACTTTCTTCACCTTTTTTAAGCAAAATGCCAACATCATTTTCTAAGATAACATCCAAAGAATTTTTTGTACCTTTATTTATAATAACACTTTTAATAATATCACCCTTTTTGCCAAGTTCTTTATAAGAATAATTATTAAACCCATAATCTAATAATTTAGCCGCTTCTTGAAATCTAACTTTAGTAGAAGGAGCTTTCATAATTACAGCAATTAAAGATAAACCATCACGAGTAGCACTTGCTGATAAATTATATAATGCAAGTGAAGTAGAGCCAGTTTTTAAACCTGTTGCACCTTTATATGTCCTTATAAGTTTATTTGTATTAGAAAGCCCGAGTTTTACCATCACGAAGAGTATCCATCCAAATTGTAGTATAATTTGTTATTTCAGGGTATTTTGTTAAAAGTTCACGTGACATTATACTTATATCATAACTTGAAGTTAAATGCCCATCTTCATCTAAACCATGGCAATTTTTAAAACAAGTATCATTCATGCCAAGCTCTTTTGCCTTATCATTCATCATCTGTACAAAGCTATCCTCAGAACCTGCTATAAATTCTGCCATTGCAACTACACAATCATTTGCAGAATTAACACATATAGCCTTTAACATTTCATCTACTGTAAGAGTTTCTTTAGGATCAAGCCAAATTTGTGAACCACCCATAGAAGATGCATTTTCAGAACAAGGAACTTCATCTGTAAGTGAAATCTTTCCATTACTTATAGCTTCCATAATAAGTAATATGCTCATAACTTTAGTAACAGAAGCAGGCCTTAACTGTGAATGAATATTATGTGCATATAAAATCTGACCTGTTTGTTGTTCTATTAAAATAGCAGACTCAGACTCTAAATTTAAATGATTATCTTCAGTAACTACATCATTTTGCGAATCTGCTTGAGAATTAGTTCGAATACTTGAAGTATTTTTTTCATTTGTCGTATTATTATTTGTTTTACTTTCATTAGATGAATTATCATTTGTAACATTGCTACTTGTTTCAAGTGTTTGAGACCAAATATATGAATCACTCATTGCAAAACATGGAAAAGTCATAACTTGAATAACTGTAATAATTAAAATAAGTGTAGTATAGAACTTAAATAAATTTCTCATAAAACCCCCATTCCTTTCCAAGGTACACATTAGTTATAAAAGCATTTCTTTTAAACTAACTTCCCATAAAATACTTTGTAACTTAAAGTTGTTATTATACATATATGAAACTAAACTAAGAAAAAGAACTTGACAAAAAAGTTAATCAAATATAATATTTACAAAGAAAAGAAAAAGGGAGGAATATATTATGCCTACATGGGGAATGCATTTACTCACAGCCAAAAAACTCTTAAACAAAATTCCAAAAAAATTAGAAATATCTAGCAATGAATTTAAACTTGGAAATTTACTACCAGATATACCAAATAACTATGTCATAAAAGACATATCTTGCAATATAAGCCACAGTACAACCCATTTTGAAAAGGAAATAACAGTAGGAAGCCATAAAGAAAAAAGAACAGACATAAAAGGTTTTTTTGATAAATATCACAATAAATTTAACAATCCACTAATAATAGGATATTATACACACTTATTAACAGACAGCTACTGGAACAACAAAACATATGGAGAAAAAGCAATTTTAGACAGTAGCAAAAACTTAATAGGAATAAACTTAAAAAACGGGCAAAAACTTATATGTGAGCAAGAAAAAATCAGAAAAATAAAAAGTGATGACTTTAAACTATATTCCTATACAATTTTTAAAAAGCACCTAATAGATAAAATAAATTACACAGAAAAAATCGAACAAATGCTAAAAGAAGTAAGCTGGATGCAACTGAAAAAAGAAGATATTATAAAAACAATAGAATATATAAAAGAAAAAATAGAAAATCCAGAAAACATTGTAGAAACAGAAAATTTGAAATATCAAATATATTCAGAAAAAGAAATAGAAGAAGGCATAGAAGATAGTATAGACTATATAATCAATTTTTTATAACATTTAGGGCGGTACTTAACTTACACTGCACAAAATAGAACGTTACAATTTCACAATATACAAAAATTGAAAAATAAGAGGCAAATAAAACCAATTTACAACCTGTAAAATCAAAAAAATAAAGGGGTAAATCATAATGACAAAAATATTATTAATTGAAGATGAAAAAAATATAAAAATAAGCATAACATATTACCTGCAAAAAGAAGGGTTTAAAATAAGCTCTGCAACTAATATAGAAGAAGCTTGCAAAAAGCTAGAAAAAGAGATGTATAATTTAATATTATTAGACGTAACCCTACCAGACGGAAACGGATTTGACTTATATAAGGAAGTCATAAAAAACAAAAATATTCCTGTAATATTTTTAACAGCTTTAGATGAAGAAAAAGACATAGTAAAAGGTTTTGAATTAGGAGCAGATGATTATATAACCAAACCATTCCATGCAGGAGAATTATTATCTAGAATAAAAAATGTATTAAGACATACCAAAAATATTAATCATGATGAAATAATTAAAATAAAAAATATTGAAGTAAATTTAAACAAAAAACAAGTATTAAAAGACGGCAAAGAAATAGAACTTACAGCCCTAGAATTTAAAATCTTGCAAATGCTCTTTGAAAATAGAGGTATGACAATATCTAGAACACAAATTTTAGAATACATTTGGGATGAAAACGAAAATTTTGTAAATGACAATACATTAACAGTATATATAAAAAGAATCAGAGAAAAAATTGAAAAAGATCCAAATCAAGCTGAAATAATAAAAACTGTAAGGGGAATAGGGTATAAAATATTAGATGAAAATTGAAATAAATTAAAAAAATTGATGTTAAAATTAAAATAAAAGCTTAAATCAAATTATAATAAAAACCTAAATAAAAATTCGAATAAAAACTTCAAATAAAAATTCAAGTGAAAAATGTATAAGGGGAAATAATATGGATTCAAAACAAAAAAAGTTTTTAGTATTCAGTATAAGTTTAATTATATTAATATTTATAATAATTACAATTATTTTAATATTAAACATAAAAAATCAATATAACCAAAAAATATATGAATATGTAAATGAAACTATGAAATTGGTAAGTGAAAAATATAGTGAATCTGAAACTGATATAGTTCAGCAAATCATTAATAATGCAAACAATAACAATAATATAAGTGATAATAATTCAAATACTAATAACAATCTAAATAATAATATTAATAATATCAGTAATGAAAGCGGTAGTAATGAAAATAACAATGTAAGCAATAATATAAACGATTATAACAAAAATACAAATAATAATAACATACTTACAAATAATAACCAAGAAAGTATAACAAATAATAACATCTTAAAAAAATACGGAATAACACCAGAAAATTTAACAGAAAGTAATACATTGAATATAGATAAAGAAATTATATACATAGTAATTACAATTATATCTACAATTATTTTAATACTAGTTATTATAGCAATAAATAATAAATATCAAAATAAAAAAATTAAGGAAATAGATAACTATTGTAAAGAAATATTAAAAGGCAATTATGAAATACATTTAGAAGAAGAAAAAGAAGGTTCGCTTTCAATATTAAGAGATGATATATACAAAATGACAATAAAGTTAAGAGAAAAAAACTCACAGCTTGAAAAAAACAATAAAGACACAGAGAAACTAATTCAAGACATATCACATCAATTAAAAACACCATTAACATCACTAAACTTAATAAATGACATATTAGCAAAAGAAATAACAACAAAAACAGGAAAAGAATTTATAGGGGCTCAAGCAAATGAATTAGAAAAAATAAACTGGCTTATCAAAACACTTCTTAACATAGCAAAACTAGATTCCAAAACACTAATTTTAACAAAAGAAGAAAATAATTGTTATACACTTTTAGAAGAAATAAAAACAAATTTAAACCCTATTGCTAAAATACATAATTGTAAAATAGAAATAAAATCCCAAAAAACAGAAAAAATTATATGTGACAAAAAATGGACAAAAGAAGCAATCAGTAACATCGTAAAAAACGCAATAGAACATGATGCAAAAAATATTACACTAGAAGTTTTAGAAAACGAATTATATACACAAATAAATGTTAAAGATGATGGGGAAGGAATAGATAAAAACGACTTAGGGCATATTTTTGAAAGATTTTATAAATCCAAAAATAGCAAGCAAGACAGCTTAGGTTTAGGACTTGCATTTAGCAAAAGTATAATCTTAAATCAAGACGGAGATATAAAGGTAAAAAGTTCACAAGAAAAAAGAAATACAGGGACAACATTTTTTATTAAATTATATAAAAATTAAATTATATAGAAATTAAATTATATAGAAATTAAATTGGCAAAAGCTTTCCAAAAAGTTGCAACATAAATGTTCATTTGCAAACAATTTTCAAATGAACATTTTTTGTCACTTAAGAGTCACTTAAGTAGATTAATATAAAAACCAAAGGAGGAGATACTATGGAAATTTTAAAGGTCCAAAATTTAACAAAAAAATATGGTAAAAAAGATACTCTAGTAACAGCACTAGACAATGTTTCATTTAGTGTAGAAAAAGGAGAATTTGTTGCAATTGTTGGGGCATCTGGTAGTGGTAAGTCAACTTTATTGCATTTAATTGGTGGTGTTGACAAACCTACAAGCGGAAAAGTCTTTATTGATGGAACTGATATATATAAGCTCAATAATGATAATCTTGCAATTTTTAGAAGAAGAAAAGTTGGTTTAATATATCAATTTTATAATTTAATACCAATTCTCAATGTAAAAGAAAATATTACTTTGCCTTGTGATTTAGATGGAGAAAAAGTAGACGAAAAGCGTTTAAATGAAATTTTATATATTCTTGGTTTAGACAAAAGAAGTGAACACCTGCCAAACCAATTATCTGGAGGTCAACAGCAAAGGGTATCAATTGGAAGGGCAATTATAAATAACCCAAGTATTGTACTTGCAGATGAACCAACAGGAAATTTAGATTCAAAAGCTTCAAGAGAGATTATGGATTTACTTAAAGTGTATAATAAAAAATATAAACAAACATTAATCGTAATAACACATGATGAAAACATAGCATTAGAAGCGGATAGAATAATAACTATGCAAGATGGAAAAATTATTAAAGACGAAAAAATAAAATAGGAGGGGAAAGAACTTTGAAAATTTTAAATAAATTAACAATAAAAAATTTAAAATTAAACAAAAAAAGAACAATTGTTACAATGATTGGAATTTCCCTTTCTGTAGCACTTATATGTGCTATTACAACATTTGTTTCAAGTTTCCAAAGTGCAATGGTAGAAAGAGAAATTATAAAAAATGGAAATTATTATATTAAAGCAAACAATGTAACAAAAGAACAATTAAAATACATAGAAAACAATAAAGAAGTAGAAAGCTTTGGACTATCGCAAGACTTAGGGTATGCAAAACTAGATGGAATTCAAAACGAAAATAAACCATATGTATATGTAGAAAGCTTTGATGATTATATGCTAAACCATGGAGGTTTAATTTTAACAGAAGGAAGAATGCCAGAAAATGAAAATGAAATATTAGTGCCAGATCACCTTTTAACAAATGGAAAGCTTGAATTAAAAGTAGGAGACAAAATAACATTAAATATTGGTGACAGATTATTAGGCACAGATAAATTAAACCAAAACAATCCATATTTTACAAAAGAAGATGTAGAAAACAGAAATGAAATGGCAAGAAAAAATGGAGCAGAAGTATTAGATGATGAATACCAAGAAGAAAAAATAGAAGTAAAGTTTACAAAAGAATATACAATAGTTGGAATAATAGAAAGACCAAGCTTTGAAGATTTTTCAGCACCAGGTTATACAGTTATAACAAAAATGAGCCAAAACAATATAGATAATTTAAAAAATAATTCAGTAAACAATCAAGTAAATGAAACGACAGAAAATAATGAAAGTAATAATAACAATCCTAATAATGCAAATATTGTAATATTATTAAAAAACGCCTCAAAAACATATGAATTTTCAGACTACTTAACAAACGAATTAGGAATTGAAGAAGAAAATATAACAGAAAACGAAAGTTTATTACAATATAATGGAGTATTTAAAAGCAACAGAACACAAGACACAATCACAATCCTTGCAGTAATAGTAATAGCAATAATTATATTCACATCAGCATTTGTAATAAGAAACAGTTTTAATATATCATTAACAGAAAAAACAAAAGAACTAGGAATGCTCGCAAGTATTGGAGCAACACCTAAGCAAATAAGAAAAAGCATATTTTTTGAAGGATTTATATTATCTATAATTGCAATTCCAATAGGCATTATACTTGGAATAGTTGCAATATGGATAGTACTTTTAATAGTAAATAATTTAATGAAAACAGGTCAAACTCAATTAGTTGACAACTTTGATTTAAAACTTGTTATTTCCTTACCTGCAATATTAATTGCAATAATAGTATCTTGCCTTATGATATTAATCTCTACAATCAAGCCAAGCATAAGAGCAGGAAAAATTTCTCCAATAGATGCAATAAGAGAAAACCAAGATATAAAAATAAAAACAAAAAGATTTGGAAAAAACAAACAAAAATCAAAGTTTTCAGGTAGCTATAAAATTAGAAAAAAATTATTCGGCATAGAAGGAGTCATAGCAAGTAAAAACTTTAAAAGAAGCAGAAAAAAATATATGACCACAATTTTTTCCATAGCAATTAGTATAATTCTATTCATCTCAATGAACTCCTTTGTAGAAAATGTATTTAATCTATCAAGCTTGCAATATAGCGAAGGAAGAGCAAATATTCATGTTAATTATTATAAAAATAATAATCAAGAAAGCCTAGGATACTTTAACAAAATAGAAAAATTAGACGGAATAAAAGAAAGTGCAATAGTAAAATCTAGTCTAGTATATTCAGAAGAAAAATATTATACAACACATACATTTCAAACTTCAACAGGTTATTCACTAACAGATGAAGGATTAATAGTATTAGTAAGAGCAATAGGAGACAAAGCATATAAAGAATATATAAAAGAATTAGGCTTAAAATATGAAGACGTCAAAGACAAAGCAATACTTTATGACACAAGGATAGGCTATGAATATGACGAAAATAAAGACGGAACCAGAAGAATAGAATACAACATGCTAAACCTAGAAAAAGGAGACACTCTTGCGTACAAAATTTTAGATGATGAAGGAAACATTGCAAAAAATGGAGAAATAGAAATAGCACTAAGAACAAAAGAACTTCCACTAGGAGGACTATTTGAAAGTGACAGTAATGTAGTACTAATAGTATCTGACGAAAAAATGGAAGAATTTGATTACTCAATACAAAGTATGTACATAAACGCAGAAAACCCAAGCAAACTACAAGAAGAAATAATAAAAATAGACAACACAAACAAATCAAACATCTACAACATAGAAGAACAAGTAAACCAAGAAAAAAATATGGTACTAATAATATCAATATTCCTATATGGATTTATAGCAGTAATATCAATAATAGGAATCACAAACATATTTAACACAATAACAACAAATATGGCACTAAGAAATAGAGAATTTGCAATACTAAAATCAATAGGAATGCAAGACAAAGAATTTAACAAAATGATTAATTATGAAAGTCTAATTTATGGAATAAAATCCTTACTCATAGGAATACCAATAGGACTCATACTATCATATCTAATATACAAAACAATGGGAGAAATCTACCTTACAGAATATAAATTCCCAACAATACCTATAATCATCTCAATAGTATTTGTAATGGCAATTATTTTCATAACAATGAATTATGCAGTAAGAAAAACCAGAAAACAAAATATAATAGAAACTATTAGAGGGATTGAGGGACGGTCTTTAAAATCCCGGCTAGACGGGATTTTGGGGACGGACCTTGAAAATAAATTTGAATTTTTAGCTAATTATTTGGTAGAACTTAGATGCAAAAAAGTGTAAAAAGGTCTCAAAATACTTGATAAAAAGGTTACCAAAATGGGCGGAGTAAAATGGCGAAATTTCTTAAATAATTTAGGCAAATTGCTATTTTGCTCTGCTCACATTTTGGCAAATTTAGGGATTTTTTTAAAAACATTAGGAAAAAGGATCTTGAAAAACAAGATCCTTTTAAAAACTAAAATAATTTCTATGGTTTAAATTAATTAAAAATAATCAAAACCATATTCAACCTTTTCTGTTAACGCATTTAAAGGTACTGTTTCTTTACACTTGGGGCAAGTGTATCCAATAGGAATTCTTGACGATTTTTCATCCGGAATATTTAAATACAAAACAGAATATTCCCCACGTGGTGCTACAGTTTCTTCATGAATTAATTGCTCAGAAGTTAAGGTAATGTTTAATGTTTCGGGAAATCCGACGATATTGTAAAATTTCGGATTTCTTGTTAAAGGACTATAAGTTACTTCTTTAGGTGCAAATATTTGCGACCGAGAACACTTGTAGCCACAAAATGGACAACAAAATACCTTGGAAATTTTTTTAGTTTTCATAATTATTCCCCCTATAAAAATTGAAATAAATAAGTTACTAATAATAATATATTAACATAATACTAAAATTAAATCAATAATAACAAAGCAATTTAATCAAAATTTGTTATAGTTCAGTAAGAACATAAATTATTCATTTATTTAATGTATGTGAAGTCTCATTTTTATAAAAATGTCTTAAAAAGTATTTTATTAATAAAAGAAATTTGCAATTGAATTGTAACTAAAATTTTGCTGAACTGTAACAAAATTTTATTAATCATTACATTTCTATTAAATCATCCCAATATTTTTTTGGCATAAATTGCATCTGACATCTAGGATTTTTACGTTCTTTTATTGCAATTGTCTCAAAAAAGACTTTCCACAATAATTTATAATATTTTTCCTTATCAGAAAGTTTAGGTAATTTAAAATTAGAGCCATCTATTATTTGATATGCTGGACCATTATTTTGGTATGAAGTATCATTATTTCGGTATGCTACAGCATTATTCTGATATACAGCCCCATTGTTCTGATATGGAGAATGATTATTTTGATTTATAGAACAATTATATAAAAAACATAAATTCCTATTTTTGTCATGTATAATAAAATTTTGATTAGGAATCCTTTTTATAAAGTGCTGACCTAAAGGTTCTATTATATTATTGTCAGGATGAATAGACGAATAATATATATTATTAGATATTTCCATAAATCTCACAAGACCTTTGAGTTTATGACATTCACTGCAAGCCCTTTTTTTCATACTTAAAACCGAGAATACATAAGGCACTGTCAGCATTGAATTTATTTTTGGACCAAGCTCAAAACCATCGCATAAGTATTTTAAAATATTTAATTCTTTATCTTTCTGGTCAGATAAAAATGCATAAAAACTATTATAAAGTGTATCAAATGATATATTATTATAAATTCCATCAAAAACACGTTTAGATTTATTATAGTCTGTTTCTATTGCAATTGTAGTTTCTAAAAAGTTAGTATAATATTTTTCTATTGGATATATTTTTTGAGGCAATGTTTTTAAGGTAAAACAGTAAAACACTAAACTTAAAAACCCCTCAAATGTCCCATCATATAAAAAAACCTTATTTACAAGTTTCCAGTTAGACATTTTACTTTATCCTCCTTTGCAGGTAATAAATTATCGAAAATAGATAATTGTTCAAATTTTTGTTCTATTAAAGTTTTTCTTTCATCATAAAGCAAGTTTCTTTCTATAAAGTTAGGTGTGAATTTATAAATTTTATCATAGTATTTCCCTTGGCAAGTTATAAAATATTGAGCTCTTTTTAGAACAACACCTAATTTTTTTAAGTTTTCAAATTTTAAACTAAAGTTTCGCCTTGCAAGTATTATTCTTTTAGCAGATATTACTCCTATACCTGGAACTCTAAGTAATGTATAATAATCTGCTTTATTTATTTCTACTGGGAATTTATCTAAATGCCTTATTGCCCAGTCGCATTTTGGGTCTAATAAAGTGTTAAAGTTTGGGTGTGACACATCTAAAAGTTGATCTGATGTAAAACCGTAGAAACGTAATAACCAGTCAGCTTGATATAAACGGTTTTCTCTTAAAAGGGGAGGGGCTTTTAATGTTGGAAGATTTTTGTCATTATTTATTGATATATATGCAGAATAATATACTCTTTTTAATTTTAGTTTAGTATATAACCCTTCAGACAGTTTTAAAATTTTTAAGTCTGTTTCTGGTGTTGCGCCTATAATAAGTTGTGTTGTTTGGCCAGCAGGCACAAATAATTTTTTGTGTTTGGATTTTATTTGTGAATTTTGCATTATGTTTTTAGATACATATTCCATTGGTTTTAAAATTCCATTTTTTTCTTTTTGTGGTGCAAGTAGTTTTAGGCTGTTGTTTGAAGGGAGTTCTATATTTATACTTAATCTATCTACAAGTAAACCTAATTTATCTATTAATTCAGGAGAACATCCAGGAATTGTTTTGCAATGAATATAACCATTGAAATTATATTCATTTCTTAAAATATTTACAGTCTGCAATAGCTTTTCCATAGTATAGTCTGGTGACTTAATAACAGCTGAACTTAAAAATAAACCTTCTATGTAATTTCTTTTATAAAAATTGATTGTTAAATCTGCAACTTCTCTTGGAGTAAAAGTTGCACGAGGTACTGTGTTTGAAGAACGGTTTATACAATATTTGCAGTCATACATACAGCTATTTGTAAATAAAATTTTTAATAGGGAAATACACCTACCATCAGCACCCCAAGTATGGCATATTCCAGAGTTATTTGCATTTCCTATTCCATTTTTGGTGTTTTTTCTATTACTTCCACTTGAACTGCAAGAGGCATCATATTTTGCAGAATCTGCTAGTATTTTTAATTTTTCCAATATTTCCATAATTTTCTCCATTCTTTTGTTTTTTGTAATATATCACAAGAACAAAAATTTGTCAAACATTTTTTTGAATATAGTGCTAAGGAGAAACTTTTTTATTTATTAGATTGACAAGCTTGGCAAAAGTTAGTATCATATACTTACAAAATAAACATTTATAATTTTGAAAGGAAATGATAAAAATGAGAAGATATTTATTTACATCAGAAAGTGTAACAGAAGGGCATCCTGATAAATTATGTGATTATATTTCTGATAGCATATTAGACGAATGTTTAAAACAAGATGAAAACTCAAAAGTTGCTATAGAAACTTTTGCAAGTCATAAAACAATTACAATTGCAGGACAAATCACCTCAAATGCTAAAATAGATATAGAAAAAATAACAAGAGAAAAAATAAAAGAAATAGGTTATGATAATGAAAAAACAGACTTAGATTATAGGACATGCAATATAAATATTGATATTATAAAACAAAGTCCAGATATTGCAATGGGTGTAGATACAGGAGGAGCAGGAGACCAAGGAATAATGTTTGGATATGCAAGTAATGAAACAGAAAACTATATGCCTTATGCAATAAATATGGCACATAAATTATCAAAAAAATTAACAGAAGTACGAAAAAATAAAACTATTCCATTTCTAAGACCAGATGGAAAAACCCAAGTAACAGTAGAATATGAAGATAATATACCAAAAAGAATAGATACAATATTAATTTCAAGCCAACATTTAGAAAATGTTACAATAGAAGAACTAAAACTAGCAATAAAAAATAAAGTAATTTATGAAGTAGTACCAAAAAATATGATTGATGAAAAAACAAAAATATATATAAACCCAACTGGAAGATTTGTAATAGGAGGAATCTTAGGAGATACAGGTCTTACAGGTAGAAAAATAATAGTAGATACATATGGTGGAATTGCAAGACATGGGGGAGGAGCATTTTCAGGAAAAGATCCAAGTAAAGTTGATAGATCTGCAGCATATATGCTTCGCCATATTGCAAAAAATATAGTTGCAAATAAATATGCAGATAAATGTGAAATACAATTATCATATGCAATAGGCTTAAAAGAACCATTATCCATTTTTGTAAATACCTTAGGTACAGGAAAAATTAAAGATGAAGAAATTGAAAAATTAATTTTAGACAAATTTGATTTAACACCAGAAGGAATAATAAACTACTTAAATTTAAGAAAACCAATATATGCTCAAACTACAAATTATGGACACTTCGGAAAAGATAATTTGCCTTGGGAGAAAATTATAGAATTGTAACAAACTATTTAAAAGCTTATTATATAAAATCAAAAAAAGTTTACTATATAAAATCAAAATATATAGTAGACTTTTTAATTTAATTATGTTAAACTAAAACCGTAATAGGAAGTAAAGGATGTGTATGAAAAATAAATAAGAAAAACAAAAGGCATCGCAAAAAGAAATTCTCTAGAGAAAAATATATAAAAAAAGTAAAAAAATATTTATATAATGAAAGTATATTTATACTATTTTGTATAATATTTTTGATTTTAATATCTATAGTTTTTAAAGTTGTAAGCAGTATAAACACACAAAATTTAGCAAACAAAAATGTAGAAAATGATGAAATAACAATAGAAACTTCTAAAAAGCAAAATAGCCAATAAAATGAAAATGAACTAAATAAAGAAAACAGCAATGAAAACAATGAAGATGAAATAAATCAAAAAAATAGTAGAGAAGATAATATAGATGATATAAACAATGAAAAAACAGATAACAAAAATAATAATACAAATAAAGAAAAAGAAATAAATAGTAGCCTATCAGATTGGGAATTAATTCTAGTAAATAAAAATAATAAGATTCCTGAAAACTATGAAATAGAATTAACTCAAATACAATATTCTCATTATGTAGATAGCAGAATAGCAGAAAGCTTAGAAAAAATGCTATCTGATGCAAAAAGTTTAAACTTAGATCCAATAATCTGCTCAAGTTATAGGACTAAAGAAAAACAAGAATATTTATTTTACAATAAAGTAGATGAATATATAAAAAATGGCAACTCATATGAAAAAGCATATGACTTAGCATCATACTGGGTAGCAATCCCGGGTACTGGAGAACATCAAACAGGGCTTGCAGTTGATATTGTTTCTGAAGAATATCAAATATTAGATAAAAAGCAAGAAGAAACACGGACTTCAGCAATGGCTTATGGAAAATTCTTATAAGTATGGCTTTATATTAAGATATCCAACTGAAAAGAAAAATTTAACCATGATTGAATATGAACCGTGGCATTATAGATATGTTGGAATAGAAAATGCAACATTTATGAAGGAAAAAGGATACTGTTTAGAAGAATATATAGAATACTTGAAACAATTTGAAGATACTTATAATGGTAAAGATTTGGTATAATTAAGATTTAAAAAATATAAAGATATTTAAATAAATAAATAAAAAAAATAAAGAAATTTAAATAAATATTTTAAAAGCATTTAACTTAATGTAATATAATATAATTTAGTCTAATTTAATGTATGTTTTAATAACATACATTAAATTATATATAAAAAATATCTACATTAGATTAAAAATTGGAAATTTGTACATAATATACTTAAAAGGAAGGTGATTATATTGATACAAATAAAACCAATTGAGGATTTAAAAGAAAATTTTCAAGACATAGAAAAAAAGGCAGAAGAAGGAGAACGTATATATCTAACTAAAAATGGTTATGGACATATGATAATGATGAGTTTAGATAGTTTTGAAAAAATAGTAAATCCTACAAATGTAAATCAAGAAGGTAATTTTTCACGTACTTTTATAATTAACAAAGATGATAATAATCAAAGTGAAAGATTACATTTAAAAAAAGATACAATTGCTGAAGATGATTAAATAAATTAATAAGAAGAGATTTCTGATAAATCTAAAATTTTTATGTTACTACACTAATAATATTTTTGATTTATATTATTTAAAGTCACAATTTTTTTAAATAAAAGACAAATTTCGACACACTTTTTAAAAAAATATGGTATAATATCGCCATAGGATGGTGATGTTATGGACGATTTTAAATTAACATTACTTATTATGAGAAATAAAAGTAGATTAGAAAGTCTAATAACAAAAGGGGCAAGCTATGAAAAAATACTAAAACAAAGCCAAAAATTGGACAAGTATATATCTATGAAAATGAAAAAACAAATGAAAAACGATGGTTACTTAGAAAAAGAGGGGAGAGAATTAGTAAAAGGCAAGTTTGCAGAATTAGAAAATGATTAAAATTACAATTGTAATTTTAAGGTTTAAAAATTTAAAAGTTATAATTTATTTGTAAATAAACTCTTTTCATAATTTATAAAGAAAGGAGTTTATTTATATATTGGAAAGCATTTCACAATATGGAGAAGTTGTATACATCAGATAAAGAATAAGTAAAAAAGCATTTAAACTCTGTAACCAAAACACAAAAAGTCCATAAAATATAAAAGAAAGGAGAATATTTTATGGATTATGAATTAATGATGAACGGAAACGTCAAAATAGGACAAAAAGCACCAGAATTTACAGCCATGACTACATTTGGAGAAATAAGTTTAAATGATTATAAAGGAAAGTGGCTAGTATTATTTTCACACCCTGGAGATTTTACCCCCGTATGAGCTTACAATTTGGGGAAATATAAAAAAGCCTGATATTGCTTGATTTTTTAGTATCAATAAGTTAATCTAATTTTATATTTAAAGGGCACAGAATCGATTGTGGAGCAATTGGTTAGAAAGAAAAAGGGGTATTGAAAGAATTTAAAGGAATATGGATACCATATGAAGTGTTAGTAGATAAGAATTTAAATGATAAAGAAAAAACAATCTTTTCAATGATTTTATCTTTAAGTAAAGAAAACGATTGTATAATGTCTAATTCATATATAAGCAAGTTATTGAATATCTGTAATGTACAAGCATCAAGAATTATTAATTCATTAAAGAAAAAAGGATATATAAATGTACAAATAATTTATAAGGAAAATTCAAAAGAAATTGCTTTTAGAAAAATTACACCTATTAATAGATACGTAAATATCTATAAACAAATTAATAAGAACTCTATTAACAGAGATGTTAAAGATATAATAAATAATAATAAAATATATTATAATAAGTCAAAACATAAATTTGATAGAGACTATAGTGACTTTAACTGGAATAGTTTATATGCAAATAATTTATTTTTAGAAAAGACTTGAATAATATTTAAACAGAGTTAACATCATAAACTAAATAAAAGAAAAAATAAGCATAAAGTGAAAGGTTTATGCTTGTTTTCGCTTAAAAGTGGAGATGTACAAAAGTCGACTCCGTTTTTAAAGAGCACATTGCTAAAAGCCACGCTTTTAGGCAGGTATTGGGATTCGAGTAGACTCCCTGATCCTGCAAAAACTAAACTAGTTGTAAATGTCAAGAATTTGCCATTGACTTATTATTTCAATTATTTATTAAGCAATAAATAATTAAAATATAATATTTAAGAAAGTGTTGAGGAAAATATAAAAAAATGATATATTTATGAAAGAGGTGAAGATTATGAAAGATTTAAGAATAGAAAAATTAGCTAGGAATTTATTAAATCATTCTATTAATTTACAAAAAGGAGAAAAGATATTAATAGAAATAATTGGAACAGATGCAATTCCTTTGGGAAAAGAATTAATAAAACAATCAGAAAACATTAATGCACTTCCATTTTTTAATATAATAGATTATCAAATAATGAGAGAAATGCTAAAAAATGCAACAGAAGAACAGATACAAGTTTATGCAAAACATGATTTACAAAGAATGAATGATATGGATGCATATATTGGAGTAAGAGCAAGTACAAATACAGCAGAATTAAATGGAATTTCAAAAAGAAAAATGGAATTATATAATAAATACTATACTTTGCCAGTGCATTTTGAAGAAAGAGTAAAACATACAAAATGGTGTATTCTAAGATATCCAAATGCATCAATGGCACAAATGAGTAATATGAATACAGAAGAATTTGAAGATTTCTATTTTAATGTTTGCACATTAGATTATGAAAAAATGTCAAAAGCTATGGATCCTTTAGTTAATTTAATGAATAAAACGAAAAAAGTTCATATAATAGGTAAAGGAACAGATTTAACATTTAGTATAGAAGGAATACCTGCTGAAAAATATATGGGAACATTTAATATACCTGATGGAGAAGTAGCAACAGCACCAGTAAAAACAAGTGTAAATGGGTATATAACTTATAATACAGAGACAAGATATAATGGTGTATTATTCAATAATATTAAATTTGAGTTTGAAAACGGAAAAATAGTTAAGGCTACATCTAATAAGACAAAAGAACTTAATGAAATTCTAGATACAGACGATGGAAGCAGATATATTGGGGAGTTTGCTATTGGTTTAAATCCATATATAGAAAAGCCGATAGGAGATACTTTGTTTGATGAGAAAATAAAAGGGAGTTTTCATTTTACTCCTGGAGATAGTTTAGAAGAAAGCGATAATGGTAATCGATCTAGCATTCATTGGGATATAGTAAATATACAAACACCAGAATATGGTGGTGGAGAAATTTGGTTTGATGATGTATTAGTAAGGAAAGATGGGTTATTTATTTTAGAAGAATTAAAACAATTAAACCCAGAAAATTTAATATAATATAACAAAAGTACAAATAGGAACTAATTGGAATATAATTTAGTTCCTATTTATTAATTAAAAATCAAAAAAGAATTCATCATAATTTTTATTTTCTAAAATGTAAGCACCATCATAATATATTTTTTTGACATCTTCTTTAGAAAAAATTAATGCATCATCATATTTGTGAATGTCTTTTATTTCAGAACATGATATTATGATTTTTTTTACTATTGGGAGAGAATTAGGGGTAAGACCTAGGATTAATCCTTTACATACTTTTATATTGTCTGACCAAGGAATATTTATTACAATTTGAACTTTTTCAAGCATATTATTTTTATGTGAAGAATTATGCAATGTGAAATAGGCAGTGGTTCTACTAGCCTCAAAAACACCTTCATAGTAGTAGGCACAATGCTGATAAGTAGCAGTATCCTTTATTCCGTTGTAAAACTTACAATTATACTGAGTGTCTGAAATAAATATGTCAATAATAGAAGTCATAAGTTTATTATTAGTATAATAATACATAAATAATTTATCAGTTTCAAAAGGATTAAATAATGATTTAGAGTTGTGATTTTTTCCTTTTATAACTGGAAAGAAATTAGTTATAGGTATGTTTAGACAATTACACAATTCTAATAAAGTAATTGCATCTGGTATAATTTGGTTATTTTCATATTTAGAAACTGTAGCTTTTGATTTATGAATATAATTACCAACTTCTAAGAGTGTCTTGTTTGTCAGTTTTCGATAATATTGTAATTTTTTACCAATATTAATATCTTCAATCTTATAAATAAATATCACCTGTTTCTTATAAATATACTTTTAATAAAATATTTATTAAATATCACAAAATCTATATATATTTTACTACAATTTTTAGCAAAAATCAACTAATACGAAACTATCTATAAAGAAAGTTTCACGATAAGAAAATAATGCAAATTTGACTTATTAAGTATATTTAAATAAAATTAAAACAATCCAATTAAATGGATTTATTGGGAAATATGGAAAAATTATATAGTTAAATAAAAAGATGTATAGTAACACTTTTACAAAACTAAAAATGAAACATAAAAAATTGAATCTAGAAATAATTGAGGTGATTGAATGGGATTATATACTATATTTGGGATAAATGGAATAGGCAAAGATACTGTTGCGGAAGAGATAAGGAAAAAAAGACAAAATATAGAGGTAACAAGTCTGTCAAGACTATTAATGTTTATACTTGGAATATCAAAGTCTTATGATGTACGAGAGAAGATTGATGAAGAACAGTACAAAGCACTAGAAGAAACTCCTCAAAGTACTATGAGAAGTATAGAGGAGAATGAATATAGACAATTATTAGAAAATTTAGCAAAAGGAGATATAGATGTTATATTTTTATCACATTTAATAACTGCTTTAAGATTAGGAAATAAGGTGGAATTTCTAGAAGATAGAAAAACGCCAGATTGGTTTGTTGATATAAATGATAAACTAATTCAATTAGTAGCTCCAGCACAAATAGTTGCTGAACGTAGGCATAAAGACAAAACAAGAAGAAGATGTTATGAGATTGACGAAATAATAAAACATCAAGAATTGTGTACAAAAGAATGGGAGAGAATAAAAAGAAAAGATTATTATACTGCTAAGAAAATGAGTGTAGTTGAAAATATAGACTTAAATCAAGCTGTACGTGAAGTTGAAAATATTATTTTTACAAGAAACAAAGGAAATAGAGCTAAATTTGTTCAAAGTTTAAGAGTTCAGGTAGGTTGTTGTGACAAAAAAATAAATAATGGATCAATCATAGAAAGGGGAGAAGAAGGAAATGAAAGATAAAATTGCAGAAATATTAATAAAATCAGGATGTTATGTAAATAGTAAGAAAACGGATGATAATCTTATAAAGACTCCTAATGGAGATAAAGTTAATGCTTATTTGTCTTGTCGATTGGCAATTAGTAATGCTAAAGCAAGAGAAGAAATTGAAAAAGGACTTACTAAATTAGTAGAAGAAAAATTTGATAGTAATATCATAATTGTGGGTATGGCAACGGCAGGAATAACATGGGCACATGCTATTGCTAAAAGTTTAAAATTACCAATGCTATATATAAGAAGTAGTGAAAAAACATATGGACTAAAGGGATTAATAGAAGGAAACTTAAAATATGCTTCTAGGAACGCAATAATTGTTGATGATGTTTTATATACAGGAAATACCATAAATAGAGGAATTGAAATACTAAGAAATGTTGGGATTAATACTGTTGGAGTTGCGTGTATAGCAACATTAGGAAAAAAAGTAGCGGAAAATCTTGAAGATAAAAATATAGAAGTAGCAAATTTGACAAATTATAAAAATATTTTAAAAGAAGCTCTAGATAATAATATAGTAGATGAAAAAGAATATGAAAATTTGAAAAAAATTTATGAAGGAAAATAGGAGGAGAAAAAATGAAGGAACTCGTAGTAGCAACAACAAATCAAAATAAAGTAGATAGGATAAGAAAATTATTAAAGGGTTTAGATTACAATATAATATCTTTAAAAGAAGCAAGCAAAGCTAATATAGAAGAACCAAAGGAAACAGCAATAACGCCAATTGATATCGCAATTGAGAAAGCTATGCATTATGCTAATTACTTACCTAATAATACAATCATATTATCGCAAGATGATACAATTGAATTTGAAGGGATAGAAGAAGAAGATAATCCTGGAATGCATATAAAGGAGCCAGTTGTAAGAAAGTATGGAAAGTTTACAGATGAATTAGCAGCAGAGTATTATAAGTCATTAGCAGATAAATATGGCGGTTCAATACCTATGAGATTTAGATATGGACATGCAATTGCAATAAAAGAAAATAGGGGGAGAGAAGTAAAAAAAGTATTTGGAGCAGAGTCATATTTAAATGTGAGATTAGTTAACAAAATCTATAAATTAGAAGAAGTTCCAGGATATTTTTTGGCAGCATTAATGGAGGCTAAAATAAATAATAAGTGGATACCATATAATGACTTAGAAGAGGAAACATTAGTAAAGTTAGATAGAGATTTATATTCTTCAATTACATTATTATTGAAAAATATTGAATAAAATATAGTGAATAGAAGGGGGAATAAACAATGAAAAAGAAAATATTTATATTCATAGGTATAATTTTGATATTAACAATAATTTTAGTTTTTGTATTTCAAAGAACTAAAAGTAGTGAAAGTTTAGAAGATACATCATTAAGGTTAAAATGGATTTGCCAAGCACAATTTGCAGGTTATTATACAGCAAATGCAGAATGGTATTATAAAGATGAAGGATTAAATGTAACAATAGATCCAGCTGGACCAAATATATCTCCTATTCAGTCAGTTGCAAGTGGAATAAATGAATTTGGCATAGCAGGTGCAGAGCAAGTTATATCAGCAATAGACAATGGAGTTCCAATTGTAGCAATTGCAGTTATCTATAGAGAAACTCCAGAAGCATTAACGTCAAAAAAATCTTTAAATATTACTGAACCAAAAGATTTAGTAGGTAAAACAGTAGGAGTAGTTTATGGGGATGATGAAAATTTATATAGACTAATGTTAAAAAAGAATGGAATAGATGAAAGTAGCATAAATGAAGTTCCAGCTCTTACAGGAGTAAGTCAAATATTAACAGATAAAGTTGATGCAAAAATGGCATACGAAATGAATGATGCGGTTTTATTAGAATTAGAAGGTGAAGAAGTAAATGTATTAAAATTTAGAGATTTTGGAGTAAAGGTTTATGCTGATACTATTTTTACGACAAAGGAAATGATAGAGAAAGAACCAGAAAAGGTTAAAAAATTTTTAAGAGCATCTATAAAAGGATGGGAAGAAGCAATAAATAATCCAGAAAAAGCAATAAATCAATTATTAGAAGTAAATCCATCATTAAACTATGAACATCAACTAGGGTATTTAAAAGGAATTATACCAATCATTTTAACTGATGAAAACATAGGATATTCAGAAGAAACTGTATGGCAAGATATGATAAATAATTTATATGATTTTGGAACAATAAAAAATAAAATAGAAGCTAATCAAGTATTTACGAATGAGTTCTTAGAATAATGAGCTATATAGAAATAAAAAATGTATCAAAATCATATAAAGACAAAAAAGTTCTTGAAAATATATCATTAAAAATAGACAAAGGAAAATTTATATCATTTATAGGTTCTTATGGCTCAGGTAAAACAACATTGTTAAAAATGATATCAGGACTTGAAAAAATAGATGAAGGTCAAATTTTAATAAATGGATTTTCACCAGAAAAATTAAAAGAGAAATTAAAAATGGGATTTGTATTTCAAGATCCAATGCTTTTGCCTTGGAGGAATGTAATTGATAATATTACATTACCTTCAGAAATAGATGGAGAAAAAATCACAGAAGAAGCTAAAAAACTTTTAAAATTAGTTGACTTGGAATCAAAAGAAAAATGTTATCCAAAAGAATTATCAGGAGGAATGCAACGAATAGTATCCATATTAAGGGCATCAATAATGAAACCAAGTGTGTTACTATTAGATGAACCACTATCTTCAATAGATGAAATAAATAGGGATGATTTGCATGAAAAGTTAATAAAAATTCATGAAAAAAACAAACAGACAACATTATTGGTAACTCACTCAATACATGAAGCTGTTTATTTATCTGATGAAATATATGTTTTAGGGGGAAGTCCTACAAGAATTTTAAAAAGAATTATGCCTAAAAAACCAAGAAGAATAGAAAATAAATTTAGTTCTAATACAATGATTGAAGTGGCTGAAATAAGGGAAGAGCTTCGCAAGGCGGTGAATAATATATGAAAAAAACTATAATTACAATACTTTTTATGATTATATTGTGGATGACAATTTCATTTGTATTTCATCCAGCAGAATATCTATTTCCAAGTTTAGGAAGTGTAGCAAAGTCTTTCATAGAAAATTATCAAGAATTTTTAGAAAATACAATGTATACTATAATCGAAGTAATAGTTGGATTTGGAATAGCAGTCGCATTAGGGCTATTTTTGGCAATAATAACGGTCCATTACACTCATTTAGAACAAATATTAACATTTAGTGCAATCATATTAAAAACAATACCAATTATAGCTATAGCACCTTTACTTGTTTTGTGGTTTGGTCATGGTATGGGTTCCAAAATTGCTGCAGTTGCTATTACAAGTTTTATCCCAATATTAATTAATGTATTAAGTGGAGCAAAAGAGATATTATATAAATATAAAAATATAATAGGGTTATATAATATGAATAAGAGACAGAAAACTAAATATTTTATTTTGCCAGGGATAAGACCATATTTAATGTCATCTCTTAAAATATCAAGCTCATTAGCAATTGTTGGGGCATTAGTTAGCGAACTTATTAGTGCAAATAAAGGAATAGGATATTTAATAATGTCAAACTATTATTCAATGAATATAGCGGGAGTGTTTGTTTGTATTATATTATCTAGTTTGATAGGAATCGGAATATATTGTATATTCGACAACCTAGAAAAGAAGTTATGTTATTTAAATAAAAGCAATTACTAATTTAATATTATTATTGATTAGGAGGGGGATCCATGTATTTGTTAATTAGGGGTATGATAATACTACAATAGACAATAATATTTTGGTAGGATTGAATCAAAGGGAAAATGACAGCTACATGGATATCGTAGACTGTCTAGAGGAGTATAAAAAATTATTCAAGTATAGTTCCAGACTAGATTGGAGGATTTTGAACATATTAGCCATAAAAATGTAACACTTAATAAAAGATTATAATGTATTATGGAGAGATTGAATATATAATATTTAACCTCTCTTTTTTGTCTTAATAATTTTTATATCTTTCTTATTTTATTAAATAAAGCTATCTTTAATTTTTGACTATTTGTAATTTTTATATAATCCATATTTTTTAGGAAAATTGCAACATTTAATTAAAAAATTTGAACTCTTTTTATTAGAAGTATCCATTTGAAATTTTTTAAGTGTTTTTAATAATAGGAGGTGGTTATAAATGATTTTTGAAAAATATAAGTATTAGATTTTAGAAGTAACTTTCAGACAAAAAGAAATTTATATATTTCTTTTTGCATAATATTTAGAAAGAAATATTATGAAGGAGTTAAATAATATGCAAATTACTTCTAATGAAATCGCAAATAACAAATATATGCAAATTTATTTAACTGAAGAAGAGTTAAAAATTCAAGAAATACAAAATGAAATAAAAGTATATAAAAAACAAAAGTATAAAATAGGAATATTTGTAACAGGAAAAGAGAATTATCCCGAAGTTCTCAAAAAAATAGTTACAAAACAAGTGGAATTATCAGACAATGTATGCTAACATAGACGATAAGCAATATCAGGCAAAAGGAGGGAAAATGACAGTTGTACGGATATTGTAGATTGTCTAGAGATGAAGATAAGGAAAATTACTCAAGCATAGAGGAACAAAAAAGAATCATAAAAGATTATGCTTCTACTCGTAATTGGATTATTGAAGATAAGGACTTCTACATAGATGACAATGTTTCGGGATATACCTTTAATAGACCTGAATTCACAAAGATGTTAGAAAAAGTAAAGGGAGGAAAAATTGATGTAGTTATAGCAAAAGACTTATCAAGAATTGGAAGAAACAATGGAAAAGTTTTGGTACTTATTGATGAATTTAAAAATATGCAAAAGAACTTAATTTTAGTTTCTGAAATGGGAGGAACTTATGATGTTTTAAATGATAGAGATGACACCATAGGAATTACAACTTGGTTTAATGAAAGATATGTAAAAGATTGTTCAAGAAAAACAAGAGATCATATGTATTCTAAACAAAAAACAGGAAGACTAGTAATGGGAAATTATTATGGCTATGTAAAAGATAAGGAAGATGTTACAAAATTATATGTAGATGAAGAAATTAGACCAGTTATAAAACTAATATATAAATTATATATAGAAGAAGGACTAGGTAGAAAGAAAATTTGTGATATTTTAAATAGTAAATATAATTATCCAACACCATCGGTATATTATAGGCAAAAACATTTAGAGAGAGGAAGAATATATAAACATCCAGTACAAGAGCTATGGTCTACATATATGATAAGTAATATCTTAAACAATGATATATATACAGGCAACTTAAGAACGCATAAAAAGAAAACAATTTCTATACGAGGCAGAGCAATAAAACTTCCAGAGGAAGAACACTTCGTATTTGAAAATCATCACGAAGCAATTATTACAAAAGAAACTTTTGAACTGGCACAAAATATACGAAAAAGAAAAGCAAAGGCAAAATCTACATCAGGAACTAGAAAAAGAAATTATGTCTTTTCGGGTTTAATTAGATGTGGCGATTGTGGATTTGGAGTAAGTCGGTATAACAATGAATAGAAAACAAAAGCAAAAAGGATATGAATGTTCACAATATAGAACTTATGGGAAAGCAAGATGTAAATGCCATGAGATAAAAGAAAGTGATATAATTATTCATTTAAAAGAATTTCTAAAATTTACAAAAGAAAAATATCAAGACAAAATAAATAAAATAGAAATTGAAGTTAAAACTAATAAAGAACGAACCAATAAAGAAAAAATTAAGTTTGAAATTGAGACATTGAAAGCAGAATATAAAGTATTATTAAATCAAAAAATAAAAGATTTAGCCAATAATACAAATGAGAATCAAACACAGATAGTAGAAGATTCATACAAAAAATTAGAGATAGAAAAGACAAGTAGTATAGAAAAATTACAAGAAATTTTGCAGAAAGCAGAGCAAGAGATATCAAATGAAAAAACCAAAAAATTAAAAACTGCAATGGAATATTTTGATGAGGTTATATCTGCTGAAGTCCCTAGCAGATATGTTTTAGAAAATATAATTGATACTATATGGATTTATAGTGATAAAACTGTAAAATTTGATTTAAAAGTAGATATTGAAAAATTAATATAACTATCCCCACATTTAAAGATTTTACCCCCGTATGTACCACAGAAATGATTGCTTTTACCAAAGCACACCAATATTTTAAAAATATGAACACAGACTTACTAGGTTTAAGTATTGACAGCAATAGTTCACATCTAGCTTGGATGTATGATATTTTCTGCAGAACTGGAATACAAATTTCCTTCCCAATAATAGCAGACAGAAATGGCCAAATAGCTAGAAAATACGGAATGATTTCAAATGATGTAAGTAACACAGAAACAGTAAGAAATGTATTTATAATAGATGATAAACAAGCCATAAGAACTATTTTAATATATCCATTAAATGTAGGAAGATTTATTCCAGAAATAATAAGAATAGTTCAAGCTCTGCAAATGGCAGACTGTAGCAAAGGTTCTACAGCAGCAAATTGGATGCCAGGAAACCCAATTATAGTATCTATGCCACATACATATAGCCAGTTAGAAGATAGAATAAAATATATTGAAGAAAATAGAAATGGACTAAGTTGGTACCTAAGTTTTAGTAATCCTCCTGAAATATGTGAAGATTCAAAATCAAAAAATTGCGAAAAATAGTTAACGAATAAAATCATATTTAAATTTGTATTTATAAAAGATGCTAATTTTTTAGCATCTTTAAATATATTTTCAAAAACTTTAAATTCAACATACAAATTAAACTTAGATATAATAATTGTGCAATAATGTATAATAAGAAGTAGATACGGAAAGTTATAAAAAAGTTCTTTGAAAAATATCGAAAAACTTGTATAAGGTCAAGAAAATGTGATATAATATACATATATTGGTCAAGAAAATGTGATTATATTTATTAATGTTGGCCAAGAAAACGTGATTATTTAAGCAAAATAATTTATAACAACAAAAAACTAACAAATGGAGGTCTCTTATGGAAGGAAAACAAAAAATACATTGCACAGTAGAAACTTGCAAATACAATGATGACGGTAAAAATATTTGCAAATTACAAGCAATAAATGTTGAACCAATTGAAAACTGCAACACAAAAAAACCAGATGAATCAATGTGTGCAAGTTATGAATATGAGAAGGAATAATTTTCTTCTCTATTTTCTTGACATATTTCAAAATTAGAAATAAAATAACTATTGCAAAGATAAATAAAAATGGCAAAAACAAAAATAAAGAATAAAGCAAAAAAATGCCAGAAAGGAAGGTAAAAAATGTTAGTAACAACTAAAGAAATGTTTGAAAAATCTATGAAGGAAGGTTTTGCAATTGGTGCTTTTAACATAAATAATATGGAAATAATGCAAGGAATAGCAGACGCTGCCCATGAAGCAAAATCACCTGTTATCATGCAAGTATCATCAAGTGCAATAAAATATGCAAGAATAAACTATTTAATGAAAATGGTAGAAGCAGTAACAGAAGAATACCCAGAAATTCCACTTGCAATTCACTTAGACCATGGTCCAGACTTTGAAACAGCAAAAATGTGTATAGACAATGGTTTTACATCAGTTATGATAGATGGATCAAAATATGATTTTGAAGAAAATGTAGCTTTAACAAAAAAAGTAGTTGATTATGCACACGAAAAAGGAGTAGTAGTTGAAGCAGAACTTGGAAAACTTGCAGGTATTGAAGATGATGTAAATGTTAAAGCCACTGATGCAATGTATACAGACCCAGATCAAGCCGAAGAATTTGTAAAACGCACAGGATGTGACTCTTTAGCAATAGCAATAGGAACAAGTCACGGAGCATACAAATTCAAAGGAGAAGCAAAATTAAGATTTGATATTTTAAAACAAATAAAAGAAAAAATTCCAAACACTCCAATAGTTTTACATGGAGCATCAACAGTAATACCAGAACTTGTTGAAATGTGTAATAAATATGGAGGAAATATTCCAGGTGCAAAAGGTGTGCCAGATGAAATGTTACATCAAGCAAGTATTTCCGGTGTATCAAAAATAAATGTTGATACAGACTTAAGACTTGCAATGACAGCAGGAATAAGAAAAACATTTGCAGAAGAACCAAATGTTTTTGACCCAAGAAAATATTTAGGAAATGCAAGAGAACTTATAAAAGAAACAGTAAAACATAAAATGGTAGATGTATTTGGTTCTGCTGGAAAAATATAGTTTTTTATAAAACATAAACTTTATATATAAAATTTATGTTTTAGGTATCAATTCTAATTTTTAAGCGTAGATTTTACTTTATATATATTTTTGATTTTTAGATTAAATTTCACTTTATATATAAATTTTGATTTTTAGATATGCATTTTAATTGTATAATAGCTCCTTTCATTATATTATTATGAAGGGAGCTATTACAAATAAAAATTCATATTATTTTTTATTTATTCTAATTTGCTTTTCTGTATCGTATTTTTTTTAATTTACTCTAATCTTCTTTCTGCATAGTATTTTTTAAATTTATTTTAATTTGTTTTTCTATATCTTAATCTTATTTTTAAGATTTATTATAAGTTGCTTTTTTGCATATTATTCTTTAAATTTATCTTAATTTGTTTTTCTGCATCTCTTTTAGCTAAATCTTGCCTTTTATCATAAAGTTTTTTACCTGTTCCAATACCAATTTCAACTTTCACAAAATTATTTTTAAAATACATATTAAGAGGAATAATAGCAAGTCCTTTTTGCTTTGTCATACCAATTAATTTATTAATTTCTCTACGATTAAGTAATAATTTTCTATCTCTTAAAGGATCTTTATTAAATATATTCCCATGTTCATATGGACTTATATGTAACCCACGAATAAATACTTCACCAGATTTTATAAATATGTAACTATCTTTCAAATTTACCTTTCCAAGCCTTATAGATTTTATTTCAGTACCATAAAGCACAATTCCTGCTTCTAGCTTTTCTTTTATATTATAATTATGAAACGCAGTAGGATTTTTTGCAATAAATTTTTCACTCATAATAGATATCATTCCTTGCAATAATATATTTAGGTTTTTTAATAAAGGATTTACCTATAAACCTTAAAATCAGTTAAAGTATAACACATAATAATATAAACTTCAATAATTAAAATTTATTCAAAATTTAAAGCTGTTACAGTTCAATAAGAACATAAATTATTTATTTAATTTTCATTACTAAATTTTAAATTATTAAAATATAAAGTAATAGTTTGAAAGAAATGCTTTCATAACTAATGCATACCTTGGAAGGAATAGGGGTTTTTATAAAAAAATAATACAATAAATAAGTTTATAACTCATCTATTGTATTATTTCTAACAATTAGTCTAATCTTCTATTATGGTTATTTACATTTTGTTTACTATAATACCATACTAAAGCAACTATAGCTATTGTTGCAATTCCTAAAACAAGCCAAATCCAAGCAGTAGAGTTCATACCAAGAAGAGTAGTCTCTCCATTTGTTGATGTTCTTGTTGCAGTATAATTATTTCCATTAGCAGTTCTAGTATTATTATCTGTAGTAGTATCCATAGTATTTTTAGCATCTTGTCCTAAATTATTACCCGCATTTTCCATTGATTTTGTAGCATCTTTAGTAGCATTTGAAATATCTTTTGCTCCATTTTCAATGGCATTTTCAGCACCACCAACTACGTTTCTGACAGAGTTTGCTGCATCTTGCATTGGATTTTCATTATTTTCAGCTGCAAAACAAAAATTGCAAACAAATAATAAAGCTATGGAAAGTATAGCACCTAATAACAATTTTTTATGCATAATAAATCCTCCTTTAAAAATAACTTACAAAAAAATATAAGTAAATTTAATTTTTAAAAATAAAAATTAATCTACTTATATTATTTATATTTTTGCATAAAATATACATATTAAAATTTGTAAAAAATTAAAACAAAATTATTTTTTTAATTTTATTAGTATTGCAATTGCAAGTAAAATTAAAAGTATACCAATTGCTATTAAAAAGATATTTAAAATATTTGATAAACTAAATGCATCATCAGATGTTCCAGATAAATTACTAACAGTAGTTGAAGTACTTGTATTGCTAGAAGTATTAGAATTTGAAGAGTTTACGTTATTTAAGTTATTGCTTTGATTTGTATTTGAACCTGAATTTTGAACTTCATTTGCAGATGCATTATTTTGTGCATTTTCTGACCCATTTGCAAGAGTATTTGTATTGTTTGTGCCGAGAGTATTATCAGATGCCGTATTTGCTGGACTATTTGCTATATTTAAATCAATAGCAAAAACAGAACATTGAGATGTTAATATAATTAAACTTATTAATAATAAGCTTAAAAAAATTTTTTTAATTTTCAATCTAAAAACCTCCTATAACTTTTCCTTTGCTTATGTGTTATGATAACACAAAATATATATAATTGTCTAGTAATTTTATATAAAAAATAAATTTTATATAAATAACAGTTCTATATATAAAAGTACAGCTGTAAATTGTAACAAGTTGTAGCCCAGCCATTGTCTGTGAGATTATAACTTAATCTTAAGTGTATATTGCTTTAAAACTTAATCAAAGTATCAACGAATAATAAAAGGCGTGATTTAAAAAGTATATTTTTTATATAAAACAAATGAGTTCTTTACTTTTTTAATATATATGATATATTAAATTTGTAAATGATTGTAATATTTATAAAGATGAAGGAAATATAGAACATTATCCATTATTTATGATTATGTTTATTCGGAAAAACACTTGACAAGCACAAACAAATGTTTTAAAATATATCATACAATAATATCATAAATATTGTAACAACATGCTAAAAAGCAATAAAAAATACGAATATGTTATTATGAGTAAATATTACAAGGAAAGTGATAGTTATGGAATTTGAAAAATCAAAGCTAATAGAATTAAAAGAAAAATTTGATTCTATTATCAATACGGAAGAAAAAGACAATATAGAATTTTGGTATGCAAGAGATTTACAGATTCAATTGGGTTACAAAAGATGGGAAAATTTTATTGAAACGATAAAAAAAGCAATGCAATCTTGTGAAAATGCTGGTATATCTGTAGAAAATCATTTTCGTGAGGTCACGAAAATGATAAATTTAGCAAAAGGTGCAAAGAGACCGATACAAGACTATATGTTAACTAGATATGCGTGTTACTTAATTGCTCAAAATGGAGATTCTAAAAAAGAAGAAATAGCATTTGCTCAAACATATTTCGCAGTACAAACTAGAAAACAAGAAATAATTGAAGATAGGATAAGACTAATGAATCGATTAGAAGCACGAGAAAAACTAAAAGAATCTGAAAAACAGCTATCTAAAAATATTTATGAAAGAGGAGTGGATGATTTAGGTTTTGCAAGGATACGTTCAAAAGGAGATTCGGCGTTATTTGGTGGATTAAATACAATGCAAATGAAAGCAAAATATGGAGTAAAGGAAAATAGACCTCTTGCAGATTTTTTACCAACATTAATAATTGCATCAAAAAAATCTAGCAACAGAAATGACGAATTACAATGTAACTGAAAAAGATATGTATGGTGAAGAAAGTATAACTGATGAGCAT
>CALXCJ010000011.1 GCA_944386775.1 uncultured Clostridia bacterium
ACGTAGAATATGAAACAGATAAAAGACACTATGCACACGTTGACTGCCCAGGACACGCAGACTACGTAAAGAACATGATCACAGGTGCTGCACAAATGGATGGAGCAATCCTAGTTGTATCTGCAGCAGATGGACCAATGCCACAAACAAGAGAACACATACTATTAGCAAGACAAGTTGGTGTTAAATACATCGTAGTATACCTAAACAAATGTGATATGGTAGACGATCCAGAACTATTAGAACTAGTTGAAATGGAAGTAAGAGACCTATTAACAGAATATGGTTTCCCAGGAGATGAAGTTCCAATCATAAAAGGATCATCATTAAAAGTACTAGAAAGCACATCAACAGATCCTAATGATCCAGTATATGCTCCAATGAAAGAATTATTAGATGCAGTAGATAACTATATCCCAACACCAGAAAGACCAGTAGATCAACCATTCCTAATGCCAGTTGAAGACGTATTCACAATAACAGGACGTGGAACAGTTGCAACAGGTAGAGTAGAAAGAGGAACAGTTAAACTACAAGACGAAGTTGAAATAATCGGTCTTACAACAGAAAGAAGAAAATCTGTAGTAACAGGTGTAGAAATGTTCAGAAAATTACTAGACCAAGCAGAAGCTGGAGACAACATAGGAGTTCTATTAAGAGGAATAGACAGAAAAGACATCGAAAGAGGTCAAGTTCTATGTAAACCAGGAACAATTCATCCACATACAAAATTCACTTCAGAAGTTTATGTATTAACAAAGGATGAAGGTGGAAGACATACACCATTCTTTAATGGATACAGACCACAATTCTACTTCAGAACAACAGACGTTACAGGTGTTATTGAATTACCTGCTGGAACAGAAATGGTTATGCCAGGAGATAATGTATCAATGACAATCGAACTAATCACACCAATAGCAATCGAAAAAGGATTAAGATTCGCTATCCGTGAAGGTGGAAGAACAGTTGGATCAGGAGTAGTTGCTGATATAATCGAATAATAAAAATTATAAAAATGAACTTTAAGGGCGTTCCTTAAAGTTCATTTTTGACAATAAAAATCTAATTCCAACCCAGTTGTATAAATATGCAACTGGGAATTTATATAAATATCATTTGGAGAAGTTCTCTACAATTTTTATAATGATAATAGTAAAATAAGACAAAAAAATAGAAAAAATTTTTTATAAAAATTACTTGTAATTTTCCAAAAAGAATAATAAAATATATATACTCACAATAAAATATAAAAATACAGTTTGGAGGAAAAAACAATGAAAATAGTACTAGATGCAATGGGTGGAGATAATGCACCAGATGCCAATATAAAAGGAGCAGTAAATGCCATAAATAAAGTAAAAGCAGAAGTAATACTTGTAGGAAAAGAAGAAGTAATAAGAGCAAAAATAAAAGAATTTTACGGAAAAGAATTAGAAGAAATCTCAGATAGATTAAAAATAAAAAATGCAACAGAAACAATAGAAATGTGTGACACACCAACAATCGCAATAAAACATAAAAAAGACTCATCCATGGTAGTAGGATTTAAAATGCTAAAAGAAGATGAAGGAGATGTATTTATATCTGCCGGAAATTCAGGAGCGTTATTAACCCGGAGCAACACTAATAGTAGGAAGAATAAAAGGAATAGATAGACCAGCCTTAGCCGGAATCTTGCCAGCATATCACGGCAAGCTAGTTTTAATAGATGCAGGATCAAATACCAATTGTAAGCCTATAAATCTATTACAATTTGCTCAAATGTCAAGTATATATATAAGAAATACCTTTGGAATAGAAAACCCAAAAATCGGGCTATTAAACATAGGAACAGAAGAAACAAAAGGAAATGACTTAGTAAAAGAAAGCTATATGCTATTAAAAGAAAAATCAAAAGAATTAAACATAAACTTTGTTGGAAATGTAGAAGGAAGAGACGCATTTTCAGGAGAAATAGATGCAATAGTAACAGACGGATTTACAGGAAATGTATTCTTAAAAACAACAGAAGGACTAGGAAAATTCGTTAAAAAATCACTAATGGAAAGCCTAATGAAAAACACACTTGCGAAAATACTTGCCATACCATCAATTCCAGCACTAAAAAGATTTAATAAAGTAATGGACTACAAATCATATGGAGGAGCACTATTTTTAGGAGTAAAAAAACCAGTAGTAAAAGCACACGGAAGCAGTGATGAACTACTATTTGAATACACAATAATTCAAGCAGAAAAATTTGTTGAAAACAAAGCAGTAGACAAAATGATAGAAGAATTCGAAAAAAATAGAATAAAAGAAAAAGAAGAAGCATAACCATATAAAAAACATACAACTAAAAAATAAAACCAGAATAAAAAAGCATACAACTAAAAAATAAAAAATACATACAAATAAAATATAAAAAACCAAACAACAATAGACATGTAAATAAATAAAAAACCGCCCAAAACCATATAAATAGCAAATATTTAAATACCATACTGACTTATGAGTATAAAAACAAAAATTATTTTAATAAATTACTTGACAAAAATATAAACATATATTATAAAGATACTATGGAAAAGAAATAAACAAATGAATAAATCATTTGAAACTTGAGAGGAGGTGAACTCGGAAATTATGAGTTCAGAAGAAATTTTAGAAAAAGTAAAAGGAATAATTGTTGAACAATTAGGAGTAGCAGACACTGCAGTTACTATGGAAGCATCATTTATAGATGATTTAGGAGCTGATTCACTAGACATAGTTGAATTAGTAATGGCTATAGAAGAAGAATTTGATATAGAAATACCAGACAGCGATGCAGAAAAAGTTGTAACAGTAGGAGATGTAGTAGACTACATAAAAGAAAACGTTCAATAAAAAAGCGTTAAGTAAAAAAATCCAGGAAACTGGATTTTTTTTAACTATTAATTTACTAAAATTTGACATTATCTAAAAATTAATATATACTTAAAATGTAAACATAATACAAGCAATGTAAAACAAAATATTAGTTTTACAACCAAGAAAGGAGCAGGTATAATATGCTACGGGAAGCAATAAAAAATTTAAAAAACGAAGCTAAAAAGAACACTCAAGCACAGATGGCACTTGAAAAAATAAACTCACAAATGCCATACATAACACTATATCCTGAGGCAGCAAGTATTGACGAAGTTTGTCAATACAATAGAATAATCTATAACGAAATACAAGATGCAAAGCTTCGTGAAAAAATTATGGCGTAGCTCCTAAAGAGCCTAACTTTTATACAAAGGTTAGGCTCTAAAAAACCAAATAAACAATATAATTAAATTTCTAAAAAACCAAATAAACAATATAATTAAAATTTCTAAAAGACCAAAGAAATAGTATCATTAAAATCTTTAAAAAACTGAAACAAATAATCAAAAACATCCTTTTTCAAAACAGTATTACCCAAAACAATATCACAATCAGCAACAACATTATCATCTTGCAATAAACAAACCCTACCAATCACATCATTTTCATCCAAAGGAGCCTCCAAAAACATATTACAATCAATAACCACTTGCAAAGAATCAATACTACCATTTTCCAAAGGAATACTATCATACTCCAAATCAGTCAAATTCAAAGAAAAAGAAGAATCAATAGATTTACTAATACTAATATAATTCAAATTCTCTTTTTTCCAATCCTCAAATTTCTCATCAATAATATCTTTAATATTAACAACACTAAAATTCGAAAAAGCATAATTTATAAGTTTAATACTATCAGTAGTTCGAAATTTTTTAGTATCAGCCCCTAAAACCACACAAATAACATCTAAATCCCCACGTTTGCAACTAGTAACCAAACACCTATTAGCACCATTAGTAAAACCAGTTTTAACCCCATAAACCCCATCTAATGCGCCAAGAAGCTCATTTGTATTATGAATATTTTTAGGATAACCATTAATAGTAACAGTATAATTAGATGTTCCAACAATCTTAGAAAAAACATCATTATCAAGGACAAACCTAGTAAGTAGTGCAAGTTCATAAGCAGTAGTATAATGTCCATCAGAATCAAGGCCATGAGGAGTTTCAAAATGGGTATTAGTAAGACCAAAATCTTTAGCCTTTTCATTCATCAAAAAGCTAAATCCTGCAATATCTCCACCAACAAATTCAGCAAGAGCACAAGCTGCATCATTTCCAGAACAAAGAAGAAGCCCATATAATAAGTCATTAACCGTTAATTTATCACCAGTCTTAAGACCTAATCTAGAGCCACCAGTTGAAGCAGCTTTTTTAGAAACAGTAACGACATCACTTAAATTAGCATTTTCTAAAACAACAGTTGCAGTCATAATTTTTGTCGTAGAAGCCATTTTTCTTTTCTGGTTTTCATTCTTACCACATAAAACAACCCCTGAATTCCTATCAATAACAACATATGCTCTTGAATTTATAGATGATAAAGAATCAGCACTAGAGGAAGTTTCAATACTTACTATATCTTCTTCTACTGGTTCAATATCATCTGCAAAACAGCAAATATTAAAACAAAAAATAAAAATAAAAGATAAACAAAAAGACCTTAGAAAAAACTTAAACATAACCTACTCCTATAAATATAAACTATTAATATATTATGAAAGAAAAATAAAACTATGAAAAAAATTAAACTATATCTATAGAATATAACAAAAAATGCTTAGCCCCTAAGAAAAAAAGCCTCAAGCTATTGATTTTGTAACAAAAATGTAATATAATTGTAATGTGAGTAAAAAAAAGACTAAAAATTAAAAAAAACCATTTCCGTAAAGGGAAAATACATAAAAAAAATAACACAAAAAAACTGGAAAAAATAGCTATTGACTAAAATAAAAAAAGATGTAAAATAATAAATACAGTATGTATTTATAAAAAAGGAGAGAAAAATATGAAACTAAAAAAAGCAAGTATATTACTTATAAGCACACTATTTACACTACTACTAATGATAATACCAAACATAAGTAAAGCATCAACTCAAGTTATTCCACCACTATATCTAGGAGTTCAAGAATACAGAACAAACACAGACCCAGAAAATATGGCATATGCAATAGGAAACCCAGATAGAAATGGAGAAACTCAAGAGACAATGGTAGGAGCAAAAATATGGGATATAGTAGAATACAAAAGTAATGACGAACAAGACAAAAACTATGATAATACCAAAAACTACTTTTGTGTAAAAGCAGGTGTAGGTTTCAGAAACCCAGGAGAAAGAGCAATCTACAACATATCATATGATTTCAAAACAGAAAGAGAGCAGATACTTGCAAGCAATAACGATACATTAAAAAGCATTGTAAACATAGAAAATGACACATATTATAACATAATGGCACTAGCAGATTTGATGTACCTACCAGGAGTATCAACACAAGAAGATAAGCAAGAATTATTAAAAGCTGCCAAAATTTACCTACCAGAAGACTTCACCATAGAATTAACAGATACAGACATAGAAGCAGTAGAACAAGCAGCACTATGGTATTTCACAAACTATGATGATCCAATATATGAAACAGTATATAACCAATATGGAAAAGAAGACGAAGAAAACGGATGGTTTACATACAAAATTCAAGGAATGGACCAATACTATAGTTTTAGTGATTATGGAAAAGAAACACAAGAAAAAGAAGGAGAACAAAGACAAAAACAAGCAGTAAAAATATATAATTATTTAATAGATGCAGCAAAAGAAAAAGCAAAGCAATATAAAAGTGGTACAGCAGAATCAAACACAAAAATAACACTATATGCAAACTCATCAGTTGCAACAAATCAACCAATAATAGTAATCGAAAGATTACCAGAAGAAGAAAAAGAATTTGATATGGCACTTAGAAAATACATAACAAAAATAAATGGAGTAGCACTATCACAAGAAAACACAAGAATACCTCAAATAGATGAAGGAACCTTACAAACAAGCACAACAGCAACATACAAACACAGAAAAGACCCAATAGCAGTAAAAACAGGAGACACTGTAACATACAATATCACAGTATACAATGAAGGAGAAAAAGAAGGAAGAGTAACAAAAATAATAGACCAATTACCAACAGGTCTAGAATTTGTAAAAATAAACACTCAAGGGTTCACAGCAACATATAACCAAGATACAAACCAAGTAACAATACAAAGAGAAGAAGAAAACCAAACAAACCTAGCACCATATGAAGAAGGAAACTTACAAAGTGAAACAATAGAAATAGAATGTAAAGTAACAGAAAAGCCAGACACAACAAATAGTAAAATACTAACAAACGTAGCATATATAGCAGAAGAAATAGATACAGAGGACAATGTTACAATAACAAACCAAGAAGGGCTAGACAGAGACTCTACCCCAGGAATAACACCACAAGTAAACAAAGACAACATGGAAGACTATAAAGGAACAACTACAGAAGAAGACTTAAGCCAAAACATCTACTACCCAGGTCAAGAAGATGATGATGACTTCGAAAAACTAGTATTAGAACCACAAAGCTTTGACTTAAAACTAATAAAAAGAATAGTTGAAGTAAATGGAACAAAAGTACCAGAAAGAATAGAAAATGTAGATGTAAGCAAACTAAACACACAAGATTCAGAAGGAAATAAAATAACAACAGCAGAATATACTCTAAACAAAAACCCAGTATCAGTAAAAAAAGGAGACATAGTAAAATACACAATAAGAGTATATAACGAAGGAGACATAGCAGGATATGCTCAAGAAATATCAGAAGACATACCAGAAGGGTTAGAATTTTTATGGTCAGAAAAAACAGAAACAGAACTAGAAGAAGATGAAACTCTAACAGATGCAGAAAAAGAAGCAATAAAATACAACCAAGGAATCTGGGACATAAAAGAAATAAATGCCGAAACAAACAGAATAGAAATGATAAAAACAGACTACTTAGCAAAAGGAAAAGGAGAAGAATTATTAACAGATGGAGCAAACCTAATAAAAGCATTTGATGAGTCAAAAGGATATATAAACACAATAAACGAAAAAAATCCAGACTACAAAGAAGTATCAGTATATATGAAAGTAGTATCAGAAAACCAAACAGGAACAATAATAAGAAATGAAGCAGCAATAACAGAAGATGCAGACGAAGATGGAAACGAAGTAAGTGACAGAGACTCAAAACCAGAAGAATGGGTAAAATATGAAGATGATGAAGACTATGACAATGTAAAACTACAAGTATTTGATTTAGCATTAAGAAAATTCATAATAGCAGTAAGCCCAGATGAAGAAATAGATGAAGAAGACTACCTAAGAAACGAAGACGGAACATACCAAAGAGCACCACAAGTAGACACAAGCCATTTGAACACAACAGATTCAGAAGGAAATATGGTAACAACAGCAATATATAACCATCCAAAAACTCCAGTAGAAGTAAACCAAAATGACTATGTAATATATAACTTAAGAGTTTACAACGAAGGAGAAATCGCAGGATATGCAGAAAAAATAACAGACTACTTACCAGAAGAACTAGAATTTGTAGAAGGAGAATTTAACCAAGAATATGGTTGGACAGTCTCAGAAGACGGAAGAACAGTAGAAACAAACTACTTACAAAACAGCAAAATAGAAGGAATAACAGAGGATGAAGACGGAAATATAATCCTTTCATACAAAGAAGTACCAATAATGTGCAAAGTAAAAGAAAATGCAGAAGCAAACAAAAACTTCACAAACATAGCAGAAATAACAGAATACAAAGACGAAAACAAAGAAGATATAATAGACAGAGATTCAAGTAAAGACAATGTAACATTGCCAGAAGATGAAAACCTACCTACATATAAAGATGAAGAAACAGGTGATTATATACCAGGTCAAGAAGATGATGACGACTTTGAAAAAGTAGTAATAAAACCATTTGACCTAGCTCTAAGAAAATTCATCACAGGAGTAAACTCTGAAGAAGTAACAACAAGAATCCCACAAGTAAGCCTAAATGAAGAAACAGGAAACCTAACATATGAACACACAAAAGAACCAGTAGAAGTAGAAACAGGAGATACAGTAATATACACAATAAGAGTATATAACGAAGGAGAAAAAGCAGGTTATGCAAGTGAAGTTGCAGACGACATCCCAGAAGGACTAGAATTCTTACCAGAAAACAGCATAAATCAAGAATACAGATGGGTAATGTATGATGCACAAGGAAATGTAACAGAAAATATAGAAGAAGCAGAAAAAATAGTAACAGACTACTTATCAAAAGAACATGGCGAAGAAATGATGGAAGCAAATGAAACAGAAAATCCAAACCTACTAAATCCATTTAACAAAGAAGCAGAAATATCAGACACAAACCCAGACTATAGAGATGTACAAGTAGCATTTAGAGTAATAGAACCAGCAAACTCAGACAAAGTAGTAATAAACTCAGCACAAATCGAGGAAGATGAAGACGAAAATGGAAACCCAGTAGAAGATATAGACTCAGTACCAGGTGAATGGAATGACGGAGAAGACGACCAAGACAAAGAATATGTAAAAGTAAAACCATTTGACCTAGCTCTAAGAAAATTCATCACAGGAGTAAATTCTGAAGAAGTAGGAACAAGAATTCCACAAGTAAGCATAAATGAAGAAACAGGAAACTTAACATATGAACACACAAAAGAACCAGTAGAAGTAGCAACAGGAGACACAGTAATATACACAATAAGAGTATATAACGAAGGAGAAACAGCAGGTTATGCCAAAGAAGTCGCAGACGACATCCCAGAAGGACTAGAATTCCTACCAGAAAACAGCATAAACCAAGAATATAGATGGGTAATGTATGATGAAGAAGGAAATATAACAGAAAATGTAGAAGAAGCAGAAAAAATAGTAACAGACTACTTATCAAAAGAACACGGCGAAGAAATGATGCAAGAAAATGAAAATCAAGAAGAGAATCCAAACCTACTAAATCCATTTAACAAAGAAGCAGAAATCTCAGACACAAACCCAGACTATAGAGATGTACAAGTAGCATTTAGAGTAACAGAACCTGAAACCTCAGACAAAATAGTAATAAACTCAGCACAGATCCAAGAAGACGAAGACAAAAACGGAAACCCAATAGAAGACATAGACTCGGTGCCAGGCGAATGGAATGACGGAGAAGACGACCAAGACAAAGAATACGTAAAAGTAACATACTTTGACTTATCATTAAGAAAATGGGTAACAGAAGCAATAGTAATAGAAGACGGAAAAGAAACAATAACCCAAACAGGACACACAGCAGAAATGGACCCAGAACCAGTCGTAAAAGTAGAACTACACAGAAAAAAACTAGATGAAGTAACAGTAAAATTCAGATATAAAATAAGAATAAAAAATGAAGGAGACATAGCAGGATATGCCAAAGAAATAACAGACTATGTACCAGAAGGACTAAGATTTATCCAAGAAGATAACCCAGGCTGGACAGACGAAGGAAACAACATAATATCAACAAGACTATTAGAAAACACACTACTACAGCCAGGAGAAACAGCAGAAGTAGAAGTCTTGCTAACTTGGATAAACGGAGAAAACAACCTAGGACTAAAAACAAACACAGCAGAAATCTCAGAAGACTACAATGATAGAGACATACCAGACATAGATTCAACTCCAGACAACAGAAGACCAGGAGAAGACGACATAGACGATGCAGAAGTACTACTATCAATCTCAACAGGTGGAGCAAAAATATACTATGTACTAGGATTTACAGTACTACTAACACTTGCTGGAGGAATTATTATAATTAAGAAATTTGTATTATAATTTTTCCTATACAATAAAAAATGAACTTTAAGGAGCACATCCTTAAAGTTCATTTTTATGCCCAAAAAGAGAAGAAATGTACAAAGGTAGTTGTCAAAGAAAATTGCCAATGCAACTTTTTTTCCAACCCTTAGTATAAAAGATAAAACCAAAAAACCTATATGCGTAGAACAATATCAAAAAGAAATATTAGAAATAGAAAAAAAGTAATAAAAAAATAACAAAAATGTAATCCAAATGTAACAAAAAAAGTAAAAACCCAAAACAAAGCATCCGTAAAAGTAGAAAAAGTCAAAAGAAATATTAAAAAAACAGGGAAAAATCTACTATTGACTAAAAAAAATAAAAAGATAAAATAGAATAGAGAAAACAATATTAATAAATAAAAGGAGATACTATGAAAACAAAAACAATATTGCTAATATTTTTAAGTTTAATTTCTATAATTTTAATAATTAACATTCCAAATACAAGTAAAGCTGAAACAGACCTATCAACTCCATTATATATAGGAGCACAAGAATTTAGAAAAAATACTGTTCCAGAAAATATTGCATATGCAATAGGTACACCTGATAAAAATGGTTCAACAATAGACAGTATAGTAGGAGAAACAATTTGGAATTTCGTAAGGTATAACAGTTTAGATGTAAGTGATGTAAACTATGATGACACCACTCAATACTTTTGTGCAAAAGGAGGAGTAGGTTTTAGAAATACAGGAGAAAGAGCTACATATGACTTATCATATAATTTTTTAACAGACAGAGAAGAAATGGCAAATAGCAATAATGATGTATTAAAAAGCATAGTAACATTAGACAATAATGTATATTATAACATAATTGCATTAGCAGAACTATTATATATTCCAGGACAATCAACAGAAGAAGATAAACAAGAATTAATAGATGCTGCCAAAATATATATACCAGATGAATTTGTAGTGGAAATTACAGATTCAGATATAGAAGCAATAGAACAAGCAGCAATTTGGTATTTTACGAATTATGATGATCCAGTATATAATACAGTATATAAACAATATGGAAAAATACCAGAAGAAAGCACTTGGTTCACATACAGAACAAAAGATACAGATGGATACACAAGCTTAAGCGATTATGATAGAACAGGAGAAATGGCAGGATACCAAAGGCAAGTACAAGCTGTAAGAATATATAATTACTTAATAAAGACAGCTATGGAAAATGCAGAAAAATATAAAACAGGAGAATTAAAGCCAACAAGAGAATTAACATTATATGTAAATAAAACAACAACAAATCAACCGACAACAACAAATCAACCAATACTTCAAATAACAGAAATACCAGAAGAAAAAGAATTTGATATGGCACTTAGAAAATACATAACAAAAATAAACAATGTAGAACTAGCACAAGAAAGTGCAAGAATACCAGAAATAGATGAAGCAACATTACAAACAAGTACAACAGCAACATACAAACACAGAAAAGACCCAGTAGAAGTAAAAACAAATGATACAGTAACATATAATATCACAGTATATAATGAAGGAGAAAGAGAAGGTCGAGTAACAAAAATAGTAGACCAATTACCAGAAGGATTAAAATACCTTCAAATAAACACACCAGGATTTACAGGAACATATGAAGAAGAAACAAACAAACTAACAATCCAAAGAGCAGAAGGAAATGAAACAAATCTACCAGCTTATGAAGAAGGAAATCTATCATCAGAAACAGTAGAAATAGTATGTGTTGTAACAAAAGAAGCAGAAAGTACAGACAAAGTTCTAACAAATGTAGCATATATAGCAGAAGAAATAGACGCTGAAACAGGAGAAACAATAATAACAGAACAAGGAAAAGACAGAGATTCAGAACCAGGAACAAATCCAAATGTAAATAAAGACAATATGGAAGATTATAAAGGAACCACAAATCAAGAAGACTTAAGCCAAAACATATACTACCCAGGCGAGCAAGATGATGATGACTTTGAAAAACTAATACTAAAAAAAGCAGAAGGAACATATCAAGTACAACTAAAAAAAGTAGATGCAGAAAATAGAAAAACAAATCTTCAAGGAGCAAAATTTAAAGTAACACTTCCAGATGGAACAAGCAATAATAACTATACAAGTAATACAGAAGGAATAACAAGCTTGCCAAGCATACAAATAACACAAGAAGGAACAGACCAAATAATAATAGAAGAAATACAAGCACCAACAGGATATGTAAATAAAATAGAAAGAATAACATTAAGTCTAAACAAAGAATTAAGCAATGGAAAATATATAGTAACAACACCACGATTAGACGTAAAAGCAAAAGAAACAGAAGAAGTACAAGAAGATGAAACAAAAGTAGAAGTAGAAATTAGTAACAATACAGTAACAATTACAATACCAAATGTAAGAAAAGAATTTGATATGGCACTAAGAAAATATATAACAAAAATAAACAATGTAGCCTTAACTCAAGAAAATGTAAGAACCCCAGAAATAGAAGAAGCAAGCTTACAAACAGGAACAACAGCAACATACAAACACAGAAAAGACCCAATAGAAGTAAAAACAGGATACACGGTAACATACAATATCACAGTATATAATGAAGGAGAAAAAGAAGGTCGTGTAACAAAAATAGTAGACCAATTACCAACAGGACTAAAATACCTTCAAATAAACACAGAAGGATTTACAGCAACATATGATGAAGAAACAAACAAAGTAACAATAGAAAGAACAGAAGGAAACGAAACAAACTTACCAGCATATGAAGAAGGAAACTTATCATCAGAAACAATAGAAATAATATGTGAAGTAACAGCTGTACCAGAAACAGAAGACAAAATCCTAACAAATGTAGCATATATAGCAGAAGAAGTAGATGGAGAAACAGGAGAAACAATAATAACAGAACAAGGCAAAGATAGAGATTCAGAGCCAGGAACAAATCCAAATGTAAATAAAGACAATATGGAAGATTATAAAGGAACAACAAATCAAGAAGACTTAAGCCAAAACATATACTACCCAGGAGAGCAAGACGATGATGACTTTGAAAAACTAATACTAAAAAAAGCAGAAGGAACATATCAAGTACAAATAAAGAAAATAGATGCAGAAAATAGAGAAACAAATCTTCAAGGAGCAAAATTTAAAGTAACTTTACCAGATGGAACAAGTAACGAATATACAAGCAATACAAATGGAGAAATAACACTACCATCAATAGAAATTGAAGAAGAAGGAACAGATGAAATAACAATAGAAGAAATAGAAGCACCAAAAGGATATAACAAAATACTAGGAACAATAAAAATAAGCATAAATAAACAAACAGAAGGAGAAAAATATGTTGTCACAAACGCAGAAATAACAAAAGGCAATGAAAATATAACAAATGAAAATGAAAAAGCACAAATAAGCTTAGACAAAGAAAACGGAATAATAACAGTAACAGTGCCAAACGAAAGAAAAGAAGGCTCATACACATTAAAACTAGTAAAAACAGACAAAGAAGACTCAAACCAAAAGCTAGCAGGAGCAAAATTTAAAGTAACTTTGCAAGACGGAACAAGCACAGAATACACAAGTAACCAAAACGGAGAAATAGCACTACCACCAATAGAAATCGCAAAAGAAGGAACAGATGAAATAACAATAGAAGAAATAGAAGCCCCAAAAGGATATAACAAAATAATAGGGACAATAAAAATAAGCATAAATAAACAAACAGAAGGAGAAAAATATGTGGTCACAAACGCAGAAATAACAGAAGGCAATGAAAATATAACAAATGAAAATGAAAAAGCACAAATTGAACTTAACAAAGAAAACGGAATAATAACAGTAACAATACCAAATGAAAGAAAAGAAGGATCATACACATTAAAACTAGTAAAAGAAGATAAAGAAAATCCAAACATAAAACTAGAAGGAGCAAAATTCAAAGTAACACTTCCAGACGGAACAAGCACAGAATACACAAGTAACCAAAACGGAGAAATAACACTACCACAAATAGCAATCGAAGAAGAAGGAACAGACGAAATAACAATAGAAGAAACAGAAGCTCCAAACCATTACTTCCAAATAACAGGACAAATAAAAGTACAAATAACAAAAGAAGCAGAAGAAGAAAAATATGTAGTTACAAATGCCGAAATAACAGAAGACACAACAAACAATGAAAACACCATAAACTTACAAGAAAACACAATAGAGCTACATATACCAAACAGGCCAAAAAACTTTGACCTAAAACTAGTAAAAAGAATTGTAGAAGTAAATGGAGAAAAAGTACCAGAAAGAATAGAAAATGTAGACATAAGTAATCTAAACACAGAAGACGAAAATGGAAACAAAATAACAACAGGAGAATACAACCTAAACAAAAACCCTGTAGCAGTAAAAACAGGAGACATAGTAAAATACACAATAAGAATATACAACGAAGGAGAAATAGCAGGATATGCACAAAAAATCACAGAAGACATACCAGAAGGGCTAGAATTCTTATGGTCAGAAGAAACAGAAAGTGAATTAGAGGCAAACCAAACACTAACAGAAGAAGAAAAAGAAGCAATAAAATACAACCAAGGAATCTGGAACATAGAAAAAATAAACACAGACACAAACAAAATAGAGATGATAACAACAGACTACCTAGCAAAAGGAAAAGGAGAAGAATTAGTAACAGATGGAGCAAACCTAATAAAAGCCTTTGATGAGTCAAAAGGATATATAGATACAATAAACGAAAAAAACCCAGACTACAAAGAAGTATCAGTATACATGAAAGTAATATCAGAAGAAAAAACAGGAACAATAATAAGAAATGAAGCAGCAATAATCCAAGATGCAGACGAAGAAGGAAACGAAGTAGATGACAGAGACTCAAAACCAGAAGAATGGGTAAAATATGAAGATGACGAAGACTATGACAATATAGAACTAAAAACATTTGATTTAGCCTTAAGAAAATTCATAATAGCAGTAAGCCCAGACGAAGAAATAAATGAAGAAGAATACCTAAGAAACGAAGACGGAACATACCAAAGAGCACCACAAGTAGATACAAGCAATTTAAACACAACTGATGCAGAAGGAAACCTAATTACAACAGCAATATATAACCACCCAAAAAATCCAGTAGAAGTAAACACAAATGACTATGTAGTATACGCGGTAAGAATATACAACGAAGGAGACATAGCAGGATATGCAGAAAAAATAACAGACCATATGCCAGAAGAACTAGAATTTGTAGAAGGAGAATTTAACGAAGAATATGGTTGGACAGTCTCAGAAGACGGAAGAACAGTAGAAACAAACTACTTAGAAAACAGCATAATAGAAGGAACAAAAACAGATGCAGAAGGAAATATTATACTTTCATACAAAGAAGTACCAATAATGTGCAAAATAAAAGAAAATGCTAAAACAAACAAAAACTTCACAAACATAGCAGAAATAACAGAATATAAAGACGAAAACAAAGAAGAAATACTAGATAGAGACTCTAAACAGGACAATGTAACATTACCAGAAGACGAAAACTTACCAACATACAAAGACGAAGAAACAGGTGATTATATACCAGGCCAAGAAGATGACGACGACTTTGAAAAAATACTAATAAAACCATTTGACCTAGCTCTAAGAAAATTCATCACAGGAGTAAATTCTGAAGAAGTAGGAACAAGAATCTCACAAGTAAGCAAAGATGAAGAAACAGGAAACCTAACATATGAACACACAAAAGAACCAGTAGAAGTAGCAACAGATAATACAGTAATATACACAATAAGAGTATACAACGAAGGAGAAAAAGCAGGTTACGCAAGTAAAGTCGCAGACGACATTCCAGAAGGGCTAGAATTCTTACCAGAAAACGAAATAAACCAAGAATATAGATGGGTAATGTATGACAAAGAAGGAAATGTAACAGAAAATATAGAAGAAGCAGAAAAAATAGTAACAGACTACTTATCAAAAGAACACGGCGAAGAAATGATGCAAGGAAATGGAACACAAGGAAACGAAACTCAAGAAGAAAATCCAAATCTATTACAACCATTTGACAAAGACGCAGAAATATCAGACACAAACCCAGACTATAGAGATATAAAAGTAGCCTTCAAAGTAACAGAGCCTCAAACCTCAGACAAAATAATAATAAACTCAGCCCAAATTGAGGAAGACGAAGACAAAAACGGAAACCCAGTAGAAGACATAGATTCTACGCCAGGCGAATGGAATGACGGAGAAGACGACCAAGACAAAGAATACATAAAAGTAACATACTTTGACTTATCATTAAGAAAATGGGTAACAGAAGCAATAGTAATAGAAGACGGAAAAGAAACAATAACCCAAACAGGACACACAGCAGAAATGGACCCAGAACCAGTCGTAAAAGTAGAACTACACAGAAAAAAACTAGATGAAGTAACAGTAAAATTCAGATATAAAATAAGAATAAAAAATGAAGGAGACATAGCAGGATATGCCAAAGAAATAACAGACTATGTACCAGAAGGACTAAGATTTATCCAAGAAGATAACCCAGGCTGGACAGACGAAGGAAACAACATAATATCAACAAGACTATTAGAAAACACACTACTACAGCCAGGAGAAACAGCAGAAGTAGAAGTCTTGCTAACTTGGATAAACGGAGAAAACAACCTAGGACTAAAAACAAACACAGCAGAAATCTCAGAAGACTACAATGATAGAGACATACCAGACATAGATTCAACTCCAGACAACAAAAGACCAGGAGAAGACGACATAGATGATGCAGAAATACTACTATCAATTGCAACAGGAGGAGAAAAAGTATATTACATACTAGGAATCACAGTACTACTAACACTTGCCGGAGGAATAAGCATAATCAAAAAATACGTAATATAAAAAATGGATAGAAATGTCCCAAAAGAAGACAGTTCCACAATTAAGATAAAGGAAAAAACTTCCCAAATGCTCTAAGGATAACTGCCTCTAATAGGGACATTTTTTTCTTAAATAATATATTTACAATTAAAATCCCCTATGATATAATCATAAAAGTAACAAACGAGAGGTGAATTAAATGAATCAAATTCTATCAACACAGAAGCCACAAAATAAGAAACAAAAACACAATGCACCAGCTAATATAAGTAGTGTAATAAGGGTATTTGCAGTTGTATTAATATTTTTTGCCATATTTTTAATAGGCTCAGGAACATATGCTATATACAAAAATCAAAATGAAATAGATAAAGCAGTTATAAAACCAACTATAACTTTAGAAAATGAAACAGAAAGCACAATACTATTAAAAGTAATAAGCGAAAATAATATAGACACAGTAACATACTACTGGAATGGAAGCGAAGAAAAAGTTATAAATGGAGATGGAAAAAAATATATAGAGCAAAGAATAGACATAAAAACAGGATCAAATATATTAACAGTAGTTGCAAGAGATGTTAATGGAGGAGAAACATCATATAGTAATCAATACACATTAAACAGTAATATTAATATAGAATCATTAGATAATGGAAAAATAAAAATAACATATGAAGGAGACAAACTAATTTCATACATGACATACCGTTGGGATGAAGAAGCTGAAACTACAGTAGACGTTAATAATACAATAGTAGATGAAGAAATAGATGTAAGAGCAGGAATTCATACACTAACAGTAATATTAGTAGATGAAGAAAACAACACAGAAACAAAAGTACAAGAAATAAACGGAGTATCAACACCAATAATAGACATAAGTTTCAACGAAGACTATACAAAATATGTAATAAAATTAACAGACCAAATAGGCTTACAAGAAGTAGTAATTACACTAAATGAAGACGAAAACCAAAGATTTGGGCAAAAATTATCAGGAACAGAATTTGAATTTGAAATACCTTTATATGAAGGTAGTGACAATAAAATGCAAGTAACTGTTACAAACTCAAGCAATATAGAAGCTGAAAGAAGAGTACAATATCCAAAATAATTAAAATAAAATATCCCAAATAAAGAAAAACAAATAAAAAAAGACAAAATACTAAATATCAAATTAAGTAAAATACCAAATATAGAATATAAAATTTAGAAAGAAATAAGTATCAAAATTAAAAAAAGTAAAATACTAAATATCAAATAAAATGAAAGGGCAAAATGGAAAAATATGTTTAAATTATTAGCATACTTTGTAATATACTCTATTGGTCGGGTGGATACTAGAATCAATATTCAGAAGTATATGTGAAAAGAAAATAATAAATACAGGATTCCTCAAAGGACCATTTTGTCCTATATATGGAATAGGGGCAATAATAATGATAGTTTTCTTAGAAAGATTCAAAGCAAACATACCACTATTATTTGTCATGTCAACAGTAATACTAACAATTTGGGAATATATAGTAGGGTATTTCCTAGAAAAAGCATTTCATACAAAATACTGGGACTATTCAAACCATAAAATAAATTTGCATGGACGAATATGCCTTACAAACTCAATTTTTTGGGGAATACTAGGAGTAGTATTTATATATTTCATACATCCATTTGTAGAAAAACAACTATTAGTTATAAACGAAACACTTTTGCAAATAGTAATATATTTTATAGCAATATTATTGACAATAGATGCAATAATAAGTATTATAAAAGTAAAAAATATACACATAACACTTGAAAAAATAGAAAACATAAACAAACAAATAAAAGAAAAAATAGAAGAAATAAAAAAATTAACACTAGAAGAAGAAAAAGAATCATTATCTGAAAACCTACAACTAATGGTAGACAAACTAGACAAAAAGAAAAATCAAATAATAAGAAGACTATACAAAAGAGTATACAGGCTAAAAAAAGCCTTCCCAGCTATTAATTCAGAAGAAATAACAGAAATATTAAATAAAAGAATTGAATTAATCAAAAAAGAAAACAACAATAAAAAAGAAGAAATAAAATCTAAAAAAGAAAAAAACAACAAAAAAGAAGAAATAAAATCAAAAAATAAAAAAAATTCAAATAATAAATAGTATAAAACTAAAATTGAATTATGAAACAAGTAAAAGGATTAAATAAAAAAATTGAATAAAAAAATAAACAAAAGAATTGAATAATAAAGAACTAAATAAAAGTACAAAGTAAAAAATTAATTCTAAAAATAGGAGGAATCTTATGGTACAAGAGATTTATATAATAGATGATGATGATTCGTCAATAATAGTCTTTAGAGAATTATTCAAAAATGACAAAGAATACAAATTTATCAGCGTAAAATCAGACCAAATAGATGTAGCACTAAAAAATATACCAGCAATAATAATAATAAATGAAGACGCAATAGAAGTAGATGTCATAGACTTATGCAAAAAAATCAGAACAGACGATGACAACAGCATAACACCAGTAATAGTAGTATCATCAAATGGAGACAAAGAACACAGAATAGAAATACTAAAAGAATCAATAGAATACTACATAAAAAAACCCGTAAATGAAAAATACTTATATTACACAGTAAAAAACCTAAATAGACTAATGAACATCAACCGTAGAATAAGCCCATTAACAGGATTACCAGGAAATGTACAAATACATGCAGAATTGAAAAAAAGAATATCAAACAAAGAAGAATTTTGCGTATTATATCTAGATCTAGATAATTTTAAAGCATATAATGATGTATATGGATTCTTAAAAGGAGATCAAATAATAAAATTCACAGCAGACGTAATACTAAACCAAGTACATCAAGAGTACCAGGAGAACACATTTGTAGGACATATAGGAGGAGACGACTTCATAGCAATAGTACCAGGAACAAGATGTGAAAAATTATGTCAAAATATAATAGCAAACTTTGATGAAAAAGTAACAACATTTTTTACGCCAGACGATGCAAAAAAAGGATATATAGAAGTTGCAAACAGAAAAGGAATAATAGAACAATTTCCGCTAACTGCAATTTCAATAGGAGTAGTTGTAGTAGATGTAAATAGATTCTACAATATACTAGAAATAGGAGAAATAGGTGCACAAGTAAAACATGCTGCAAAATCTGTAGTAGGAAGCAGTTATGCAATAGACAGAAGAGTGCCAAAACAATAAAATTAAAATTGAATAAATTCATTATAAAAATTGCAGATGTAAAAGTTTGCAATTTATTTGGTTTTTATTAAAAGAAAAAAGGATTAATGACACAAATTACACATTTTGTAATTGGAATGATGAGGATTTTCAAAGAGAAATGAATTTATTAAAAGAAAAGAGAGAAGAAATATTAAAAGATTATACTTAAAAACGTAATATAACAATTAGAATTTAAAAAATTATAAGGAGATTATGATGAATGAAATAGATATTTTAAAAGATTTAGTAAGTTTTAATACTATAAAAGATAAAGAAAATCAAAAAATTTTAAATTATATTGAACAATTTTTATCTAAATTAGGATTTAGAACATTAAAAAAAGAAAAATATTTAATAATGAGTATTGGAAAAGAACCTAAATTAGCTTTTTTAGGACATAGCGATACTGTTGATTTTACAAATGGTTGGAGTACTAATCCTTTTAAATTAACCAAAAAGAATGATAAATTATATGGACTAGGTTCATGCGACATGAAGGGAGGAATTGCTTCATTTTTACAAGCACTTAGTGAAATTGATTTACAATCTTTAAATAATGGCATAAAAGTATATATAACTTATGATGAAGAAATAAGTTTTGGAGGAATAAAAGAAATAGTGGAGACTGATGAAGCTTTCCCAGAATATGTTATAATAGGGGAGCCAACAGATAATAAAATAATAACTGGTTGTAAAGGACTATTTGCAATTAAAGTTTATACTTATGGAAATAAAGTTCATTCAAGTAGACCAGATAAAGGAAAAAATGCTAATTCTATTATGATAAAATTATTAAATGAATTAGAAAATTTTTATGAATCCATTATAAAAAAAGAGAAAAATTCTAAATTCGAAGTTCCATACACTACTATGAATATAGGTTTAATAAATGGTGGAAATTCAATAAATTCCTTAGCAGATAAATGTGAAGCATATATTGATTTTAGAATAATGAAAGATGAACATATATCAATTATCAAAGAAAAACTACAAAATTTATGTAAAAAATATGATGCAACATTTTGTGTGGATTTGGAAATTTTACCATTTTTTAATCATATAGATTTTATTAGCAAACAAGAAACAGCTGGATTTATGACAGAGGCTAGTTTTCTAAAAACAAAAAGAATTATTTTAGGACCTCGGACCAGTTGTAGCTCATGAAGTTAATAAATATATAACAATTACTTCATTTAAGAAAACAATCGAACAATATAAAGAATTCATTTTAAAAATTTGTAATAAAAAAGAAGATTGATAATGAAAAGGAGTATCAAATGGAACCAGTAAACGAAAATAAAATATTAATTAGAAAAGTAAAATATGATGACATAGAACAAATTGTAGATATAAATATCAAAGACTGGAAAAAAGTATATAAAGGGATAATAGATGATGAAATATTAGACAACTTAGATAGAAGTAAAAAAATAGAAAAATGGAAAAAGCATTATAATACTGGAAATGTAATTGTAGCAGAGAAAAATGGTAGTGTATTAGGATATTGTAGATATGACGATAATGCATATTATGAAAATACTGATATAGATTCTGAAATAATAGCTCTATATGTTGATTATGACAAATTAGGTAATGGAGTAGGTAGAAAATTATTTGAATATGTAATAATAGATTTAAAAAATAAGCAAAAAAATAAAATGGTAATTTGGTGTTTAGAAAAGAATGAAAATGCAAGAAAATTTTATGAGAAAATGGGGGGAGAATTAGTAAATAAAGAAAAATATTTCGAAAAAGATGGAAGAATATATAAAGAAGTAGGGTATATATATGATGTTAAAAAATAAAATTTTTAGGAGTTGATATAATGAAGAACAAACCAATAATCGGAACAATCGGAAAAGTGCAACCAAAATATAATGATGATTTATGGCATCGAATTGATGAGGTAGATGAAATAAGATATTTAATAGTAAAAAATGGTGGGATTGCTATAACATTGCTACCAACAGAAGTAACAATGGATTTCAATGATAATGATATTAAAGATGAGAAGGAATTAAATAGTGAAGAAATAGAAAGATTAAAATTTCCGTTTTATAAAGGAATATTAAAAATTTTTTATGGAAAGGAATAGTATAATAATATGGATAAATTACTAGAATATGAAAGTTTATTATTTAAAAAGAATTTTTGCTCAAAAAGGGAAAATTTAGAAAAAATATTCCATCAAGACTTTTTCGAATACGGAAAATCAGGTAAAGTTTTTAATAGAAATGGCACTATCAATTTTTTATTAAATTCAGAAGATAGAGATATACAAATATTAAACTTTGATGTAAAGCAAATAGATGAAAAAATATTTGTAGTACATTATATATCAAAACATCGTGGAGAACAGCTCGTGCTTAGAACTTCAATCTGGATTTGTGAAGAAGGAAAATTTAAACTATATTTTCATCAAGGCACTGTTGCAAACCTTTAGACTACAATAATAAAATAGTAGTAATAGAAAAAGTAACTAATCCTTCATAAAAAGTTGATAAAAATTAAAAAAAACAACAAAATTTATCAAAAGTGTGGTATAATATGAATATGAATCAAAAAAAGGAGATGAGTGATTATGACAATGAAACAAAAAGAATTATATAATGTAATTGAAAGTTTACCAGAAGAATTATCAAATAAAGTTGTAGATTATATAGAATATCTTAAATTTTCTTATATGACAAAAGCTCCAGATAATTTAATTATAAAAGATGATAAAGATTTATTGGAAAAATTAAAAAAAGGTATGGAATATACTAATAATGGAAAGGTATGTTCTATTGAAGAAGCATATGAAGAAGTTAAAGGAATTTTAGCAAATTAAAATGGAGGTTTTGGTATTGGAAGAATACAAAGTAGAATTATCTATTCAAGCAAAAGAAGACTATAAAAGTATTATAAGATATATAAAATACAAATTATTGGAGCCTAATATTGCAGAAAGATATGCTGAATTAATAAAGAATGAAATTAATACTTTGAAATATAATCCACAAAAATTTGCTATTATTGATTATGACATGATAAAAAAATATAGATTCAGAAAACTAATTATTAAAAATTATATTGCATTTTATAGAATTAATAAAGATGAAAAAATAGTAAATGTAGAGAGAATTTTGTATGGTGCAACTGAGTGGAAAAATAAATTATAAATTAAAGAATTGCAGATGTAAAAGTTTGCAATTTATTTGGTTTTATATTAAAAGAAAAAAGGATTAATGACACAAATTACACATTTTGTAATTGGAATGATGAGGATTTTCAAAGAGAAATGAATTTATTAAAAGAAAAGAGAGAAGAAATATTAAAAGATTATATTTAAAAACAGAATTAAAAAACTACTATGAAAAATTTGGTGCTCAGTATATGGAAAAATTGAATGAGAAAGAAAAGATATATTTTTTTGATATAAAATAGATAAAAAGGAATAGAAATTTATAAAAAAATAAAAAGAAATTATTCCCAAACTTATAAAACATTAACCAACCAAAAAAGTAATAAAAAAAATTAATATTAATATAATAAAGTATAAAATATTAAAAATCCAAGACAAAAAAACAAACATAAAAATCAAGGAGGAACCATGATATTTTTAAACAGAAAAAGAATAAGTTTAATATTAATAATAATATTACTTGGAATATTCACATTCTCATATCAGCAAGAAACAGAAAGTAAAAATGCACAAATAGTAACCTCAACACCAGTATCAGGAAAAGTAGTAGTTTTAGATGCAGGGCATGGATTTCCAGACGAGCGGAGCACAAAGCAAAAACGGAACAACAGAATCAAACATAAACCTAAAAATAACATTAAAAGTACAAAATCTATTAGAACAAAGTGGATGTACAGTAATACTAACCAGATCAGATGAAAACGGAATATATGATGCAAGCAGTAGCACAATAAAAAGCAAAAAGATTTCAGACATAAAAAACAGAGTAAAAATAGGAAACGAATCATCAGCAGACATATTTGTATCAATCCACCTAAATAAAATACCACAAGAACAATATTACGGATGGCAATGTTTCTACCAAAAAAACAATGAAAACAGTAAGAAACTAGCAACAAGTCTGCAAAACAACCTAAACCAATCAATACAAAAAGAAAACAACCGTGTACCAATGCAAATAGAAAATGTATACATAGTAAAACATGTAGAAATACCGCTATCAATAGTAGAATGTGGATTTTTATCAAACACCCAAGAAGAAAAAGAATTGCAAGAAGAAGAATATCAAGATAGACTTGCTTGGGGAATATATAATGGAATAATAGAATATTTTTATGACTAAGATAAAAAATTAATAACTAATCTTTAAAAATATAACATACCAAGTACCTCTAAATTCAAATGAAATTAGAGGCGCTTTTTGGGTAATGAAAAGAGAGTTCCAATTTTAGGACACTAGCTTATGATTTAATAAAAAAATAAAAATACAAAAAAATAAAAATACAAAAAAATAAAAATACAAAAAAATAAAAATACAAAAAAATAAAAATACAAAAAAAGAAATAAAAATGCAAAAAATATACAAAATTACCAAAAACCATGATATACTAAAAACATAATAAAATAAAGAAATAAGGAGCAAATCATATGGAATTTATTGATGTATTAGACGAAAACGGAAACTATACCGGAAAAGTAGAAGAAAGAAAAATCATCCACGACAATGGCTTATGGCATATCCACGTCGGAGTATGGCTAATGAATAAAAAAGGAGAATTACTATTTCAGCAAAGAGCAAAAGAAAAAAAGGTAAACGCAGAAAAATGGACCAGAACAGGAGGACATGTAGATATGGGAGAAACACCGCTAGAAGCAATACAAAGAGAAACAAACGAAGAAATAGGTGTAAAAATCCCAATTGAAAAATTCAAATTACTAAACATCGAAAAAGAAGAAGTATATTTAGCTGAGCACAAAACAACTAATAGACAATTCATATACAGCTATTTTGCACCAGTCGACTACAAAATAGAAGATTATACCATTCAAAAAGAAGAAGTAAGTAACCTAAAATATATAACTATTGAAGAAATGGAAAAAGCATTAGAAAATAAAGATGAAAAATATACATTCATAAAATGGAATAGAATAGATGAAGTAATACAAGAACTAAAAAAACTAAGAGAAAATATCAACTTAAGTATTACATAATAAAGTATAAAAAGTGGGATTATAGAAAACGAAAGATACCATATCAAGAAAGATATTTTGAACAAGAGATTATTGAACGATTTATATAAATTGTAGTATAATAAAAATATATTATAAAAAAGATTTTGGAGGAAAATATGTCAAAACAAGAAAAAAATATAATTAATTATATAGTAATATGTATTAATGAATTTGCAAAGCAATGCAAAATTACAAGTAAAGAAGCATATTTGTATCTAAAAAATTTTAAAGGAATTGAATTTTTAAAAGATAATTATGAAGCAGAACATACAGTAGGATTAGATGATGCTATAGACGATTTAAAACAAGTATGTAGTAATAATGGAGGAGATATTAAATGATATTATATCATGGCTCAAATTTAAAAATTAACAAAATTGATTTATCAAAATGTAGACCATATAAGGATTTTGGAAAAGGTTTTTATTGTACAACAATAAAAAGACAAGCAGAATTTATGGCAGAAAGAGTGGTTAAAAGGCAAGGACGGAACAAAAACAGTAAATACATTTGAGTTAGATGAAAGTATTTTTAAAGACAAGGAATTAAATATTAAAAAGTTTAATAAACCATCTAAAGAATGGGCAAAATTTATATTAAATAATCGAGATAGAAATTACAAACTTCCAAACAGTAAAGAATGTAATATGGATAATAAATATGATTTAGTAATAGGACCAGTTGCAGATGATGATATTATCGTGTTATTTAGAACATATGTAAATGGATTAATTAATATAGATACATTGATAAAAGAACTTACATATAAAGAGTTAACAGACCAATATTCTTTTCATTCGGAAAAAGCACTAAAATATTTGAAAGGAGTATAAAAATGATATTAGAAAAATTAAATTATTTAGTAGAATGTATAACACAAGATTTAATTCAATATTTAATGGAAGATAATAATATAACAATGGAAGAAGCTATGGATATTGTTTATAATTCGAAAACATTTGAGCAATTAAATGATTTTGAAACACATTTATATTATGAATCCTCAAGTTATGTGTATGAATATTTAAAAGAAGAATTAAAAAAATAGAGGTGAAAATATGGCATATAATTACAGATACACTTACAATAAATTAGTTAGAGACAAAATCCCAGAAGATATTGATAGTGAAACAGGCAGAAAGTGTAAATATAGAATTTTAGACGATGAAGAATATTTAAAAGAACTAAATAAAAAAGTTATAGAAGAAGCTAATGAGTTTATAGAAGAAAATAGTATAGAAGAACTTGGAGATTTAATGGAAGTTATAAATGCAATAATGAAATTAAAAGGTTACAACAAAGAAGAAGTAAAAAAGGCTATGAAAGCCAAAGAAGAACGTAAAGGTGCATTTAATCAAAGAATTTTTTTAGAATATGTTGATGAGGAAAAAAGAAATCTAGAAGAGGAAAAAGAATTGAACAAAGATTTTAGAAAATGATATTTTATGCTAATACAATATAAAACATAAAAAGCGAGGTTGTAAAAAATGAAAGAAACCATAATATATTTAATTAGACACGCAGAAACTATTAACGAAAATGGAATTAGAAATACAAAAGAAACCTCCCAAATAATTAACGAAAAAGAAATATTATCTATACAAGGAGAAGAGCAATCTAAAATATTAAGCAAAAATACTGAGCTAAAAAATATTGACATCATTTGGTCAAGCAGTTTTGCAAGAGCAAAAGCCACAGCAAAATACATAGCAAATACAAACAAATTACCAATCAATTTAGATAACAATTTAAGTGAAAGAAAACTAGGAAATCTAAAAGAACTAGGAGAGTTTATGAAAGACAAAAAAACAAAAGATCCTTCCCAAGAACAGCTATTAGACGTAAAATTTAAAACCTCTGGCGGAGAAAGTGCAGAAGATACAAGACAAAGAATGACAAAATTTTTTGATAAAATCTTAAAAGAGTATGAAGGAAAGAAAATAGCCGTAATAAGCCACGGAGGAGCAATAAAATTCTTCCTATTAAATTGGTGCAAAGTAAATGATGATGTAAAATTAGTATATGAAAATACAGTATTAGATATAACATCTCCTTGTTTACTAAAAATGACATTTAGAAAAAATGAATTAGTAAATTTGAAACAAATAAAATAAATACGAGAAAGGACAAAATAAATGAAAAAAGTAAGTTATAAAACCTTTCTAGGCAAAAAAGTAAAAGCAGTAATGGATAGACCAATGGGGTCAAAACACCCTAAATGGGGCTTCATATATCCAATAAACTATGGATATATTCCAAATACAATAAGCGGAGATGGAGAAGAACTAGATGCATACATAATAGGAGTATTTGAACCAGTAAAAGAATATGAAGGAAAATGTATAGCCGCAATACATAGATTAGATGAAGATGATGATAAACTAGTAATTGCACCAGAAGGAAAAACATATACTAAAGAACAAATTGAGGCATTGGTAGAATTTCAAGAAAGATATTTTAAACATGAGATTATTGAATAAATACATATTATTTTAGGATTTTTTTATATTTAAAACAATGATATTGCTAAAATTTATATAAATTTAAAACATCATTGTTTTATTTTATAAGCTTTTAATATTTTATAAAAAGATTAAAAGGAATATGAATTTATTAAAAAATATGATAAAATAAGAAAAAATGCAAAGGAGTGATACTATGAGTGAAAAAATATATACGATAGAATATATAGATAAAGCATTGAGATATACTGAAGGGTGCGATTTTCAATCATTTTCAAGTAATGAGGAAAAAGTAGAGATATTAGAGAAATGAATTAGTAGATTTGGAACAAATAAAATAGCGAGGAGAAAAATATTATATGAAATATAAATACATATTTTTTGATTGGGGATACACATTAATTAGCAAATTTGAAAATGTTGATGATAAAATAAATAATATATTAAAAAAATATAATTTAAAATGGGATGATATATTTAGAAAATGGAAAAACTATCAAATTCTAAACTCACTAGGAAGGGTTACAGAAAAAGAAATATATAAAGATTTATCATCAATTTTAAATATATCAGAAGAAGATTTAGAAAAAATTGATATGTTATTATTAGAGTCCCATATTTTAGATGACGAGACAAAAGAAACTATTATTAAATTATACGAAAAAGGTTATTATTTAGGAATTATAAGTAATAATTCCATTAGGAATGTTGAATATATTTTGAAACGTGAAGATATAAGAAAATATTTTAAAAAAGTAGTTATTTCAGAAGAAGTAAAAGAAAGAAAACCAAATTTAAAAGTATATATGAAATCATTTGAAGAAATCCCAAAAGAAGAATATAGTAAAATTGCATTTGTGAGTGATGAACTATTAGAAGACTTACTAGGAGTAAAAATACTAGGAGTAAAAACTATATGGTATGAGCAAAATATAAATAATAAATGGAAGAAAAAAGAAGAAGTCTTAATAGAGCCAGATTATAAAATAAAATCAATGAAAGAATTATTAAACATTTTTTAATAATAGTAATAAACCTCTAATCTAAAGCATAAAATTAAATAGCTTTAATCGGAGGTTTTTTTATGTTCATAGTATTTAATAAAGAAAAAATATATACATATCTAATATCAATAATAACAGTCGTGTTACTATTTACAGTAGCATCAACCATAATAGGAAACCAAACAATACAAGTCTCAGCACAAAATGAAAAACTTCTCCCAATCTACAAAGTGAATACCAACGAAAATAAAGTAGCACTAACACTAAACTGTGCCTGGAATGATTCAGACATAGATCAAATCCTAGAAATACTAAACAAATACAATATAAAACTAACATTCTTCATAGTAGGAGACTGGGCAGAAAAATATCCAGAATCAGTAAAAAAAATATATGAAGCAGGTCATGAAATAGGAACACACTCAAACACACATCCACACGTAAACAACCTAACATATGAACAAAATATCGAAGAAATAAAACAAGGAAGCGAAAAAATAAAAGCAATAACAAACCAAGAAGTAACACTATACAGAACCCCATATGGAGAATACAACAACACCGTAATAAAAGCCGCAAATGACCTAAAATACTACACAATACAATGGAGCCTAGACACTCTAGACTATACTGGACTTAACCGGTGAAGAAATGTGGAAAAGGTTAGATGCAAAAATTGGAAATGGAGACATAATATTAATGCATAATGGAGCAAAACACACGGCAGATTCCTTAGAATATATAATAAAAAATATAAAAGAAAAAAATCTAGAGATAGTAAAGGTAAGCGACCTAATATATAAAGAAAATTACAAAATAGACATAAATGGAACACAAACAAAATAAAAAACAATGATATAAAAATAAATTGTATAAAAAAGAAATAATTGGAAATAATAATAAAAGAAAATAATTAGGAGTAAAAGCATGCATTTTATTGGAATTATTTCTGAAGAAAAAGAATATAAAAACATAAAAAATGAATTAAAAGAAAGCATAACTTCTCAAAAACTGAATATAATTAATTTAAACGAACAAACAATAAAAAACTATTCAAACATAAAATTTAGCTCAATAATAATATGTAAAGAAATAAAAAATCAAGAAACATATCTAGAAAATTTAAACAAAATTTTAAAAAATGCTAAGTACCTAATAATAAATTCAGACATCAAAATAGAAAATCTAAAATTTGAAAACATTCTACTTAAAATCATAACATATGGATTTAACCAAAAAGCAACACTAACAATAACAAGTGTAAAAGAAGAAGAAATACTAATAGACCTGCAACGAGAAATAATATCAATAACAGGCAAAAAAATCGAAACAGGAGAAACAAAAATACAAATAGAAAAACAAGCAAAAATCTATGATACATTAATAATATTTTTAATAAAAACAATATATGAACTATAAATAAAACAAACAAAACTGGAAAAATAAACATTTTTTTGAAAAAATCAACTTTTTATGTAGACAAAACCAAAAAAATGTAGTATAATTAAAAATGTATTAACAAAGAGAATGCAAAAAGACAAAATTACAACCAGAAAAAAATAAAATAGGGAGGAAAGAAAATTGGATACAAATTATTTAGAAAACAACTACTTAACACTAGTTGGAAAAGTTACTGGAGAAAAAAAATTCAGTCATGAAATTTATGGAGAAAGATTTTACATCTTCAACCTAAGCATACCACGTCTAAGTGGAAACGCAGACATAATACCAATCACAGTATCAGAAAGACTAATCACAGAAAACATGTTAGAGGAAGGAAAAAAACTACTAGTAAAAGGACAATTCAGATCATACAACAGCTATGAAAACGAAAAAAACAAACTAATACTAACAGTATTTGCAAAAGACATACAAGAACTAGAAAATAAAGAAGAAGAAAACGAAATTGCAAAAAAAGACACAATAACAAACGAAGTAGTACTAATAGGATATATATGCAAAAAACCTATCTATAGACAAACACCATTTGGTAGAGAAATAGCAGACTTACTACTTGCAGTAAACAGAGCATACAACAAATCAGACTATATCCCAAGCATAGCATGGGGAAGAAACGCAAGATTCTGCCAAAACCTAGAAGTAGGAACAAGAGTAAAAGTAGTAGGAAGAGTTCAATCAAGAACATACGAAAAGAAATTCGAAGACGGAACACAAGAAACAAGAGTAGCCTACGAAGTATCAATTGGTAGCCTAGAAGTAATAGAAGAAAACCAAACAGAAAAACAAGAAGAAGAAGTTACCAATAACCAAGAAGCGGTATAATCTGAAATCAGCAGGATAAACCAAAAATGAAGTAAAAGGAAAGCACCTTTTACTTCATTTTTGGTCATTTTAAACAAAATAAAAGAAAGAGCTAGTTTTTTTACAATAATTCTGTTATAATTTAAGCATTAAAATAAAATTCGGAGGTTCAAAATGATAAAGCAAAAACTAGCTAAAAAAGAAAATGTCAAAGAAAACGCATTAAGCAGCAATATGAAATTTACAATATTAGCAATCATACTAATTGCAGTTTTTTCATTTGCACTAACACCAATTACTTTCCAAAATGATACATATTACACAATAAAAATAGGAGAACACATACAAAACTATGGAATAGATATGGAAGACCCATTTTCTTGGCATGAAAATTTAAGTTACACATACCCACACTGGTTATATGATTTATTAACATATTGGATATATGCACTATTTAATATGCAAGGTATATACATTGTAACTTGTATATTATCAATTATTTTAGGGATATCAATATATGTTGTAAATTCTAAAATAACAAAAAACCAAATACTTTCATTTTTAATAACAATAGGTGTTATGTATTTACTAAAAGCATATATCGCAGCAAGAGCACAATTAGTAACATTCATATTATTTATATGGACAATTTTCTTCATTGAAAAATTTTTAGAAAACAAAAAAATAGGATATGCAATAGGACTTATACTAATATCACTTGCAATAGCAAACTTACACGTAGCAGTATGGCCATTCTATTTTGTTTTATACATGCCTTACATAGCAGAATATCTAATCGCAATATTAGGAGAGATTGTATTCTACCAAAAAGCACAAATCTTTATACTAGAAAAAAGATGCAAACATTTAAACAAAAAATTAATAAAATCAAATGAAATAAAAAGAACAAAAATACAAACAAAATTAGAAAAATTAGAAACAAAACTGCAAAAATACAAAACAACATCAGATAGAATAAAAATAAAAAGAGAACAATACAATGAAAATCCATACAAAATAAAATTAACCAAAAATGATAATGTTAAATGGCTAATCATAGTATTTATAATATGTATATTCACAGGGCTATGCACACCAATTGGAGACACACCATATACATACCTATTCAAAACTATGGAAGGAAACACAACACAAAACATAAATGAACATTTGCCAATGACATTGATACAGCAAACTCCAGTAATAATAACATTAATAATATTCCTAAGTGTATTAATATTCACAAAAGCAAAAATTAAATTATGTGATTTATTTATGATATCAGGACTATTATTACTAATGCTATATTCAAGAAGACAACTAACAATGTTTGCACTAATGGGATCAATAGTACTAAACAGACTATTAAACGACATGTTCTCAAGATACAATATGGACATACGAGACAAAGTAAAATATCTAGTAAAACCAATAGGACTAATATTCACAATCTCAATAGTAGCAATAATGAGCATACACTTCTATAAACCAAAAATAGGAGATCCATATGTAGACGAAACACAATACCCAGTACAAGCAAGTGACTACATATTAGCAAATATAGACCTAAAAACAGCAAGACTATATAACGAATATAACTATGGAAGCTATTTACTATTCAGAGGAATACCAGTATTCATAGACTCAAGAGCAGACTTATACTCACCAGAATTTAGTGGACTATCAGACGACATATTTATGGATTTCATAAACACATCAAGTATAGGCACATTCTATGAAGACACATTTGAAAAATACGGAATAACACATGTAATATGCTTCAAAAACTCAAAAATGAATATGATAATAGAAAGAACAAACGACCCACACTACAACCTATTATACTCAGATGATTACTTTGTAGTATATGAAAGGCTAACAGATCAAATGCAAACAGAAACTCAAGCAGAAGCACAAAAAGAAACTCAAATAGAAACGCAAACAGAAACTCAAATAGAAGCACAATAAAAACTAAAAAACGTCCCATTTAAAGATACCCCCAAATGTGGCAAAAGCACACCAATAATATAAAAATGCCCCATTTGGGAAGTGCCCACCAATGGGACAAAACACACTCGGAATGTAAAATGTTTCATTCGGAGACTGTTCCAAAATGGAACAAAATAGGACATGGGAGGCAAATATGCAAGAATTAAATGTAGATGAAAAAGATAAAAGAATAGATAGCTACATTGCAGAAAAGGTTGATATATCAAGAGTTATAGTACAAAGACTAATAGACGAAGAGAAGATTTTAGTAAATGGAAAAAAGACAAAAGCTTCTTATAAAATAAAATTAAATGACAAAATTACAATAGAAGAAGAAAAGCCAAAAGAAACCAAAATAATAGCTCAAGATATACCAATAGAAGTACTTTATGAAGATAATGATATAATTGTTGTAAATAAACCCAAAGGCATGGTGGTACATCCAGCAAATGGTAACCCAGATGGAACACTTGTAAATGCAGTACTTGCAAAATGTAAAGGAACTCTTTCAGGGATAGGTGGCGTAATTAGACCAGGAATAGTTCATAGATTAGATAAAGATACAACAGGAGTAATTATAGTAGCAAAAAATGACAAAGCACATATAAATTTAAGTGAACAAATAAAAAATCACAAAGTAGAAAAAACATATATTGCATTAGTAAGAGGAATAGTCAAAGAAAATGAAGCAAAAATAAATATGCCAATTGGAAGAAGCCAAAAAGATAGAAAAAAGATGGCAGTTACTAAATCTGGAAAAGAAGCAATTACTAACTTTAAAGTATTAAAAAGATTTCCAAAAAGTAACTGTACTTTACTAGAAGTAAAAATAGAAACAGGAAGAACCCACCAAATAAGAGTACATTTATCTGAAATAGGTTATCCAATTATTGGAGATGCAGTATATTCAAATGGAAAAAATGAATGGAACATACAAGGGCAATGTCTTCATGCAAAGTCACTAAAATTTACACATCCAACATCAAACAAACAAATAAAAATAGAAGCACCACTGCCAAAATATTTAGAAGAAATAATAGAGCAAAGTGAAAAAAGAGAAATTGAATAAAAAGAAATTGGATAAAAAGAAAGTGAATTAAAAGAAAAATTGAATAAAAAGGGTAAAGATATGAGTAAAATAGATTTTAATAATTCAGAAAAAAATATTAAAGAAAAAACAATAGATAACAAAGACACAATAAGATTACAAAAATATCTAGCCGACTGTGGCATAGCATCTAGAAGAAAATGCGAGGAATACATTTTAAATAAAAAAGTAAAAGTAAATGGACAAATTACCAGAAAACTAGGTACAAAAATAAATCCAAAAGTAGACAAAATAGAATTTGATGGAAAAGAAGTAAAAAGCCAAAACGAAAAAATTTACATACTACTCAATAAGCCAATAGGATATGTAACAACTGCAAAAGATCAATTTAATAGAAATACAGTACTAGACCTTGTAAAAACAGACAAAAGGCTAGTACCAGTCGGAAGACTTGATATGTATACATCAGGAGCATTAATATTAACAAATGATGGAGAATTTGTATACAAAGTAACACATCCTAAAAATGAAGTTGAAAAAACATATAATGTTACAGTAAAAGGCATAGTAAAAAATGAAGAAATAGAAAAGTTAAGACATGGAATAAAAATAGAAAATTATATAACTAAAGAAGCAAAAGTAAAAATATTAAAAATAGATGAAGAAAAAAACATAACAAGAATACAAATAACAATTCATGAAGGAAAAAATAGACAAGTTAGAAAAATGTGTGAGGCAATAGGAAAAAAAGTTCTAGCATTACACAGAAGTAAAATTGGAGAAATCACAGTAAATGACTTAAAAATAGGAGAATATAGACCTTTAAGCCAAAAAGAAATAAAAAGTCTAATATAACTAAAAAAGTTTTCCAAATTTTTGTGCCAAAGTTGTAAATTTAAAATAACCCCCTGAGGGCTTCTCTACAATTTTAAGCCATAAACAGTAAAATTGCACAAAAAATAGGGAAACTTTTAAAAAAACTTATTGAAATTTATAAAATAAGAATGTATAATAATAATGTACAAATGAAGTCAAAAGAAGGAGAAACACAAATGAATACATTAAAAATACTTCCAGAAGGTTGGAATACAGAAGTATTCAAATTAGAAGATACTATAGCAGATGAAATAAAAAAAAATAACACATTACAAGGAATAGTAAAAGAATGTGATGAAAACTGTAATCTTCATATCTACCTTGGAAAAGGCATAACAGGAATGATGCCAAAAGATGAAGTAGAAGGGATAAACATAAAACAAGACGAAACAGCAAAACAAAAACTATGCAAAGGAAAAACACATAAATACATACAATTTAAAATAAAAGATATAAAAGAAAATACACCTATTCTTTCAAGAAAAGAAGTTCAAGAAGAATCTCTAAACTATATAATCCAAAACTACAAAATAGGAGAAAGTGTTCAAGGAATAGTAAAAAACATTACACCATATGGAGCTTTTATAGAAATCGGAGGAGGAATAGTAGGACTTGCCCATATAGAAGATCTCTCAGTAGCAAGAATAAAAACACCATATGAAAGACTAAAAATAGGTCAAAGAGTATATGTTAGAATAAAAAATATAGATAAAAATAATAAAAAAATAACATTATCATATAAAGAAAACTTTGGAACTTGGGAACAAAATGCAGAAAAATTTACAGAAGGCGAAAAAATAAAAGGAATTGTAAGAGAAACAGAAAAAAACAAAAATGGAATTTTTATTGAAATAACCCCAAACTTAGTCGGAATGGCAGAATACCAAGAAGGTTTAGAATATGGGAAAAGTATAGATGTTTTTATAAAAAAAATAGACTATAAGAGAAAAAAAGTAAAGCTAGTTATAGTAAAATAAACTAATCTAATAAGCTAATAGAATAAAACCAAAATTAATAAAACCAAAATTAATAAAATCAAAATTGATAAAACCAAAATTGATAAACTAAAATTAGTAAAATCAAAATTGATAAACCAAAATTAATAAAATCCAAATTAATAAAATAAAAAATATAAATAAAAAGTCAATAAAACATTTGATATTAAGTTTATAATTAATTTATAGAAATTTCTAAATTAAGGAGGAGTCAAAATGGTTGAAGATAACCAAATAACAGCACAAGTATCACCTTTTGCCATAAGAAAAGGAGAAATAAAAACCTTTGATGGCAAAGATGGATATGTAACAATGAACCAAATAGTACATAAGATAAATATAGGGCATATAACAGATATACATTTTGCAATACTAGACCTAGTAAACGAATTTGAATTTATGACATCAAGGCAACTATACCAAATGCTAGAAATAAAAGGATTTGACCCTAAATCACAAG
>CALXCJ010000012.1 GCA_944386775.1 uncultured Clostridia bacterium
ATCTATTAACTCTCCAATATGTTGCTATTCAACGTATTGGAGAGTTTTGCTCTTTTAAAAGTGTTTAAGTTGAGATTGTAGCATAACAATTTTTCTTTTACAATTTTTCTACCTTTATTTTTTAAATTTTTTGGAAACGTTGCATCTTTTAATTTTTTATTTTCTTTTGCGTCTTTATCATAATTATAATATGTAAAAGAGTAAATTATAAATAATGCAATTTTTTAAAATAAATCCTCCAACTTATACACCTTTTCCATTTTCTCATCAAAATACACTTTAGCAATTAATTTAAATTCCTCTAAAGACTCATTTTTTAAATTAAATGAAAACAATTTTTTTGAAGGTGCTGTTACTACATATTTTATAGCATTTGCTGTACTTTGAGACATATGCAAGGCTGATTTATCAACTCTACTACACGCCTCACATTTTAAACCATTGTCCCTTATACTAAAAAAGTGCAAATTTTCTTTTTGCTTACAATTTACACATTCGAGTATCCTTGGGGTAAAACCCAATAAACACAATAATTTTAATTTAAAAATACTTATTGTCAAATCCAAGTCTTTATCTATTTCAGATATTGTATAAAGTGTGTTTAAGTATAATTGTAAAATATTATAGCAATTTTCATTTTCATCTGTTACGTCTTGTACTATTTTATTTGCATGTATTGCATATTTTAGTTTATCTAAGTCTGTTCTTAAATTATAAAACATTTCTATTGTTTCTGATGAATTTATATGGTAAGTGCTTGTCCCTTTATACATTATGTAGTCTGCAAAACAAAAAAGTTGTGTGCCGGCAAGAAGAAGACTTTTAGGTCTTCTTGCTCCTTTCGCAGCACACGAAATTTTGCCCAAATTTGGGGTTAATATTGTAACCATTTTATCATAGTCACCCATATTACTTTCTGATAGTACAACTCCTTTTACTTTTATTGTTGCCATATTTGTCCCTTTCTATATTTTTTAGTCTTATTATTGTTTTATTTGTATCATTATCTATCTATATATTATCTCTTTGTGTATTTGCATTTATTTCATCACCAAATTTTAAATTATTTTCATTTTTTTCGACATTCATATTTGTAATTTTTTGTATATCTTGTATTTCTTTTATATTATTTTCAATATCTTGTATCTGTTTAAATTCCATAAAAGTATTTATATCTCCTGTATTTTTAAAAGCATCCCAAGCAATTTTTTTAATCATAAAATTCATCTCCTATTTTAAAGTTTTACCTTTAATATTATCTTTTGCATTTAATGTAATTTTATTCATTTTTATAAAAAACAAATAAATTTTATTTTTTGTTAGATTTTTTTATTATATAAATATTTTTGATATATAGATTCTTTTCATTATATATTTTTTCGTTATATAACTCCTTTATTATTAAATAAATTCTTTTTGCTATATAACTCTTTTTTCTTTGTATAACTTATTTTCGTTATGTTTCAAATACCTATTTCAATTTAAATTTATCCACTATATTTTTATTATCAATCCAGTCTTCTTTTACTTTTACCCAAGTTTTTAAGTTTACTTTTATACCAAAGTTTTCTTCCATATCAATTCTTGCCATTTTTCCAATTTTTTTAAGCATTTGACCATTTTTTCCTATTATAATTCCTTTGTGTGATTCTTTTAGGCAATATATTGTTGCTTCAATATCATAAATTTCTTCATTATTTTTATTTTTTCTTAAATTCATCTTTTCCACTTCAACAAATATACCATGTGGTACCTCATCTTGCAATAGTTTTAAAGCTTTTTCCCTAATTGTTTCTTCTGCAAGTTGCCTTAAAGTTTGGTCTGTATATTCATCTATATCATAATATGCAGGTCCTGCCTTTAGGTTCTTTTCTATTTCATCTAAAATTATTTCTTTATATTTATTTTGCAGAGCAGAAATTGGTATTACAGCTTCAAAATTATATTCTTTTCTATATATTTCTATTAAATTTAATAAAGTATCTCTTTTAACTAAGTCTATTTTATTAATTATAAGAATAGTTTTCTTATTCGCTTCTTTTATTTTTTCCAAAATAAGCCTGTCGCCTTTTCCAATGTCTTTGCTTGTTGCTTCTATTAAAAATAATATAACATCACTATCAGCAATACTTGAAAAAGATGTTTCTACCATTGTTTCATTTAGTTTGTGTTTTGGTTTATGTATTCCTGGGGTATCTATAAATATAATTTGGGAATTTTCTCTATTTACAATTCCCCTTATTGCAGTTCTAGTTGTTTGAACTTTATTTGCAATTGCTGCTACCTTTTCTCCTACAAGTAAATTAATTAATGTTGATTTTCCTACATTTGTTCTTCCTATTATTGTTACAAATCCTGATTTAAACTCTTCCATATATACCTCACTTTAAATAATTTTGCATATATATTATACACCTTTTTATTGCTAAATTTGTAGAAATTACGAAAAATTTTTTAAATTTTTATTTTAAATTAAAAAAATAGAGAAGATAAACTACAAATGTAGAATATCAGCTCTAATTTAAAATATTTTTAAAAATTCTTTAATTTTTTCTTGACTTTTAGTTTTTCAAAATGTACAATATAGTTGACAGAAGTTAAAAAATCATGTATAATATATAAATAAATTGCATAAACTAGTTAATAAATATCTTATGATATTTTATATAAAAGCTCTGTTAATCTGTTTTAACGGCTACGATTTATTCGCGGTCTAGGATTAATGGAGCTTTATCTTTTATTTTTCTTTTTATTCATTCTTTTTGTTAAAGTCTCATCAAAGTGTGAATACGAGGAAATAAAATTCCAATGCCTATATAGATGTTTCCAATAATTAGATTGGTCTCCGTTGATACCTGTTGTAATCCCTACATTAAAATTTTCTCGTATTTCTCTAATATTCCTATTAATAATCTTATATAATTTTTCTTTAGCCTTTGTCCTTTTAGAGCGCTTTCCAGTTTCTTCATCTTTTATTTTATCAAAATCATTAAGTTTGAAATTTATAGAGCCTAATATAATATCCATACATTGTTGAATTACATGTTTTTTAGAATCAATTTCAACAAATTCTGTTATTTCTATATTGTTTTGTTTAAATCCAAAATTATTTCTAAATAAACTTTTCTTAAATACTTCTTTTTGTTCCTTTGCACATGGAAGGTCATCTAAATATAAAGAGAAGTTTACCTTTGTTTTGAATGGTGTAGGATTACTATACTTTATACCAAATGCATCTTTTAAGAAATAATAATATAATATGCTATATTCATTATCAGTTTGCTTTTTTGTTAGTCCATCAGACACATAAGCATTTTGAGCAAACATAATTCTTACTTTTATTTTTCCAGCCTTTATAAAAGAAAAAAAACAAATTAATAATTTCTGTATATTTTTCTAAATAATTTTCTGTAACTTTAGTCCACTTTATTTCACCATTTAAATTTAATTCTTCTTTTTTATCATTTAAAGCTTTTTCTATCTCTGGTATGTTTGTTGTCTTTACCAAAGCACCACCATAAAAATTACTATAATATTTGCCATTACTTACAGACTCATCTGCATAAATTCTATATGTTATTTCTTGCATTACAACATCTCCCTATTATTTAATTATAATTTTAACTTAATAATTCATATGTAACAGATGAAATAAGTAAGATGTAAGGCAAATACTATTTAAAAATTACATTAACCATTAAGCATAAGCTTGACGTTTTCTGAAGTTTAGTAGGTTTGTTATTTCGCCCTCTCCTTTTACTTTCTTCTTTGTTTTCTTTGCTCTTTCTTGTTCTAGTTGTCTCTTTTGATGTTCTGCTACTGATTGACAGATTGCTTTTTGGTATGCAAAGTGTGTGTCTTGTGCTATTTTGTTCCAGTTATATTCGTTTCTTACTTTGTTTTTGGCTTTTTTTGTTATTTCTGCACATAGTTTGTGGTCATATAGTAGTTCTAGTATTGAGTCTGCTATTGAGTTTGGGTTTCCTGCATAACTTTTCATTCCATTTTCTTTGTGCTGTACTATTTCGTTTAGTCCTCCTACGTCTGATACTACTATTGGGTTTTCTGATAGCATTGCTTCTAGTGCTACTATTCCAAATGGTTCGTATGTGCTTGGAAATACTGCTATGTCTGCTGCTTTGTACATTCTTTGGACGTCTTTTCCATACATGTATCCTGCAAAATATACTTTTTGGGAGATTCCAAGTGCTTGTACTTGGGCTTTTAGTTCGTCTAGCATTCCGCCTTTTCCACATATTATTAGTTTTGAGTCATGGTAGCCGTTTAATATTTTTGGCATTGCTGCAATTAGATGTTGTACTCCTTTTTCGTATACTAGCCTTCCCATAAATAGTATGATTTTTTCGTTGTCCATAGCATATTTTCTTCTGAAGTTGTAGTCTCTTTCTATTCCATTGAATAAGTTTAGGTTTACTCCGTTTGGTACTACATTTATTTTTTCGTATGGCAGACCAAATAATCTTTGTAGTTCGTTTTTCATGTAGTTGCTGTTTACTATTACTTCTGATGCTTCATATGTAAGCATCCATTCTGTATCATTTATATATCTTTGTGTTTCGTCGTGTATTCCACTGTTTCTTCCTGATTCTGTTGCATGGATTGTTGCAACTATTGGTATATTGTATGAGTTTTTTAATGTTTTTGCAGCATATGCAACTAACCAGTCATGTGCGTGTATTACATCAAATTTTCCTTCTTTTTGCATTATTTCGTTTGCTTTTGCAATTAGGTTGAAGTTTAGTTGCATTATCCAGTCTATAAAATTGTTTGGGTTTATCATGTAGTTGTCTACACGATATACTTTTACTCCTTTGTCATCTTCAAAGTATGGTGCATCTCCATCTTTATATGTTACTACTGTTACATCATGTCCATCTTTTATTAATGTTTTTGATAAATCGTATACTACTCTTGCAATTCCACCTACTACTCTTGGTGGGTATTCCCAAGTTAACATCAATATCTTCATTGATATACTCCCTTTCTTTTCATTTTCTTTTGTTTTTTCTTTTCTCTGCTTTTAGACTATTTTATACAAATTTTTTATAAATGTAAATGTTTTTTTGAATTTTTTTATATTTTTTATGTTAAATTTTGATTACATATATATTACAGTAATATTTAAATTTTTTAATTATATTATTAAATTAAAACTATTTTTTTATTATATTATTAAATTAAAACTATAACATTTTTTATTCTATTTTCATTACAAAATATGCTATTATTACACAAAATTGTATTGCTATTTTTAATTACCTAAAATTTCTTTTATTGCTTGTTTGTATTGCTCTTCATTAGGTGCCTTTCCGTGCCAACTTGCTTGATTTTCCATAAATGATACTCCTTTGCCTTTTATTGTTTTGGCAATTATACAAGTTGGTTTTCCTTTTATATTTCTTGCTACTTCAAATGCTTTTTTGATTTCTTCTATATCGTGACCATCTATTTTTATTATTTCAAAGCCAAAACTTCTAAACTTTTCATCTATTGGGTATGAGCTCATAACTTCTTCGATTGTTCCATCTATTTGCAAATTATTATTATCTACTATTACACATAAATTATCTAGTTTATATTTATTTGAAGCCATTGCAGCTTCCCAAATTTGCCCTTCTTCTAGCTCTCCATCTCCTAAAATACAATATACTCTATAATCTTTTTTGTCTAGTTTTGCAGATATTGCCATTCCATTTGCACAAGATAAGCCTTGACCTAAAGATCCTGTAGACATATCTACTCCTGGTACTTTTTTTAGGTCTGGATGCCCTTGCAGAATACTATTTATGTTTCTAAATGTTTTTAGCTTTTCTACATTAAAATACCCTCTATATGCAAGTGCAGAATACAATGCTGGAGATGCATGTCCTTTTGAAAGTACTAATCTATCACGATTTTCTGCTTTTGGATTTTTAGGGTCTATATTCATTTCATCAAAATATAGAACTGCTAATATATCTGCAATAGATAATGAACCTCCTGGATGTCCTGAGTTATTGCTATATACTGCTTCTATTATTCCTAGCCTAATTTGCTTTGCTTTTTCTTGTAATTCTTTAATACTTAATTTTTCGTTTATCATAATTTTAATCTCCTTATATTTTTATATATACAATTATATTTCAACTATTTTTTATTGTAAAGATTTTAATTCCCTTTTTTTCAAAATATTATTTAATTACTTTTTATGTTTAGACTTCACATATATTAAAAAAATCAATAATTCAAGTTTTTTACTAAACTATAACCATACTTTTTAACATAAAAGTAACTTAAAATATTACCTCCAAAATCAAACCATACTAAAAATATATACAAAATAAGCAATTATCAATACAATTCCCCTTTTTCTATCTAATTCGCTATTTTTATTTATCGTTGCAAGTAATTGTAAAAATATTGTCACACCTATTAAAAATAAAATAGAAATATTAAATTCTGGCGCATATGTCAATGGGTTAATTACTGCCCCTATCCCTATTAATAAGCACAAATTTATAATATTAGAACCTGATATATTACCTAAAAGTAAATCAGTTTCATTTTTTCTTGCTGATATAATACCTGTTATAATTTCTGGAAGTGATGTTCCAATTGCTATAATCGTCATACCTATAAAACCTTCTGATAGTCCTAAATCTTTCGCAATTATTATGGAATTATCAACAACAAAATCTGCTCCAAATTTCAAACCTAAAATACCTAAAATGATATATATAATAATCATAGAAACAGAATAATTTTCCTTTGATTCAACTTCTTTTATAATTTCTTCATCTATTTTTTCATTCTTTACTTTCTTTTCTTCGTAAATTGAATAAATAATATATATTACCATACCCAAAAGCAGTATAACCCCTTGCCATCTAGTTATAACTTTAACATCTCCAAGCGTTTTTGTGTTTCCTAAAAATAGCAATAAAATCATAGCAGCAATACCGATTGGAAGATGCCTTTTTACTATTCTTTTATCAAATTTTATTGGCCTTACAAGGCTTGTAATTCCTATAACAAATAGAAAATTGCAAATGCAACTACCTATTGCATTACCTATTATTAAGCTATGATGACCATCAATTGATGATGTAACTGTAATAAAAATTTCTGGAAGAGATGTACCAACAGCAAGTATCGTTAAACCTATTAGCATTTCAGACAAGCCAAATCTTTTGGCTATGCTAATTGCCGCTTTTACTAATAGATCTGCGCCTTTTATTAAGAATATGAATCCTATTATTATTAATAATATCTTTAAAACCAAGAGGGATCTCTCCTTCCTTTTTTTTAATTTTATATATTTTTTATTTCTAGATATTTCTATTTTTGTATATTTTTCTATTTTTTATTTATTATAAACTATTTTTTTAAAAATAATAATACTTTTTTAAAAGTTTCCTATTTTTTTGTGCCATTTATTATTTATAGTTTTAAAACTGTAGAGAAGCTCGCAAGGTGTTATTTTAACCTATATGCTCAAACTCAGAATTTGGGCATAAAAAATTGGAAACTTTATCCTTGAAAAATTATGTTGACTTTTGTCGATTCACATGTTATTATATTCATACCAAAACACTAAATAGTTTTTTTGAAAGGAGAATGCAACATGTTTGATCTTCACATTATTTGTAATGGTGACAATTTTTCACCTGATGGCCCTGATCCATTCTTTTGTGAGAATCGGAGTCAGATTGAACGGCTTGCAAAAGTCTATGGAGGAAATATTACACCTGATGGTACCATAGAATTTCACAAAAAAGAGAATTTATTTTCTTTTTTTGAAGCATTAAGCGAAATTTAAAAATTTAAAGGAAGCAGTTGATTTTAAAAATCAAAATCAGTTGCTTCCTTTAATTTTTATTACTCTTATAAAATTGTTGCAAATTCTTTTTCATTTATAAAATTTTGCAGTTTTTTAAAGAAATCTTGTAAATTCTTTTTCATCCTCAAAAAATCCTACATTTTTTTCTTCAAAAACTATTACAGATTTTATTCATCCTCAAAAAATCTTGCAAATTCTTTTTCATTAACTTTTTCTTGTCTTAATAAAGTTTGAGCAATTAAATCTAGTTTATCTCTATGTGCAATTAGTAGTTGTTGAGCATTTTCGTATGCTTCATCAATTAATTGTTTAACCTCTTGTCCTATTTTATCTCCAATATTTTCACCAAACATTTGAATTTCATATGGCTCTTTACCTTGGAAATCAATTGGTCCTAAGCTTTCGCTCATACCATATTTTGTAACCATTTCTCTTGCAATTTTTGTTGCAACTTCTATATCATTACTTGCTCCTGTTGAAATATCGTCTAAAACTAATTTTTCTGCAGCTCTTCCTCCTAGAAGTGCAATTAGTTTTTCTTTCATTTCTGTTTTTGAAATATAGTATTTATCTTCATCAGTTTTATACATTGTGTAGCCTCCTGCAACTCCTCTTGGAATTATAGAGACTTCTTTTACATTTGCTTGTGTTGGCAAATATCTACTTACTACTGCATGTCCTGCTTCATGGTATGCTGTTAATTTTTTGTCTTTGTCTGAAATAACTCTTTCTTTCTTTTCTAGTCCGACTGTTACTTTTTTTACCGCTTCTTCTATGTCATCATTTTCTATTTCTTCATGTTCATTTTTTGTTGCAATTATTGCTGCTTCATTTAAAATATTTGCAAGTTCTGCTCCTGTAAAACCTGCTGTATCTTCTGCTATACTTTCTAGATTTACATCTTCTGATAGGCGTTTGTCGCTACTGTGAATTTTTAATATTTCTAATCTTCCTCTTAAGTCTGGTGTAGGAATTGTTATTTGCCTATCAAATCTTCCTGGTCTTAATAGTGCTTTATCTAACATTTCTGGTCTGTTTGTTGCTGCAATTACTATTATTGTTTCTTCTGATTCAAAGCCATCCATTTCTACTAGTAATTGGTTTAGTGTTTGGTTATTTTCGGATTCTGCACCTCCATTTGAATTTCTTCTTGAACCTATTGCATCTATTTCATCTATAAATATTATGCAAGGTGCAAGTTTTCTAGCTTTTTCGAATAATTTTCTGACACGAGATGCTCCAAGACCTGCAAACATTTCAATAAATTCTGAACCACTCATTGAAATAAATGGTACATTTGCTTCTCCTGCTATTGCTTTTGCAATTAGTGTTTTACCTGTTCCTGGTTTTCCATAAAGTAGTACTCCTCTTGGAATTTTAGCTCCCATTTTTGCATATTTTTCTGGTTTTTTTAGGAAATCTACTATTTCTATCATTTCTGCTTTTTCTTCTTCTAAGCCTGCTACATCTTTGAATGTAACTTTAGTTTTTCTTTCAGTTTCTTCATATACTTTACCTTTTTCACCTAGTCCTTGCAATTTAAATATCATTACAAATAGTGCTACCATAATTATGGTTGGCAATAAACTAACTAATATTGATGGTATTTGCACAAGTACACTTCTTGGTTTTTGGGTTAATTTTATTTCATTTCCATCTAAACTTTCTGTTTGTATTAAATTTATAAATGCTTCTGTATTTGGTACTATTGATGTTTTTTCTTCTTCTTGATCTTTTAATTTTACTTTAACTGTTGTACTTCCTACAGTCATTTCAACTTCTTCTACATTTTGTGCATCAACTTGTTTTATAAGGTCTGTATATGCTAGTGTTTTTTCATCTTCTTTTTCTTTGTCTTTCATCATAAATACCCCAGTTATTGTAACTGCAATTAGTATTATTAGAATAATTACAAGACCTACTATTAGTTTTGAATCTTTTTTATTTTCGTTTTTGTTTTCTTTATTATTAGATTTTTTTCCTTTTTCTTTCATTATAATTTATGTTCAACTCCTATCTTAACTTTAATTGCTTTATTTGTTCTTTTGCCTATTAATTTATCTTGTAAAAAGTTTTATTCTTCCTTAGTTTATTATATTTAATTTTGCATAAGTTTTTATTCCTTAGTTTATTCAATCTACTCTTGCAAAAGTTTTTATTCCTTGGTTTATTCAATCTACTCTCGCAAAAGCTTTTATCCTTCTTGAGGTTCCTTTCCTAAATTATTATCTTTGTTTACTTCTTCATTTGGCTCTTTTTCTTCTTTTTTCTTTTCTTTTTCATCTTCCTTTTTATTTTCTTTGTCTATTCCATTTTCTTCTTGGTCTTCTAATTCTCTTTTTATATTTTTTTCAACTTCTATTATTTTTATTAATTCACTTTGTTTTTTAATAAATTCTGATTTTATTATAAATATTGCTGCAACTAAGTATATTGTTGCAATTGATATATACATTGGTTCAAAGTATTTTATTGTATAGTTTATAAATACATTTACAGCTGTATAAATCATATAAAGTATTGTTGATAATGTTATTGCATATACAGACATATTAAATATTGCTGCATATCTCATTTTTAATTTTGTAATTAAATTTGCTATACATCCAAATATACTTACAAAAATTACATATGTTAATATATTTAAGAAGTAAATTACAAATGCATACACAAAAAGTAATATAAAAATACTAAAGTAAACATTAATTAATTGTGAGCCTTTAAGTACATTTATTACATCAGATTTTTGAAATGCCGTTATTCCCATTTGACCTAATAATTCTGCATATTCATATGTTGCTGTACCTACTACATTTTGATTTTTTAATATTATTTTATTTTTTAGTATTATTATTCCATTACCCTCACCTGAAATTGTATTTGTATATTCATCTATTTTGGCTTCATCTTCTACTTTTGTATCTATTATTATTTTTCCCATTTCTTGATTTTCATTAATAATTGGCTCTTCTGCCTTTACATCTAATATTCCTTCTGAATATGAAAAATCTGGGAAGTCATTTTCTAATGAGCCTAAAGCATCTTTTAATGTTATATTTAATTGATATATCATTCCTAAAGCTGAAATTATAGAAAAAATTGCAACAAGTTTTATTAAATATATTAATGCTCTTGGAACTCCTTTCGTTGCTAATTCTGGATATTTTTCAATTTTAAATATTGAGTTCCATAAGTCTTTAAAAAATCCATTATATTTTTTCTTTTCTTTATTTTGTGTATTATTTTCTGGATTTATACTTTTATTTTCATCCATTATTTATACTCCCTTCTTATGTTACTATCAATATATCCTGGATAGATATCAAACAACGCTTCTTGCCCTACTTTTATTTGCTTTCCTGTAATATCTACAATTACATTACACATTGCAACTCGACCTAATATTTTGCAATTTTCATTTCCAATTTTTACTGTTAATTGCTCTTTTTTAAATAATTTTTTTATGTCTTGCACTATATAGCGAATTTTATCTATTAATCTAAACGCATCTTTTTGCACTCCCATATTTTCGCCGATCTTTATACCCAACAGGTATTATTGCAATTTTTGTTTCTTTTTTGGTTTTATATATATTTGAATATCCTATATTAAATCCTTTTGGAAGTACTTTTATTTCTGTAACTTCAGATTTTAGATAACCTATTTTTTTAAGTCCTAAAGTATTTTTTATTGGGACTCTTCCTAAAAATGCTGAACCTATTCTTACTGCATTTAAATGCATATTTGGAAATTTTATAAATGCACAAGAATTACATATGTGAAGCATTCCTGTTTTTATACCATTCATTTGCATAACTTCTATGCAATCTATAAATCTTTTAAATTGTTCTTTGGTGTACTTTTCATCATAAAATGATATAGAAAAGTGTGAAAATGTTCCTTCTATTTTTATATTATCTGCAAGTTTTATTGCTTCTATTAATTCTTCTCGCATATTATAGCAAAAACCGTATCTTCCAAAACCTGTGTCTATTTTTATATGTACTCTTATTTTTTTATTTTTTTCTTTTCCAATTTCATTTGCTATTTGCATAGCTTCTTTAGAACCTATTGTTAATATAATATTATTTTCTATTAACTTTTCTACTTGGCTTTTTATGCTTATAGATGAAAGCATTAATATATCTTCTTTGATTTTTGCTTCTCGAAGAGCTAGTGCTTCTTCTATTGTTGACACTGCAAAAAAATTTATTCCTTGATCTATTAAAAATTTTGTATATTTTACTAAGTCTTGGCCATAACCATTTGCTTTTACTACAGCAATTATTTTTACAGGGTTTCCTTCATCATCTTTCCCATTAATATTTGCATATTTTTTTATTTGCTCAATATTATATATTAAGTCTTTCTTTTTTATAACTACTGATTTCATTTTTATCCTTTCAGTAAAAGTTATTATATTAACTTTTTTATAAGATTTGAAATATATTTTTTTATTTCAAGTCTTATTTTTTAGTTGGTTTTATTTTTATTAGATAGTTTCATTTTTAATTGTCTTAGTTTTCTAAATGTTTTTTCTGAGAATTTGTATAATTTATATTTCATTGGTTTGTATGGAATGTAAATTTCTCCTAAAAATTCTGTGAATTTTCCTCCAAAACCTTTTTTAAATCTATATAAACCATATTGTGGGTGTGATTCGTCTACTATTCCTGATACTCCTCTAAAATCATATATATCATCATGTCTTGCTATTGCCATTTTTATCATTTCCCATTGCAATAAATAATTTGGCATTAAATTTCTATGTTCATTACTGCTTGCCCCATATAAATACCAAGTTTTATTTCCGTAAAATATAGGTATAACTCCTGATATTGGTTTTCCATCATAATATGCAAGTAATAGTTTCATATGGTCTGGTGCCATATTGTCATACATTTTTTCGAAGTATTCTAGTGGTCTTATTATAAAGCCATCTCTTGCACCTGTTTCTACCATTATTTTGTGGAAAGCTTTTAGGTCTTCTCTTGTTCCTTCTTTTACTGTTACTCCTTTTCTTCCAGCTAAACGTATGTTATATCTCCATTTTTGGTGGAAACCTGCCATTACTTCTTCTTCCGTTTTTCCTTTTATGTCTAACCTAAATACATATCTTGGTTGAATTTCATCCATAAAATCTTTTGCGTCATCTTTTATTTTATATCCAAGTTCTGTTACTATTTTTCTAAATTCTTGGTCACTACTTTCAATGTCTGGTTCTATTCTAAGTACTATTGCATTATATTTTTTGGCAAGCTCTCTTGCTCCATCTGTTAATTGTTTTAGTACTTCTTTATTATGTATATCACATACAGGTCCTCTTGATGAATACATTATATTACCAAATATTGGCATTTTTCTTATCCATACACAAAGTGAACCTATTATATTTTTGTTTTCATCTTCAGCAAGTATTACTTCTGGTTTCCAGTTTGGCTTTTTTATTTCTGCCCATTCTAATGATTGCTGAAAATTACATCTTTCATTATTTTCTAAAAATTCTTTATATTCTTTTTTTGATTTCTCATCTACGACAAATCTCATCTTTGTTTTTTCCTCCTAGTTTCAAAGTAATATTATTCCAATCGGGACACTTGGATTATACTTTAAATATATATTTTTTTCAAGATATTTTATCTTTTTTTTCATTAATCTATTGAATTTATTTATTTTTTATTATAGTATATATAAGAAATAAAAGAGATCTTTAAGGGAGGATAAAAATGCCAAGGAAAACAAAAGAACAAATAGAAAAAGAATCTATTACAAATATACAAAAAGATACAAAAAATGACACAGTAAAAACTTTATCTACCACTGAAAATGCCCCAAAGAAAACAGACAAAAAAAGTTCAGTAACAAAACAAGCTTCAAAAACATCTAGAAAAAAAACAAATGCTGAAAAAAGCAAAACAACTACTGCTAAAGTTTCAAAAGAGTCATCAAGTACTAAAAATACAATTGCTAAAACAAGCAAAAGTGCAAAAAACCTAAAAAATACAGATGAAAATGAAAATATAGAAATAGAAAATTCAGTTGAAAATATGGTAGAAAACACTAAAAAAAGTACTCTCAAAAATAAAGTAGCAAACAGTAAAAAAAGTACAAGCAAAAGTAAAGTCGCAGATGATACAGAAAACACCAGCAAAAATAGTAAAGCTAGCAGTAAAAAAAGCACCAGCAAAAATAAAGTCGCAGATGATACAAAAAGCACTCGCAAAAGTAGCAAATCTAGCAGTAAAAAAACTGCAAGCAAAAGCAAAACAGATAATAAAACAAAAAAATCAAATAGAAAAAGTACTAAGTCAAACAATCTAAACACATCACCTACTATAAATGAATATTATGACCTACCATACAGATATAATCAAACAGTAGTAAAAGTTTTGGCTCAAACTCCCAATAATCTATTTATATATTGGGACATTTCAGATGAAGATAGAGAAAATTTAAAAAAGCAATATGGTGAAAACTTTTTTGAAATAACAAAACCAATTTTAATAGTATATAATGAAACTTTAGGATATAGTTTTGAAGTTGAAATAAATGATTTTGCCAATAGTTGGTATTTACACGTAAATGATAGCAAATCTAATTATAAAATAGAACTTGGAAGAAAACCTATAAACCAAGAAGAATTTAAAAGTTCAATACACAAAAACAATATTCAAAACCATTTGGCATCAGATGAAAATACAACATTTATCCACATTACAACATCTAATAATATAGAAGCACCAAATGATAGAATATTATTTAATAAAAACCAAAAAATGGTTTATTATAAAAATGTAAAAACAAACCAAGAATTTTCTAAAAATATTTCTTCACTATCATTTATGCACAATATTGGGAAAATCTATGATATTTATGATTTATATAAAGAAATTTATAATAAAGAAAATATAGAAGACTTATATAACTTAGATAATCCATCTAGTCATTCATCTTCTACATTTAAATAAAACCATTTACTATAGATAAACAATACATTTTAAATACTATATAATATAATTTTAATATTTAAGGCAATGTATTTTGAATTATTATGCACAATATTAAACTGTAAAACAATACATCACAGGATTTTAAGGTAAAATAGTTTAATTTATTAACTAGACATACTTTAATAATTAAAATAATTACTTAAATATTTAACACATTTAATTATATGCAAAATTTGCAAATATAAATTTAGGAGAATAATTATGCAAGAGAAAAAAGGTTATGTGAGTTTTGTATTACATGCACATCTTCCATTTATACATCATCCAGAAAGTGATGATTACCTAGAAGAGTCATGGCTATATGAGGCAATCTCAGAAACATATATACCACTACTTACAAATTTTAAAAAATTAGTTGATGAAGGTGTAAAATTTAAAATAACAATGTCAATGACACCTCCCTTACTTTCAATGTTAGATAATAAATTATTACAAAAAAAATATATTAATTACCTAAAAAAACTTATAGAACTATCAAAAAAAGAAATTAAACGAACATCTTATGATGAAAGATTAAATAAATTATCACACTACTATTATGACAGATATTCAAACGACCTGCACTTATTTAAAGATGTTTTTAAATGTAATTTAATAGAACAGTTTAAATATTTCCAAGATATAGGTGTTTTAGAAATAATAACATGTGGTGCAACACATGGATATTTTCCAATACTATATATAAATGAAAAAACTGTAAAAGCACAAATTGCAGTAGGTGTCCAAACTTATGAAAGATTTTTCGGAAGAAAACCTAAAGGAATATGGCTACCTGAATGTGGCTATGTTCCAGAAGCTGATAAATACTTAAAAGAATTTGGCATACAATATATAATTACAGAATCACACGGAATATTATTTGCAGACCCAACACCAATTTATGGAACTTTTGCACCTATTGTATCTAAAGAAGGAATTGTAGCTTTTGGTCGTGACATGGAATCTTCAAGGCAAGTATGGAGTTCTATAAATGGTTACCCTGGAGACTTCAATTATCGTGAATTCTACCGTGACATAGGTTATGAAGCTGATTATGACTATATAAAACCATATATTGCACACAATGGTGTACGTGTACATACAGGAATAAAATACTATAGAATCACTGGAAAAACAGAATTTAAAGACTACTATAACTTGCAATGGGCAAAAGACTCAGCAGAACGTCAAGCAGGACATTTCCTAGACTCCAGAACTGCACAAATAAATAGTATTGCACCATATATGGACAAGCCCCCTATCATACTTTGCCCATATGATGCAGAACTATATGGACACTGGTGGTATGAAGGACCATATTGGTTATATATCTTATTAAAAAAAATCTACTATGATGACTGTAGTTTTGAACTAATAACACCATCTGAATATATAGAAAAATATCCAGAAATACAAGTCGCAACTCCTTGCCGTTCAAGCTGGGGTGCAAATGGATATAGTGAAGTTTGGCTAAACCCAAGTAATGACTATGTACACAGACACCTTCACGTTGCAGGAGATAGAATGTGTGAACTTGCAAGAAAATACCCAAACAGCAAAGGTCTTAGAAAAAAAGCCTTAAATCAATGTGCACGCGAACTACTTCTAGCACAAAGTAGTGATTGGCTATTTATAATTACAAATGGTACTATGGTAGATTATGCTAAAAAAAGAATAAAAGACCATATAGGTAGATTTACTAAACTATATTACCAAATAAAAAATGATGAAATAGATGAAGTATTTTTAAAGGATATTGCAAAAAAAGATTGTGTATTTCCTGATATAGATTATATGATTTATGCATAAATAACTACTATAAAAAAATAATAACAAAGAAATTAGCAAAAATCTTAAGTATGCTAATTTCTTTTTTTAATTTCCAAGAAAAATTTTGTAGGGACACTTTTATAAATTACGCATATTATAATGTATAACTTTGATTAGTTTAGTAGATACTAGTATGGAGAGGAGATTTTTGTAATGAAATCAATATGTATTAAAACAAATATATCTGGCTTACTAGATTATTTATTAAACGAATTTAAAGCTCTTAATTTAGACAATATTTGTTTTTCTAGAAATAATTTTAAAAACTATAAAAACATTATTATACATTATACAGGAGAAGACGAAAGTAGATTCATCCTTGAAGTTTCTTCTATTTTATCTTGCCTTGTATTAGACGAAATGGAAGAAAAAATCTTAAAAAATCTAATTTTTAGAAACTACTTTTATTTTGACAGTATCGAAAGACAAAAAATACTAAATATCTGTATGGATATCTCTTCTGAAGACTTCTCTAATTATTTTGAGCAAAAACTTGAATATTTATGTAATAGTTTTTCTGATTATTTAACTAATCATAAAACAATTATACTATCCGGATTTGTTAACTTTAGACTACCAAAATATTTTTCATTACTAGAAAATATAATAGATGATGCTGTAAATATGTATATGTTTGAAAAAGAATATTTAGAATTTATTTCATTATTAAAATTATATATTAACTCGCAAAAATCTAACTGTAACACAGTTCATTTAATATATATTAAAGATAACCCTATTTTATTAGATGAAGACAAAAACATAATAAATATTACTCAAGATTTATCAAAAGTAAAATATTTATCAGATATATCATTTTCAACAAATGACTTTATCCTAAATACTTTACTAAACCTTCTTCCTAAGGAAATTTATATTCATATTATAGATAATTATGTTGATGATTTTTTAAGTACTATAAATTTAATTTTTGAAAACAAAGTAAAAATTTGCACTGATTGCAATATTTGTAAACTTTACAAAAAAAGTAATACTGGGATTAAGGGACGGTCTTTAAAATCCCGGCTAGCCGGGATTTTAGGGACACTCCTTTAAATAAATTTTTATTTATCCATTATCGATACTTTCTACAAATTCTACTAGACCAGGATATATAGCTTTTCTTAAGTTTTCGTCAACTTTTACTTTCCATTTACCGTTTTCTTTTTCAAGTGTAATATTTGCTTCTTGTGTTTTTACAGGAATATCTTGTGATTTTAGTTCTTCTGTTAGATATTCTTGGGCTTTTTCATCGCTTAAGTCCCCTTGCAGAAACCATGCTTGAAATGCTTTTTCCATATAATTGGTTATTATTTCGTTAAAGTCTTTATTTGTTACCTCTACAACTGCTGTTGCTGTATTTCCTTCTGTTTTTACAGATTTTATATTCCACTCTAAAGATTCGTATAATAATTTTTGGTTTTCTACTGATTCAGGTGACATTATGCTATTGTTGCTAGTATCATTTTCTGTTATTTTCTTTATTTCATCATAATTTGAAAATTCATTTACTTTTTCAAAATCGCCATCTTTTAAAGCTTGAAACATTTCATTTAGTGTTTTTTCAGGGGATGGAATTACTAAAAACATTAATGCTATTATAATTGCTAATATGATTAGGATTATAATAATTCTACCTAGTTTTCCCTTGTTTTTTTCGTTTGATTTAGATGATGTTTCTTTTTTTGATTTAGTTTCTGGTTTACTTGATTTAGATTTTTCTTTGTTTGCCATATTTGTTCCGAGTTTTTGCTACATTAAACTTTTTTTCTTCTTTGATATTTTCTGTAGTTTTAGTATTTTCTTGGGATGTTTTTGCTTCTTTCTTTTCTTTTTCAAGTTCAGTATTTTTTTCTGATTTATTGTGTTCTTCGTTTTTTTCTGCTTTGTTTAGTTCCTCAGTTTTTTCCACTTTGTTTGATTCTTCATTTTTTTCTGCTTTGTTTGGTTCTTTGTTTTCTTCTACTTTGTTTGGTTCTTTGTTTTCTTCTACTTTTGGTTCATTTCTAGTTAGTTCTTCCTTTTTTTCTATTTCTTCTTTTTTTGAATTTTCATCCATTCTAATCCCCCCATTTCTTTATAATGAAATTATAATATATTCGACATTTTTTTGCAATATTTTTATGAAATATAAAATAAATTCCTTTAGAAAAACTGCCTATAAAAATATAGGCAGTTTTTAAGAGTTTAATTAAAATTAAAATTTTTAAATTTTTTTATTACAAGACTTCAAGTACTACTTGTGCTAATTCTCCTCGTACAGATTTTTCACAGGTAACTTGCCAACAAATTTTTTGCCCTTTCATTTTTTCTGAAAGATATACAAGTCCATTATATCTTGAATTTAATTCTACATTGTTTACTTGGTCCGGATCACCTAAAAAGATAAACTTTGATCCTTTTGCAGCCCTTGTTACAATATCTTTTATTACAGTAGGTAAAATATTTTGCACCTCATCAATAATAAAAATTGTATTAGGTATTGTACGACCTCTTAAAAATCCAATCGGTTGGATCTCGATAAATCTTTCATAAAACAAGTAATCTATTTGTTCTTGTATTTTTCTGTTAGTCATACTCGGGTCATTTGTTTGAAACATACCTTTTAAGTTATCTGTAATTCCACCCAGATATGGTCCTACTTTATTTTCCATTTCTCCTGGAAGAAAACCAATATTTTCGTTACCAATTGTAATAGTTGGTGATGATATTAGAATTTGATTATATATATTATTCGAACCATAACCTGAAAGATTTTCAAGTGCCGTTACAAGTGAACAATAAGTTTTGCCTGAGCCTGCTGTACCTTTTACTACAACAAGAGGGGCTATTTCTGGTGGTGCAAGTAAACATTCCCACAGCATTGTTTGCTCGACATTTAAGGATTTGTTTTTTCCTGGAATATTATTACTATACTTTAATGGAACTATTTTGCCATCAGTATATCTTCCTAGTGCCCGGCTTGACTCTCCCTTCATTTTTACAAATAGATTTTCATACCAAGTATAATCATTATAATTATATATATCTGCTACATCAATTGATTTTTCTTTAAAAAACTTATCTATTACATCTTTTGATGTCTTTACATCAATATACCCTTTATATTGATCTTTTGGTTTTGGAAATATCTCATCTTTGAATGGTTCTGAGTTTATTCCAAGTTTTTTTGCCTTCATCCTTATTACCGGATTTTGAGAAATTAGAATAACCGTTTCTCCTTCTCTTTGTAAATCCAAACATACTTGGTAAACTCTTTTATCCAACTGTGAGAGATTTTGGCAAGCATCTACGTTAGAGTCTATTTTAGCATTATCAACAACTCTCAAAAGACTTTCATTTTTTTGCTTGTGTCCTTCTTTTGAAAGTAATTCTTCCATTGGAATATTACCAATATATTCCATAAATTTGGTTGCCATCCTCTGTTTTTCTGGAAGTCCTTTATATCTGTATAGATTTTCCAAAATTGCCATTGGAATAACAATTGTATTGTCATTACCAAATCTCATGGTTGAATCTTCTGATGCAAGTGTTGCTTCTGTCCGGAGTACAAATGTTTTTCTCATATTAAACTCTCCTTTTTTTCTAGAATAATAATTCTAGTGTTTTGACTATTATTATAAGTTACTACTATACTATATCACTATAAGTAGCAAAATTCAAGTAAAATTTGCTTTTTTACAATTTTTTTATTATGTTTACTACTATATTTACATCTTTTAGTTAAATAACATAACAATAGCATAGTAAAACATTAATTTTTACTATGCCATTTTCTGCTAAAACATATCATTAAAATTTTATTTTAGTACAACAACTTTATTGTCCTCAACCCCAATTTTAGTCTTCTTATTTTTCTTCAAGTTACCATCCAAAATTTCTTCTGCTAAGCTATCTTCTACTAAGTTTTGGATTGTTCTTCTAAGTGGTCTTGCACCAAAGTTTTTATCTATTCCTTTTTCTGTTATTAATTTTTTAACATCATCTGTAAACTCTACTTCTATTTTTTGTTCTTTTAACCTATTTATAACTTCTTTTAGCATAATATCTACAATTTTGCTGATATCCTCTTCACTTAATTTATGGAATACTATTATTTCGTCAATACGATTTATAAATTCTGGTCTTAATTCTTTTTTTACTACATCCATAACTTCTTTTTTGGTTTCTTCATATTGTTTTTCTGTATCTTTTTCTTCTTCTTTATTTGAGAAACCTAATGCTTTTTTGTCTGTAATTATTCTTGCACCTAAGTTTGATGTCATAATTATTACAGTATTTTTAAAGTTTACAGTTCTTCCCTGGCTATCTGTTAGTCTTCCATCTTCTAATATTTGTAGTAGCATATTCATTACATCTGGGTGGGCTTTTTCTATTTCGTCAAATAATATTACAGAATATGGTTTTCTTCTTATTTTTTCTGTTAGTTGACCACCTTCGTCAAAACCTACATATCCTGGAGGTGAACCTATTAATTTAGATACTGAATGTGGTTCCATATATTCTGACATGTCTATACGTACCATTGCATTTTCGTCTCCAAATAAGCTTTCAGCAAGTGCTTTTGAAAGTTCTGTTTTTCCAACTCCTGTTGGTCCTAAAAATAGGAATGAACCTATTGGTCTTTTTGGATCTTTTAGACCAACTCTTCCTCTTCTTATTGCTTTTGCAACAGCTTCTACTGCCTCTTTTTGCCCTACTACTCTTTTTTGAAGAATTTTTTCTAGATTTCTTAGTTTTTCTGTTTCGTTTTGTGTTATTTTTTTAGTAGGTATACCTGTTTGGCTACTTATTACTTCTGCTATGTTTTCTTCTGTAATATTTGTTACAGATTTAGTATTTTTGTTTTTCCATTTTTGTTCTTCTTTTTCGTATTTTTCTTTTAATGCTTTTTCTTCATCTCTTAATGCTGCTGCTTCTTCAAATTTTTGTTTTCTTACTGCTTCTTCTTTGTCTTTTTGTTTTGCTTCTATTTTTTCTTGTAATACTTTTAAATTTTCTGGTTCTGTATATGCTTTTAGTCTTGCACGTGATGCTGCTTCGTCTATTAAATCTATTGCTTTATCTGGCAAAAATCTATCGTTTATATATCTTACAGATAATTTTACAGCAGCCTCTATTGCTTCATCTGTAATTTTTACATTATGATGTGCTTCGTATTTATCTCTTATTCCTTTTAAAATTTTAATTGTATCACTTTCAGATGGTTCATTTACTGTTACTGGGCTAAATCTTCTTTCTAGAGCTGAATCTTTTTCAATATATTTACGATATTCATTTAATGTAGTTGCTCCAACAAGCTGTATTTCGCCTCTTGCTAAAAGTGGTTTTAAAATATTTGCTGCATCTATTGCTCCTTCTGCTGCTCCTGCTCCTACTATTGTATGAATTTCATCTATAAATAATATTATATCTCCTGCTTTTTTTACTTCATTTAATGCTTTTTTGATTCTTTCTTCAAAATCTCCTCTATATTTTGCTCCTGCAACCATTCCTGATATATCTAAAGTAACTACTCTTTTATTTTTTAAAATTTCTGGCACATCTCCTGAAACTATTTTTTGTGCTAAACCTTCTACTACTGCTGTTTTTCCAACACCTGGTTCTCCTATTAAACAAGGGTTATTTTTTGTTCTTCTTGAAAGTATTTGGACTACTCTTTGTATTTCTTCTTTACGCCCAATTATTGGGTCTAATTTTCCAGCCTCTGCTTTTTTGGTTAAATCTTCTCCGAATTGATTTAATGTTGGAGTTTGGTTATAACTTCCTCTTAGCTCTTTATTAGTTCCTCCATTTGAATTTTCTTGCTTTGCATATTCTTCACCTTCATTTATTACTTTTATTATTTCGTTATATAGTCTTGGGATATTTACATTTAAATTTAGTAAAATTCTAGATGCAATGCTATCCCCTTCTCTTAGTATTCCAATTAGAAGGTGTTCTGTTCCTATATAATTATATCCTAGTTTTCTTGATTCTATAAATGCTACTTCTATAACTCTTTTTGTTCTTGGAGTAAAATCAATTATTTCGTCTACTGGTTCTTCTTTGCCAACAAATTCTTCAATTTTTTCTAGTACCTTTTCTGATGTTATTTCTTGGTTTTGTAGTACTTTACTTGCAACTCCATTTCCTTCTTCGATTAGACCATATAGTAGATGTTCTGTTCCTATGTAGCTATGGCCTAGTTCCATTGCGATACTGCTGGCTATTTCTAAAGCTTTGTTACAGCTATTTGTAAATTTATATGTCATAGTTTATCTCTCCTTTTTTTATAAATTTAGATTTTGGTATAGGTATCTATAAACCTTTTACAATAAGAATAAATTTATTTTAATATTTTATTTTTTGTTTTAACTTTGTTGTTTGAAACTCTTTATTTTGAATTCATTATCTTAAACTTTTCCGGATTAAATTTTTTTATGCATTTTTATTTTTCCTTTATTATTTCTTTTATAATCTCTGCCCTTTTTATATCTCTTTCTGTTTTATTTATTTGCATTCCTAGCTTTTTTTGCATATTTGCAGGTTTGGTATATAAATATAACTTTCTTATTTTTGCATCTGTTAATTCTGGCAATATTCCAAGGTCTGTTCCAAGTTTTATGTTTGATAGTAATTTATTTGTTTCTTCTTGTGATATTTTTTTGCAGTTTGTAAGTATTCCATAACTTCTATAAATTTTATCTTCTAAATCTATATTTGTTTTTGCTAAGATTTTTCTTGCTTTTCTTTCTTGCTCTATTAATTTTTGTGTAATTACTTTTATATTTTCTACAATTTCTTTTTCAGTAATTCCTAAAGTTCTTTTATTAGATATTTGCAATATATCACCTTCGATTTTACTTCCCTCTCCAAATGCTCCTTTTACATTTAATTCAAAATTACTTATTGTATAAAGTATTTTATTGATATTTTCTGCTTCAAGTAAGCTTGGAACATGTAGCATTACAGATGCTTTAAGCCCTGTTCCACAATTATTAGGATATGTTGTTAAATACCCGTATTTTTTATTTGTTGCATATCCAAGTAAATTTTCTAGTTTTTGGTCTATTTCTATTGCTAAATTAAGTGTATTTTCCAAATCTAGACCACTCATAAATACTTGCAACCTTATATGGTCTTCTTCATTTATCATTATACATATATTTTCTTCGTCATTTATTAATATACTTCCTATTTCATTTTTATTTAATACAAATTCAGGACTTATTATATTTTTTTCTACTAAACTCATTTTTGTTATATCATCCATATCTTTTAACTTGAAAAATTTAAGTCCATATCCTATTGCATATAGATTATCTGTTATTTTTTTCTCTAATTTTTGTATTTCATCTTCTGTTTTTAAATTAAATTTGAAGCCCGCAAGATTCCTTGCAAGCCTAATTCTTGTACTTATTGCTACATCTGAATCTGTTCCACCTTGCATATACCAACTCATAACTTTCCTCCATTTTTATTTTTCTAATTTTTTTATTTCGTCTCTAATTTTTGCAGCATCTTCATATCTTTCTTCTTTTACTGCTTGTTTTAAATCTTCTTGCAATTTTTCAAGTTGAGTCATTTTTGCATTTTTTGCATCTTTGTTGTTTTCTTCTCCATTTTGTGCTTCTTTATTTTCATCTTCTTTATATTTTATTTCATTATCTAAAATTTTACCAAGTCTTCCTACATGTCTATTTGCACCTTGTATTCTTTTTAATATTGGATCTAATTTAAAGTCAAATGTATCATAACAGTTTGGGCATCCAAGTTTTCCTGATTTTATTATATCATCAAATGTAGAATTGCAAGATTTACATCTGATTTGGGCACTTTTATCTAACATTGGCATCATTCCATCATTTGCAAAATCTTCTAAAAAGCTTCCAAAGAAACTTGGTATATCCATTGAAAATACATCCATATCCATACTGTTTGTTATTCCAAGTTTTCTGCTACATTCTTCACATAAGTTTATTTCTTTTGTGATTCCATTTATACTTTCAGTGTATCTAACATTTGCTTGTCTTTTTCCACAATTTTCACATAACATTTTTATCCTCTCCTTTTTATTTATTTTTTTAGTTTTTACTCCAAATTTAATAACATATTTTTAAAAATTCTAGCTCTTACTTCATCTTTTATTTTTGTGTCTAGTTTTAATACATTATCACTTGTTGCTACTTTTAATAGTTTTGCTTCTTTTTTTGAAATTATGTTATATGTTAAAAAATCACTTATTAAAATATCTACATCATTTGATGTTAATTCTTTTCCTATATTTTTTATAATATGCATCATATAGTCTGATTTGCTTGTATTTACTTTTTTTATTTTAATATTGCCTCCTCCACCTCTTTTACTTTCTACATAATACCCTTGCGAAGGTTTAAACCTTGTTGATATTACATAATTTATTTGTGAAGGTACACAATGAAATTGCTGTGCAAGCTCATTTCGCTGTATTTCTACATAATCTTGATCATTTTCATCAAAGAGTTCTTTTATGAACTCTTCTATTAGGTCTGACATTCTCATTTAATACACCCCTTTTTATGTATTTGCTTTCACTTTTGTTTTTATTTTTAGTTTCGTTTTTGACTTTGACTTTCTTTGACCTATTACTATTATAAATGAATACTAATAATAATCAACTTTCATTTTAGTCAATTTTCTTAGTATTTTCTCTGTTTTTTACTGCATTTTGTGCATTTTTCTCTTTTTTTTATATTATTTTGACTTTTTTTGACCTTTCGTCATATTGTTTAATTCTTCTGCCCTTTCTTTTTGCTTTGGTAATGGAATCCAAGCAAAATATGATGAAATAAATTCTCCATATTGAGTTGCATCTTCCCCTACTTCTACATCAAAATCAGGCATTTTTTTGCTTTTTTCCTCTTTTTTATTTTTTTCATTTTTTATATTATTTTCAACCTTTATATTTTTTTGCATTTCTTTTGAGCCCTTTTTATAATAGTCATCCATATTATCTTTTTTATTCATTTTGAAACTCATCCTTTCTCGTTTTTGGTACTCGCCTTTTGCTCTATTTTTAATACTTTTTTGTAATCTTTTTATTTTACTATTTCTGTGTAATCTCTTTTTATTTTTTATTGTAATCTTTTTTTATTAAACTTTTTTATGTTCTTTTTTCTAACTTTTTTATTGTTTTATTCTTAAACTTTTTTGTTATCTTTTTCTTTCAATTTTTTCTATGTATTGATATTATGACACAGTTTCTTTGTTTTTATACATTAATTTTTCATGCCTTATTACAAACTAAAACTTTAACTCGATATTTAAAATAGAAAATAAAAGTACCATATATTTTTCAATTATTATTTTCCACTTTTTTGCATATATATTAAGCAGGTGATAAAAATGTTTTCAAAATGCCACTTTTTAGTAATAAAAATCAAAAAAAATATATTTGCAATATTATTTTTACTCTTCTCAGCTTCCTTGCTAATATTTGCAAACAATAACCTACTTGCAGTAAAAAGCGGTCTAACACTATGGGCAACATCTGTTGTTCCAACACTATTTCCTTTTTTTGTTGCAACTGAACTATTAATGCATACAAACATTATCTACTATTTTGGGAAACTATTAAATAAGTTTATGAAGCCTATTTTCAATATTCGTGGTGAAGGTGCATTTTGTTTTATAATGGGACTAATTAGTGGTTACCCAATTGGTGCAAAAATTGCTTCACATTTCAGAAAAGAAAATATTTGCACAAAAGCTGAATGTGAAAGGTTATTAAGTTTTACTAATAACTCTGGACCACTATTTATTATTGGTACTGTTGGAATAAGTATGTTTGGTAATACAAGTATTGGACTTTTGCTTTTTTGTACTCACATTTTAGCAAGTTTTATTGTAGGATTTATTTTTAGATTTTGGAAATATGATTATAAAAAGTCTAATTCTATATTAAGTAATTTTTTTAAAAAGAGTAAAAATTTGAATAGAAATATTGAGGATACAAATTTTAATAAATATAATGATAATAACTTTATTAAAATTTCAAACCTAGGCAGTATAATTGCTGAAAGTATTACAAATAGCACTTCTACAATTTTAATGATTGGTGGTTTTATAATTATTTTTTCTAGCATTATTTCTATTTTTAAAGCTAGCGGTTTATTAAATATAATTACAGTAATATTTTCTCCGATTTTTAATTTTTTTGAGATAAATACCAGCTTTATCTCTCCTATTTTTACGGGGCTATTAGAAGTTACAAATGGACTTAGTCTTATTGCTTCTGTTAAGATTAAGGCTATTTCTATAAATATTATTTTGGCATCGTTTGTTCTTGGATTTGGGGGACTTTCTGTGTTATTACAAGTTTGGAGCGTAATTTCAAAAACTGATCTTTCTATAAAACCTTATTTTTATGGGAAATTGCTTCAAGGTCTTATTGCAAGTATTTTAACTTGTATATTTATTAATATTTTTCCGTTTTTGAATTTGGATTTATAAGAAATTTGTTAAGTCTTTCAATAAATAGAATATTTGGCATTTATTCTCATATATTTTATTAGAATGGAGTGATAGTATGGATAATTTTTCACCTTATATGGATTTTGGAATGGGTATGTCTCAACAAAATAGTGATATGGCTGATATGTATAAAGATCCTATGTTTAACCCTATTATGCAATATGAACAAGCTTACAGTTATTATAAATATTTATGTATGCAAATGGATTATAAAATAAAGTGTAAAGAATATGAACGTATGTGTAATAGTTCTAATTCTTCCCATTCTAATTCTCAAAATTCTAATGAGCGAATAAATAATAATAGAAGAGTTGAATAAAATGTGTATAACTCTTTCTATACTTAATTTAAAAGTTTCCGCATTTTTTTGTGCCATTTTTTTATTTACGCTTATAAAACCGTAGAGAAGCCCTCAAGGTGTTACTTATATAAAATTTATGCAATGACGAATGTGATTGAAGTGATTGTAGCCCTTCTTAATATAAAATAAATGAGGAAGCGCGATGGATGTAGCGAGAGGCTCGTTTGTTTTATATTTAGAAGGGCTAAATCACGTATTGAGCCGAGGAATGGAATAAATTTTATATAAGTAATACCTTGAGGGCAGTTTAATTAGATTATAAATGTAATTATATAAGTTTGGCACAAAAAAATGCGGAAACTTTTTGCCTTAAGATATTTGATTTTCTATATTTAATAATCTATTATATTTTGCTACTCTATCTGTTCTACAAGGTGCTCCTGTTTTTATTTGTCCTGCATTGACAGCAACTGCTAAATCTGCTATTGTTGTGTCTTCTGTTTCGCCTGAACGGTGTGAAATTATTGTTTTGTAGTTACTTCTTTTTGCTTCTTGTATTGTGTCTAATGTTTCTGTCAATGTTCCTATTTGGTTTGGTTTTATTAATATGCTGTTTGCTACTTTTTCTTTTATTCCTTTTTGTAGTCTTTTTGTATTTGTTACAAATAAGTCATCTCCTACTAATTGAATTTTGTCTCCTAATTTATTGGTTAAGATTTTCCAAGCTTCCCAGTCTTCTTCTGCTAGACCATCTTCTACAGAGATTATTGGGTATTTTTCACATAGGCTTTCTATATATTGTATCATTTCTTCTGATGTTTTAAATTTGTCTGTTTTCCAGATGTAATATCCTGTTTTTCCTATTTTTTGTGCTTCTTCATACATTTCTGTACTTGCCATGTCTAGTGCAATACATATATCTTTTTTTGGTTCATATCCTGCTTCTTTTATTGCCTCTATTATTGCATCTAGGGCTTCTTCTTCATTTTTTAAATTTGGTGCGAATCCACCTTCATCTCCAACTGCTACTGAATAACCTTTTTCTTTTAGTACTTTTTTTAGTGTGTGGTATACTTCTACTCCTCTTTTTAGTCTTTCTGCAAATGTTATACTTCCTACTGGCATTATCATAAATTCTTGGATGTTTATGTTATTGTCTGAGTGCTTGCCTCCATTTAAAATATTCATCATTGGTATTGGTAATATTTTTGCATTTATTCCTCCTATGTAATTATATAATTCTAGTCCTAAGGAGTTTGCCGCAGCTTTTGCAACTGCTAGAGAAACACCTAATGTTGCATTTGCACCAAGATTAGATTTATTTAGTGTATCATCTAATAAAATTAATTCTTCGTCTAGCTTTCTTTGATTATATGCATTCATTCCTTCTATTTTTTTGGCTATTTTTTTGTTTACATTTTCTACTGCTTTTGTAACTCCTTTTCCCATATATCTTGTTTTGTCATTATCTCTTAGTTCTACTGCTTCAAAACTTCCTGTTGATGCTCCTGATGGCACCATTGCAATTCCTGTAAATCCTCCCTCTAGAGCTACTTCCACCTGGATAGTTGGGTTTCCCCTTGAGTCAAGTATTTCTAATGCCTCTACTTTTTCGATTGCTAAAAATTCTTTCATTTTTTAGTTTCCTCCTCGTATAAATTTTTTTTAAAGTTGTATGTGTATTGGCATTTTTATTTTTGGATTTTTTATTATTTTTTAATGGTTTTATTGTTGTTTTTTTAGCTTTTGGGTTTATTTTTATACTTATATTTTTTTATATTAATTTTTTTGATATTTTTCAAGCTTTTTTTATAAAAACATTGTTTTATTTTATATAAATTTAAATTGTTTTTATTAATTTTTAAGAAGCCTTTTTGTTTCGTAGTTCTGTCGCATATTTTAAAGTTACTTCGTTTACTTCTCCAGATGAAATTCTTGCTATTTCTTTTACTGTTTCTTCTTCTGTTAATAGTTTTATATTTGTGTTTGTTCTTTCTCCTAAGACTTTTTTGCTTAGAAAATAGTTGTAGTCTGCCATTGCTGCTATATTTGGCAAATGTGATATACATATTACTTGATGGGTTTTTGATATTATACTTAGTTTTTGTGCTACACTGTTTGCTGCTTTTCCGCTTATTCCTGTGTCTATTTCGTCAAATATTAATACTGGCATTTTGTCTGAGTCTGCTAGTACTTTTTTTATTGCAAGCATTGTTCTTGACATTTCTCCTCCTGAGGCTATTTTTGCAAGTTCTTTTTCGTCTTCTCCTACATTTGTTGTTATATATATTTTTACATTATCTTTTCCTGATTTATAGTATTCTTCTGGGTTGTATTTTACTTTTATGTTTACTTTTGCGTTTTTCATTTCTAGTTCTTTTAGTTCTTTGTTTATGCTCATAGCTAGGTTTTGTGATGCTTTTTCTCTTATGCTGTGTATTTTTTCTGCTAAGCTATCCATTTGCTCTTCTATTATTTTCTTTTCTTTTTGCAGATTATTATTGTGCTCTTCTAGGTTTTCTATGTATTTTATTTCTTCTTCTAATTTTCTTAAGTATTCTAATATTTCTTTAATGCTGTTTCCGTATTTTCTTTTTAGAGAGTGTATTAGGTCTAGTCTTTGTTCTATTTCATCTCTTTCTTCTTCGCTGAAATAGATTTCTTCATTTTCGTTTGATATATCTCTTGATATTTCTTGTAAGTCATAATATATGTTTTTTAGGTTTGTTGCTATTTTTTCGTATTTTTTGTCTATAGTTTCTAGTTTTTCTATTGCTCTTATTGCTATGCTTAAGCTATCTATTGTGTTTTCTCCTAGTGCATATTCTGCTTCTTTTAGATTTTGTACTATTTTTTCTGAGTTGAGTATTATTTTTCTTTTTTCTTCTAGGCTTTCTTCTTCTGTTTCTTTTAGGTTTGCTTCTGTTATCTCGTTTAGTTGGTATTTTAATAAGTCTAACTTTCTTTCTCTTTCTTTATCATCTCCATAGTTGTTTTTTAATTCTTCTTTGATTTGGGTGTATTTGATATAATTTTCTTTGTATTTTTCTTTTAGTGGTATGATTTCTTGTCCTATGAAACCGTCTAGGTATTTTAGGTGATAGTTTGCGTCTAGTAGTGTTTGGTTTTCGTTTTGACCGTGTATTTCTATTATTTTTTTCATGAATTCTTTTAGTTCGTTTACTGTTACCATTCTTCCATTAATTTTGCATAGGTTTTTTCCGTTTATATTTATTTCTCTTGATACTATTATGTTTCCTTCTATTGCGTCTGTATTTTCTGGTTCGTAAAAACAAGCTTCTATGTATGATGTTGTTTCTCCTTTTCTTATCATTTCTTTTGAGAATCTTTCTCCTGATAGAATTGCAAGTGAATCTATTATTAGTGTTTTTCCTGCTCCTGTTTCTCCTGTTAGGACATTTAAACCTTTGTTTAGGTTTAGGCTTATATCTTCTATTATTCCTATGTTTTGGATGTGTAGTGTTGTTATCATGGGCTTTCCTCCTTGCGATTTTTTGTTCTTCAAATATTTGTTTGTATTTTATTTTATTTTTTTCTATTTGTCAATAGTTTTTTACATTTTTTATTTAATTTTTTTGATGATTATTATTTACAGTCATAGAAAGTGTAGAAGAAGCCACAAGTTAATATTTATATAAAATTTATGTAATTAAAAATGCTAATCTCTTGATTGTAACCCTTGTTAATATAGAATAATTTTTTTATTTTAAGCCAATAATCTTAACATAAAAAAAGAACCCAATCATCTGCAATTTATGCAGTTTAATCAGACTCTTTTCATATTAGTACTTCGTTCGTTTCCTACCAGATTTATACTAATATTATATCCATTTTTACCTATATCAGGAAGGAATAAATCTCTTTAATATCTAATACTTTATTGGCAAAGGTCCTTAAACCTTATACATCGAAAATAATATTAGAGTGGCTCGGAACCCATAATTGCCATTGGCATTGGCTGCATTGTTGTCCCAGCGGTTACCAGCGGGATTGTTGTTGTTGTAATTACCTCCGCGAAGCACCACCGGCTCAGAAGAGAAATAAGCTTACGATTTATCCCTAATAAATTATTCCTATATTTTTTAATTCATTTTTTAAATAAATATTTTTTCTTTCTAAATCATAGGTATTAGCTATATTAAAATATCCCAAATGTCCTGTTAAGTAATTCCTAGCTTCTTTTGAAGATATATTTCCTGCTTTTATTTCCTGTAGTAAAGCTTTAACTTTTTTCTTAAATCTATTTTTTCCTTTATTTCTTACCTTTATTCTATATTCATTTATTTTATACCCACAAAAATTAACACCCTGTTTTGATTTAAAAATTTCAGTTTTGCTATTTAATTCTAGTTTTAAGTTTTTTTCTAAAAATTCTTTTATTTTACTTAGTACCATTTTTGCTTCTTCTTTATTTTTTAAGAGAATTACTGTATCATCCATAAACCTATAATAATATTTTAGTTTTAGCTTTTTGGTTGCATATTGGTCAACTTCATTTAAATAGATATTTGCAAAAGTTTGTGAAGTATAGTTTCCTATTTCTATTCCCTTTTCTCTTTTTTGTGCAGATAAAATTTGCCCAATTAGCCACATTACTTTTTTATCTTTTATTCTTTTTTTAAGAATATTATATAATATATTTTTATCAATACTATAAAAATATTTTTTTATATCCATTTTTAAAATGTAATATTCTCTATATGATTTTTTCATTTGTTTCATACCTTGTTGTAAGTCTAAGACTGCTTTATGTGTTCCGTCTTCCTTTTATGCATGCATATGTTGTTTTTATAAAACTTGGTATATAATATGGTTGCAGAAAATTGTCAACAAGCCATCTATGAACTATTCTATCTATATATGGTGCTTTTTCTATTGTTCTTTCTTTTGGTTCATATACTTTAAAAGAGGTAAATTTTCCGTGAACATAGGTACCTGTTCTTAATTTATTATATAGGTACATTATATATTCTTCTTCTTTTAAAGAAAATTTTATTACTTCTTTTTTAGAGCTTTACCTTTTTTAGATTGTTTATGAGCTTTCATTAGATTTTCATATGTTAACATTTTATCATATTGATTCCTTATCCATTTTGCCATATTTTAATATACCTCTTCTGTATATTTTGCATTTACAATAATACCTTTCTTGGTCTTTTGTAAACTGCCTTCTATTACTAGTTCCATTCCGTTTATGTATTTTCTAAAAATATTATCAGCCATATCATTTTTACATATAATTTTTATTGGTTCTTTGCTTTTTTCTAGTTTTAAGTTAATAAATGCTATTGCATATACTTTGCCCGCATCAACTAATTTATATTGTATATCAATTATTTTTCCTGAAATTATTACTTTATTCATGGCAATCTTACCCCTATGGTTTGTTTGCTTTTATTAGTCCACCTATTATTCTTCCAAGTTCTGCTAGTTTGGTTATGCATGTTGTAAAATTTTTGTGTGATATTGATTTTTCTTCGTCTAATATTCTTAACATTGATCTATTATAGCTTATTAATGCGTCTATTTTATTCAAATATGTATATGCATCTTTTCTGTCCTTGTTTATGAGATGTGCATATTCTAGCATTTTTAGTGTTGATGTTTTTATTTCAGAACCTATATTAAATTTTTCTATTCTAGGAATTTTTATTAATATCTGAAATGTGTATTTTATATAGTCTTCTATTTTTGGTATTAATATTAGTGTTCCTGAACTTCTATATTTATCCATTACATCATTTATTTGCATTTTTTCACTTTCCATTTATCTTATTTTTGATTAGTGCTTTGGGTTTTTATTTTTGGCTTATTATAGTGTATTAACAGTGGTCAGAGCTACTTTAAGAATAAAGTGGCTCGGAACCCATAACTGCCAGAGGCACCGGCTGCAATGTCGTCCCAGCGGCTACCAGCGGGATTGCCGTTGCCGCAATCACCTCCGCGAAGCACCACCGGCTCAGAAGTTCCAGGGTTTAACTCTGTAGTAAACTCTGCTACATTTCCTCCCATATCATATATATTACTTTGTGCCGTTGTTAATCCTGTACTTAGTCTTTGTGATGTTCCGCTTGGCTTTATTACATTTCCTTCTTCATCTTTTACTTCTTGTGAATTCCAGTTTCCATTAAATCCTACTACACTTGTTGCATAATTTGTTGCTCCATTATTTTGTATAAAATTTATTGCTGTATCCCATGCATAACTTGAACATAAATATGTTTCTGCATTTTTTCCTCCACCAATCCCTTTTGCTAAGCTATATGCCTTGCTCCAAGTTATTGTGTTATATGGTACTTGATTTTTCTTTATTACTGCAATATTATTTTCATTTTCTACTTCATATCTTCCTATATAGAAGCCTCCATATTTTTCTACACTTGTCTTTTCGGCATTTATTTGGTTTACTATTTCTTGTGAGGTTTCTGCATTTATTCCATTATTTAGTTCTGATTGTGTATATGTTATATCTGAATCTGCTAATTCTAGTTCATCTTTGATTGATCTAGTTCCTCCGTCGTCTTCGACTCCCCATTCTGTTCTTTGATATTTTAATTTGCTACTTGCTTCATCAGTTGTACAAGGTATCCATACATACTCATTTCCTCTGCTGTCTTTTATTACTAAACCTTCTTCTACTGTTTGTTCTCCTTCTACTTCTGATATTGTAAATCCTGATGGTATTGGTACTGTTATTGTTTCTCCATCATTATTTGTATATTCGTAATTATATATTTCTCCATTTTCTGATGCTACTAACATTTCCATTTCTTGAATTTTTTCTAGTTCTTCTTCTTGAGATTTTTCTGTTTCTTCTTTTGCTTTTTGAGCTTGGGTTAGTATTCCGTTTGGTCCTGATAATGTTGCTATTGTTACTCCTGCAAGGATTAGCAAGACTATGATGTTTAGTATGTTATCGATGGTTAGGCTGCAAAAAATCAGACTAGAATAACTCATTAGACCAGCCTGACCATC